>JAGZXV010000130.1 GCA_018378255.1 Clostridiaceae bacterium | reverse complement strand
CTCTAAAAAGTGGTTGACCGCAGCCAAAATCGAGTTCACACTGGCCGCTTTATAGCGGTCCGTCAGCTCCTGTTTAAACCGGATCATCTTGTCCTTGCTAATCTCCAGATCTTCTGACAGATAAAGAAACAGCTTTTTTAAATCCCGGATATATTTCTCGATCGTCGCACTGCTGCGCTCCTGCTCGTAGAGATAACGTTCAAAGGCAGGAATCATTTCCATATTTAATATCATCTTGTCCACTCCTTGTTTTTCGTAATTTTATGGTTACTTTTCAAAATATCCTATTTTGATAAAAAAAACAAGGTTAATTAAAGTCTGACTACAAAATTAATTTTAAACAGCGCCCTGTCCACTGACGCAGTCTGCAAGAAGTTATATCACTCAAGGCTGCTTTTCAGCAATTCAAAGCAACAAAAAACTGATGGCAGTTTTTAACTTACCATCAGCTGATTTTTATCTCTGTCTACTTATCTTTCTTCCTCTTCATCCGTTCCGCCACCATCCGCTCAAACTCTTCTTCCGAACAGCCTGATTCAATAATTCTCTGGCGTCTCTTCTGGCGCCGCAGGGCGCGTTCCCTCTCCTCTTTTCTTCTCTGATACACGATATATCCGATACCACCGCCTGCCAGCAGTAAAACTACAACCAGTATCAATACAGGCAAAGGCATTGACGGAAGAGATGTTTTTCCCTCATTCCCTCCCAGCTGATCTGCCGGCTGGTCTTCGTAAGACGTCTCACCCTGGGAAGTTTCCGCCGGGCCTGGCTGATTGGCATCTGCGAATGCTTCCGCATTCTTTAAAAGCAGGTATGCCTGGCCGATACTGCGTTCATTGTAGGTATACTTTAAAAGAGCTACCGCTCCCACCGGATGATCTTTTGGCAGTTCCGTCACCAGCGTTTTTTCCGCATCGCCGTATTCCGCATCTTTTGGCAGAGTTATGACAGCCAAAGGATCGATCTCCAAGTCAGACGGCTGATAGTTCTGGCCGCCGATTGTAACCGCATTCCCGCCTGTTGTATAGGAAGTTTCCTTCTCCGCAATCTTTATATTCTGAAACCTGGACAAACCAAACTCCAGAAGGTTCTGGCTGTCCACGTAATACTGAGGCTGTGTACCCTTTAAAACGACAGCAATCACCCGTCTTCCATCCCGTTCTGCCAATGTCACCAGAGTGTTGCCGGCCAGAGAGGTATACCCCGTCTTTCCAGCCACTGCATCGGGAAAATAAAGTTCTTCCGAATCCTTCAGAAGTTTATGTTCAATTGTAGCGCTGATTTCCTCAGGATTGTTTACTGTCGGCGGAAATTTATGCCTTTGGCTGGACGCAATCTCCAGCAGTTTTTCATTGGAAAATGCCGCTTTAGCAATCAGCGCCATATCAAAAGGCGTAACTACCTGTTCCGGATCATTAAGGCCAGATGGGTTTTTGAAGCGGCTGTCCGTACATCCAAGTTTTTCTATGGTCTGGTTCATCATGTCCACAAACCCGTCTCTGCTTCCGCCCACATGCTCCGCCAATGCATTAGCCGCCTGGTTGGATGAGCGCAGAATCAACGCATACAGGCAATCTTCCACCGGCCATTTATCACCTTCATCCAGACCGAAATAGTTTCCGCTTCCCTCTTCTATGTTATAAACCGCGTCGTGAGAAAAGGTCACTTCTTCATCTAAAGAGGCGTGTTCCAAAACCACCAAAGCCGTCAAAAGTTTCGTTATACTGGCGGGAAAATACCCCACCCGGCTGTTTTGCCCAAACAGCATTGCCCCGGAATCCATGTCAATTACAATTCCGCCTTCCGCCAAAATTCCGGTATCGTCCGGCCAATCCGGCTTCGCATAGGCAGGTATCACAAAAAGCTGCATCATTAATATTAGTGTCAGGATTGTGCTAAGTAATCGTCTCATGAAAAAGTCTCCCAAAATGTTCTGTCATAGAAATGTAACATTTCTATAGTTTAACATTTTGAGAGACAAGTTTCAACAAAATTCTATAATTGTGTCTGTTTATCTTCCCATTTTTTACGTTCAACAAACCTTCCCATAAAAAATGCAATGATCGATACGCCGATACCAGTCTGAAGGCAGAAAAGAAGGCTTTCAATTTCTCCCGGAAGTTCCCCGCCGATCATCGTTTCCAAGACAGGAGTAAGCCATGGTTCATACTCCCCATGAATCGCTTCCACCATCTGGCTGCCCGCATCGTCAGAACCGCCGAACTCGGCTCCTTTTAAGGCGAATATGGGAACCACCGCAATCAGCACTACCACTGTTAGAAGTATTAACACTGTCTTTTTATTCTTACTCATGACTCACCTTCGCCTCCTTAAAAAAACCTATGGATGTCAGTTCCGATTTGGCATATACTTCCAGCCCGATGACGATAACTACGGTCAGCAGACCTTCAATGATGGCTAATGGCAGCTGAGTAGGTGCAAAAACACCTAAAAACTTTACGGCTGAAGCAGCCACTCCACCCTGTTCAGACGGATAAGCCATCGCAAGCTGTATGCTGGTAACGCAATATGTAAAAAGATCTCCTAACGCTGCTGCTAAAAAGATGCTGACTTTCCGGTTCATCTTAGTCTTTTCACATAATTTATAAACCCCATATGATACAAAAGGACCGGCAATTGCCATTGAAAATGTGTTGGCGCCTATGGTAGTCAGGCCGCCATGAGCCAATAAAACCGCCTGAAACAAAAGAACAATAATGCCCAGAACACTGACCGCTGAGGGCCCAAACAAAATGGCTCCCAGCCCAGTTCCTGTCATATGGGAACAGCTTCCCGTCACAGACGGAATTTTTAATGAAGATATGACAAATATAAATGCACCTGCCATAGCAAGTATTGTGATCGCCTTTCTGTTTTCCTCCAGCACCTTTTGAATGCCAAAAATTCCTTTAGCCAAAAACGGAATACAGATCACTCCCCAGGCCACACAAAAGCCAACCGGAAGATAACCTTCCATGATATGCATGCCAAAGGCAGGGATCTGCATACCAAACACCATGGCAGTCAATACTGCCAGCTTCATAATACTTCTTTGCTTCCTCGTCATACGCATTCTCCTTTAAATAAAAAAGACACCATATTTGTGATTCCCACTCACAAACCGGCATCCAAAATTTACTCTGGCCAAACCAGAGGAAATATCGCATCCGGTCATCTCTCGTAACCGTAACGTTTCTTTACAAAAGGCAGGTCTTCTGACTCTGGCATCATCGCAATATTCCGTCTTCCCGTATATACAGTGACATATGGAATATGGCTCCTCCAACACAGCGGCGGGACCGTATGGGACTTACACCCATTTTCCTATTATCCAGTCTTTAAATAAAGACAGGCACCAATTGTAATTTGTTTTTCTAACCTCAGTGTATCTAAATGCAGTGTTTTTGTCAATCTAATCTTTCATATTTTACCATTTTTCTTTTACGATCTTCTCGCATCCATCATTCATTCGCAGATTTTAAATATCATTTAGCAGATTCCGGAACTCGGAAATCTGCCTCGGATATCTCCTGCGGTCCGGCAGCATTCCTTTTTTCACCAATCCCTCATAGACTTCTAAAAGAACCGGCCGTTTTAAATGCGCCGCCTTTAATACCTGTTCATTTCCAAATATATCCAAAGGATCCCCATCGGCAATCAGCCTGCCTTCGCAAAAGACCAGAATCCGCCCGGCCCACCGGTACGCAAAATCCACATCATGGGTTGATACCAGGATTGTTTTTCCGCTCTCCGCCATATTTCCCAATACCTCTTCCAGCATATCCGCATTTAACGGATCCAGAGCTGCCGTAGGTTCATCGAAAATAATCACTTCCGGTTTCATCGCTATTATATCGGCAATGCTCACCCTTTTTTTCTCGCCTCCGCTCAGATAGTGGGGTGCCCGGTCTTTAAAATCCGATAAATTCATATAGGCCAGCGCTTCCTCCACCCGGTTTTTCACCTCTTCTTTAGGAAGTTTTAAATTCATCGGGCCAAAAGAGACTTCTGCTAAAACGGAGGAGGCAATGATCTGATTGTCCGCATCCTGAAATACAATGCCCACATGCCTGCGGAGTTCATTTAACTCCTTTTTACCGATCACCCTGCCCCGATAGGACACCGTTCCTTTGGATGGGGTCAGCACTCCGTTTAAGTTTAAGAATAATGTGGACTTTCCTGCTCCGTTGGCTCCCAACACCGCAACCCGTTCTCCTTCACGGATGGAAAAGCTCACATCCCTTAACACATCATTTTTATTTTCATATCCATAAAACAGGCCCTGGGCCTGCAGCAGTACATCACCTGACACATTCTCCTCCACTCTAATCAAAGCCTTCTTGTATTTACAGACGGCTTAAATCACACGTTTCTACAAACGCCCCGGAAGCTGCCAAATCACAATCAGCCCCATTAGATAGACGGCGGCTCCAGCTATCTGCCTCCAGGTAACCGGCTTTTCTTCTTCCAGGAACATAAACTCTCCATCGTAACATCTGGATATCATGGCATCATAATATGCATTCGCCTTTCTTAAAGATACCACCAGTAAATTGCTGGCCGTGTTTCCAAAAGACTTGCACGATGTCTTAAAATCCACATATCCCAGCCTGGACTGGGCAGAAATCTTCATCTTTTCCTGGACTTCAAGCATAATAAAGATAAAACGGTATATCATGTTCATCAGTTCCACCATAACCTTGGGAATATGGGCTTTGCGGAGCACTAAAATCAACTCGCTGGCAGGGGTGGAGAGGGTCATCAGATACATCGCGCTGACCGCTCCCCAGGCTTTCATAAACACTTCCAGGCACTTTTTAATGCCGTTCCTGGAAGTGTAGAGATAGAAAAATTTCATATCGATCCCATAATCTCCCGCCACCTCTTTTGAAAATCCCACTGCAATGGCAATACTTCCCAAGATCATAAATGCCAGTGGAACCGTCATCAGCCGGACATAATCTGCTGCCCTCACCTTCCCCTTTCCAATAGTAAAAAACGCCATGGTCAATACTACTGTGAACGACACAAAAAGGTTATCGGCTATAATGCAGAAAAGGAGAACAATCATGGAAAACAGGACTTTAAATGATGCATTCCAGCTTCTGATCCCTGAGGAATATGCATAATAATCAATTTTCATCGCCCGGCTTTGCCCCTTCCTGCAGCGGAGAAAGGTATTCCCCGCCGGTGGCATTTTTAAGCTCTTCTTTGGCCTTTTCCACCACCTCAGGATGTTCAAATACTTTCGCACAGGCCAGTCCGATGGCCCGGGCTACCGCCAGAGATGCCTGATCTCCGATGGAAGAGCCTACCTGGGCGGTGGCCTGCCATGTATGAAGACCGGTTCCCGGAATACCTATGGCGGCGCTGATCTGGGCGGTCGGAACCTGGTAGCTCACATCTCCAACATCGGTTGAACTGGTTATGAGTGTATCCATCATCTCAGGGCTGAATGGTATCACATTGGTATACAATGGCCGCTCTGCGAATTCCTCTTCTGTAATTTTCTCTGCCTGCGCACCTGCTTTAAGAATTTTCTTTTTACTGTCCTCCGGAAGGATTGCCAGGAATTCTCTTGCAGTTGCAAACTCTTTTTCTGAAAATTCAGGGCCGCCCACTTCACAATAGGCCTCTGACAGCACTTTAGAAGCTTCCCCGTTGGGAACCGTATCGCTCAGTCCCCCTAAAACTTTTATTTCCACTTCTGTTTCCGTCATCAGAGCGGCTCCCTGGGCGATCTTTTTTATCCTCTCCAGAATCTCCCCGCACTGTCTCAATTTAGGCGCCCTGACAAAATACAGCAGCGCTGCATGATCCTGAACAATATTGGGCGCATCTCCGCCGCAGTCCAGATATGCATAATGGACTCTGGCGTCAGTGATGATATGTTCTCTCAGATAATTAACTCCCACATTCATCAGTTCACAGGCATCCAGTGCACTTCTTCCCAGATGCGGAGCTCCGCCCGCATGTGCCGTCACACCTTTAAACCGGAATCTCACCTTATAATACGCAACACTTCTGGAAGCAGATATGCCGTTGCAGTCATTGGGGTGCCAGGTAAACGCCAGATCCACTCCGTCAAAGCAGCCTTCCCTCACCATAAATGCCTTTCCAAATCCCATTTCTTCCGCCGGACATCCAAACAACTTCACCGTACCGCTCACTCTGTTCGCTTTCAGATATTCCTTTGCCGCAATTGCGGCTCCAACAGCCCCGGCCCCCAATGCACTGTGGCCGCAGCCATGGCCGAATTTTTTCCCCGGCACCGGGCTTTTAACCGCACATCCTGCTTGCTGGCTCAGATCAGGAAGCGCATCATATTCAGCCAATATAGCTATAACCGGCTCTCCGCTGCCGTAGCTTCCAACAAATGCCGTTTCTATGCCCGCTATCCCTGTCTCAACCTGAAATCCCTCTTCTTCCAAAACCCGGACGATCTTTTCAGCACTTTTAACCTCCTGATACCCGAACTCCGCATAATCCCATACAGCCTGATTAATTCCGGATATAATATCCGCTTTTCTTTTAACTGCATCACAAATCACTTCTTTTGAATTCATAGACCCTCCAATCTGCCGCTGCACCAGAGACAGTTTTATATATAGACTATCATAAACCAAAACCCACTTCTTTTACAAGAGAAACCCTTCATTGCAGCAGTTGAGACAACTCATCTCCCTGACTAAAAAACGGTCAGGAAGCCGCCTGAACTGTTATGCGCTAATAACCATAGGCCTGAAGCACTTCTTTATCCTTTCTCAGAACATATCCGCTTCCTCCGCGGTCTTTCACATCTTCCACCATCGATACGAGCAAGATCGGCCTTTCTGTCTGAGGATCTGCTGTAAATACGCAGAACCACCCCAGTTCCGTACCGCTGTTGTCTTCTTTTGAAGCTTTTATTTCAGCAGTTCCTGTTTTGCCCGCCAATGTTACAGTATCCAGATGAGCGGCATATCCGGTTCCTTCCGGATTGTTAACCACTTTGATAAGGGCGGATTTCACCAGGTCAGATGTGCCGGCAGAAAAAGCCTGGTCAATCCAGATTTCTCTTTCGGCCCCTTCTTTGTATCTTAAATAAGGTTTCAAGATGGAACCGCCGTTTACAAATGACGTATAGACCGATGCCAGATGCAGCGGACTTACAAGGACCTGCCCCTGGCCATAGCCGCTGTCCGCCAGCTGGATTTCATTGTCGATTGAATCACCGTTGGAGTACTGGGATTTGGCCATGACTATTTCAAATGGAAGCTGCTCATTAAATCCCAAACGGTCCAGCCCTTCTTCCAGCTTATCGCTGCCCATTTTAAGAGCTGCCTTAGCAAAATAAATATTATCAGAATAGATCAATGCATTTTCCAGAGTAACCGGCTGATAAGTATGGAGAGTCGTCACATAATAATTCCCCCAGCTGGAATCCTTCTGCCAGCTGAGCCCTTCGCTTCCAAAATCTTCATTGGGGTCAATAGCGCCATTTTCCAGTCCGAGAGCGGCAATTACCGGTTTAAACGATGACCCTGGGGAAAATTTCTGGCGGAAACGGTTATACATAGGCTGTGCCGGATCTTCATTCAGGGCGTTCCATTGGTCATTTGACAGTCCCAGAATAAAATCATTGCTGTCATAGGCAGGGGTGCTCACAAGGGCCAGAACTTCGCCGGTCCTGGGACTCATAGCCGCCGTACAGCTTTTGTCCTCTTTAAACTGGTTATAAACTGCCTTTTGTAGTTCTGCATCCACAGTCAGCCTGATATTTTCTCCATCCTTTTTTGCAGCGGATGCAAGAACCTCTTTGATCGACCCCTGAGCAGTCACAATCCGGATCGTATGTCCATCCTGTCCCTTCAATTCTTTTTCATACAAGCTCTCCATGCCGCTTCGTCCGATCACACTGTCACTGCGGTAACCTTCCCCCGGATGTTTTTCCAGGTCTTCCGCGGTCACATTCTGAACGTAACCGGTCAGATGAGAGGCCATCTCACCCAGTGGATATGTACGCACTTCCACATCTGTTATCTTCACTCCGGGTACCGATAAAAGTTCATCCTCCAGCGCTTTCATCCTGAGCGTTTCCTCAGAAGGGATTTCTTTCATCAGGTCCGTTTCTTTCAATTTTTTTATATTTTTCAGGGGAACAAAAGAATCTTCTTTCACCCATCCGGCATCCAGCTTCTTCCTGATACTTTCTTCAGAAATTCCTAAAAGCAGCGACAGTCTCCCCATATCCTGATCCGCGTTTTCGTTCATCTTTCCGGGAACCAATCCTACGCTGGACGCAGTGCCCGGCCCGGCTAACATCACCCCGTTCCGGTCCAGAATCTGTCCTCTCACCGCTTTTTCAGTAGACACCCGGACTTTATCTGTAAACTCCAGCTGGGGAAAAATCATTTTATCGCTCCATTCAAGGCGGTATTCCCCTTCTTCATTTTTTGTAAAAAGGGCCTGGTTGTCGAACCGGATTTCCCCTGCTAAGGTGTTTAAGACCGTCTTATATGCGACTGCCAGATCCGTTTCCCCGCTCTCTTCCATACCGGTCACTTCAATTGATATCTCAGATACACCGATTCCGTCGTATATGTTTTTATTTCTTGTTATAAAATCCTCTTGGGGCAGACTTGCCTGGCTCTGTTCATTCAGCATGCCGTACATCTCTTCATACCGTCCAGCTTCGATGTATGACATATAGTCCATGAGCAGCTTGTCCGGCAGTACGGTCTGATCCTCTTCTTTCTGCTGCATAAAAGTCAGAACTCCAACTCCTGAAAATATAATAAGGACGGCAATCAGGATCAATACTATCCCAAACAGCCGTCTCTTTTTCTTTTTCATATATGCCCTCCTCATTCTCATTTTTTACTAATTGTAATTCCGGAAGAATAAAAATTCAATTGAATTTATATTAATATTCATTAAAAAATGAGGAAGGCCGTCTCATAACAATCTTTGCCCTTTACACCCTGCTGCCGATTATCAGCCGCTCAAACTGAAGTCCGGCTATATTAGAATTATGATTTTCCGTAAAATAAGCTTTAAAATCCTGCACGTATTCATATTCTCCTGTTTCAGGCCGGTAAACCATCACCTCGCCGCTGAGGCAGGCCACTTCTTTTTCCGCCCGGCAGAATTCCGTTTTCAGATAATACTCCGGATTTTCTTTTTCCTTTTGAACCGTACAGTTAAACATGCCATCATTCCTGCTTTCATCCACATAGCCATTTGCCGGGTCCGTAAACCATGACAGAGTCTCACCGTTATCACTGCTGCCCAAAATCTCATAGAGCACCTCATCCAAAACATCGGTACTCACCCGGTTATACGTACCGTTTTTCCCTGAAACGCTGATAAACCGGCAGTCCGTACTGCGTCCATAAAGAGACTGATACCAGGAAAGGATATCCGCCTTCTCTGCCGGTTCCAAATCGGCGCCCGTAATCTCCAAACCTTCCGCTGCATCTTCAAAAGGCCCGCTCACCCTGTATATTTCATTTACAAAACCGCTGAGAGCCTCCTTTGCCGCCTCGTCATAGCTGTTAATCCCTATGTAACGGATCTGAACCAGGCCGTCCTGAATCCACGCACCGTCACAATCCACCTGACAGCCGTCCGGGGTCACTCCGTCTTTCAGACAATAACCGTTTTCGTCAAAATAATACCGTTCCGCCACCCCATTGTGGTCACTGTCAATCCACTTCCAGGTTCCTGCCGGATAGGTCCCGTTTCCATTATCATACCAGCAGCCCACATAGTCTTGTTTCCATTCGCCTGCAAAAACCGGCAGACAGGCAGCCGCAGCCATTCCCGCAGCGAGCATTAAAACCGTAAACAGACTTTTTTTCATCGCAATAGTAATCCTTTCGTAAAAACCTCTTCCTCTTCAGTTATACACTCCGGTCTAATCGCAACTAAAACTCAATAATTACATATTATCCTGAAAACGGCCTGATGTCAAATATATGTAACTTTTATGGATGTTTTTTTAGTTTGGCTCAGGATATTCAATCACATACTTCTCATAAGCATTGATCACTATGGTATTCCCATAACGGTCACATCGTTTAAATCCGCCATAATTTGCATGGACATGGCCATGGATAAAATATCTCGGGCTGTATTTATCCATTAAATCCTTAAAGCACTGGAATCCTTTGTGGGGAAGATCCGCAAGGTCATTTAACTCATAGGCGGGAGCATGGGTTACCAGAATATCAAACCCTTTCTTCCTCCTCAATTTCCACCACATTTTCCTGACCCGCTTCTCCATATCCTTCTCCGTATACTGGTTGTCCGCATCGGGAATATACTGCATGGATCCGCCCAGCCCCATAATGCGGACTCCGCGGAATTCATAGATATCGTCTTCTATGCAGATGCAGCCTTCCGGCGCCTTTATATTATATTTATCGTGGTTTCCGCTGATATAAAGTACAGGCGCATGGCAGAAGGTGGCAAAAAAGCTGAGATAGCTGGCCCGCAGATCCCCACAGGATATTATTAAATCGATATCTTTCAGCTTTTCAGGCTGATAATAATCATAGAGGCTCTTGGACTCATGATCTGCCAATACCAGAATCTTCACGCTGATTTTCCTCCGTCTCTGTTGTCTCTTCTACCTTCACCCCCTGGAGTTTCACAAGGGCCTGGGCCGCTTCCGTCAGTTCATCAAACTCCGGAATCCGCCCCACCACATTCTCAGCCAGCCAGTTCATGGTGATGATCTCCTCCGGTGATAAACTTTCCTCTTCCCCGCACTGCACCGAACCGTCCTGGGAATAAATCAAGCCGTTAAAAGGCTGAAAACTGCCCGCCCGGATGGAATTTTTCAAAAATGTTATCAGCCGGTTGGTTCCATGAGGCAGATTCTGGGAACAGATCACATCGATCACGTCCGCAGACATTCCCCACCAGTAATTGATGGCCTGCTTTCCTTTATTTTCCCTGGTATCCAGCGCTCCTTTACAGGTCAGTTCCACAATTTTTTCATAGAATTTTCCCCAATGCCAGATCGGAGTTGCCAGATTCTCAAGCTGTCCGTCCGGTTCCTTGTGGTATAAGCCGTATTCTCTTGACGGGGTCTGCGGAGTTATCATATCTTCCCCTGAAATAAACGTGATTCCGTCATGTTCCAATGTTTCCTGCACCTTAGCATCTTTTACCCTGGACCACTCCAGATAAACTTTTACGTAAGGGTTGATCATTCTGGCCCCCAGTGCAAATGCGTTGATATTGGCAATGGTGCCATAGATGGGATAATCTGCAATATATCCCAGTTTATCGGACTGGGCCATGGATGCGGCCAAAGCCCCCATCAGGAACTTGGACTCATACATCCTGCAGTAATAGGTGCTGATGGATGAATACGACATATTGACCGAACAGTTAAATATTTTAACCTCAGGATGCTGGATCGCCGCCTTCACACTGAAATTAATCATCTGGGATGATGTTGTAAAAATCAGGTTGCATCTGGCTGCAATGGCCAGGTCGATGGCCTTGGCAGTTTCTTCATCATTGTCCGCATCGTAAAATGCCACCGTCTTCAGTTTGCCGCCGTATGCCTGTTCCAGATACATTCTGCCCAGTTCATGACCATAAGTCCAACTGGATGTTTCCGGGGTCTTGGCATAGATAAATGCAATTTTGAGCATTTCCGGCTCTATGTTGGAAAATGGTCTCAGCCAGTTCATCAGTTTGCCCGCACCGCCGTCGACCTCTTCCGGCTGTTCCACCAGGGCAATTTTTCCGCCTCTGGAAACCAGCATAAATTCATCCCATATCTTAACCAGATCTTTTTGTATCTGGGCCTCTGTACGCTCTAAAATAGCTTCATAACCGAATATCTCCACGTAAACCAAAAATGCATCCGAACTGGTCAGTTCCAGCGCATTCCCGCCTTCCTGGTCGAAAACCTTTACGAAACGGTTATAAATTGCCTTAAAATATTCCTTGTCGTCTTCACTCCAAACCTCATCCGGCTGTTTTCCCATAGCCGTCAAAAGCCTGTGATAGCTGCCCTCTCTGCTGAACCAGACATCGCAGTTAAATGATACCTGGTAAAAATCCAGAAATTCGTAATAAAGTTTATTCTCCTTCTCATCGCTTCTTCTGGGAATCAGACGCACAACGGTTCCCGGTATGCTGAAGGCCCCCAGATATTTTAACACGCTGACCCGCTTATTCCCTTCCTGGACATAAAACTTGTTCATAAACTCATAGGCAACAATGGGGTCATGAATCCCCTCATCAATCTGATGATCGAATAAAAAAGCCCATTTTGACCCAAACTCTGATTTTTCGCTGAGAAGAGGCATGAAATTATTGGCAAAAGCGCTGGTGCGCCCTTTGGTCTTGGTTCCAACGATCCGTGCCAGCGGAATATCCATCAGTCCAAGGCTCACTTCCGATACAATATCTGTATAAGAAAGAATATCATCCAAAACAGGAAGGTATGGATATTCCCCTTTTAAAACGGCTGACTGGTACTGCTTCCGTCCTTTTTTTAACGCTCCTACATAATCATATAACGCCATATATTCCTCCATTCTGCCGGTTACACCGGCTGGTCCGTTTCCTATCCAATGGCATATTTTCTCAGTACAAAACTATTATATATAATAAGAAGGTTTGTTGCAACCAGGTCTTTCCTTCTGCTGCCTGTTGATCATATTCACTTGACAGATTCTTATTCCTGCTTTATATTGGTATTGTGCAATCTGGTATTGATAACTACATATCAAAGTATTAATTATAATGACAACAGGAGATAAAAAATGAATCTTAAACCGTTGAAAATAGGTGAACTCACCGCAGGCATTCCGATTATCCAGGGAGGAATGGGAGTTGGCGTCAGCCTGTCCCGGCTGGCCGGAGCCGTTGCAAAAGAAGGCGGAATCGGAGTAATATCTGCCGCCCAGCCCGGATTCTTAGAACCGGATTTTGAAACCAACACTTTAAACGCCAATTTAAGGGCATTGGGCCGCCATATAGAAGAGGCAAAAAAACTGGCCTGCGGCGGCATTGTCGGCGTGAATATCATGTGCGCCTTAAACAATTATAAGGAATATGTAAAATGCTGTATCGACCACGGAGCTGACCTGATTATTTCCGGCGCCGGGCTGCCCACGGACCTTCCCGCATTGACAAAGGATTCCACTATTAAAATCGCTCCCATCGTATCTCCGCCAAAGGCCGCCCAGACTCTGCTGAAACTTTGGGACCGCCATTATGGCAGAACTGCCGATCTGGTGATCATCGAAGGGCCGAAAGCCGGAGGGCATTTGGGATATTCAAAAGAAGAAGTCGAAGCTTTGGATTCCACCGGATATGATAAGCAGATACTTGAAATTATTGAATGTGTAAAAGGATATGAAGAGAAATATCAGAAAGAAATACCTGTCATTTTTGCAGGCGGCGTTTACGACCGGGCTGATATTGACCACTATATGGATTTAGGCTGTGCCGGAGTGCAGATGGCCACCCGCTTTGTGGTAACGGAGGAATGCGATGTGGATCCCCGCTTTAAAGAAGCCTATCTCAATGCCCGGAAAGAAGATATCGTGCTGGTTAAAAGCCCTGTAGGCATGCCGGGACGCGCAATCCGCAACTCCTTCATGGCGGCAAGGGAAGCTTCCAATGAGAAGATCCCCAAATGCTACCATTGCCTGAAGAAATGCGATATTACCAAGATTCCCTACTGCATCACCGGCGCTTTGGTGCGGGCTGCTAAAGGGGACGTGGACAATTCTCTCCTGTTCTGCGGTGAAAATGCATACCGTCTGGAGAAGATGACCACAGTAAAAGAACTGATGGCTGAACTGGCATGTGATTAAAAATTGCTTTCCGTCAGATGTGCGTCACAGTTAGTGGGAGACGTGCATCCGGCGGAAATGAATTTTCAAACACGCTCTAAGCCAATAAACTATTCCTGTTTATACAAAAAACCATACCAACGTTTAAAGCTGCCCTCCTGGAATGTATATTCCGGCGTCTGCAGCGGGTATGTGATCTCCGAAACATAGTACCAAGGATCTTCCTCATGGAGCGGATTTTTTAATATATGAAAATCCTGGGCAGGCATATAGCCCTGGGCCAGAAGGAAACAGAGATTTCCCATCTCATCCTCAGCCACATCGGCCACCATCACACAGTGCCCGGGGCTGCCGCCTTTAATAAACATATCTCCGGCCTGAAGATCTGCAATCTCCACAGGCTCGCTCTCCTCGTCCAGAGAAAGAGTTCCCGCATACATCATCACATATTTTAAATAGAGCAGAAACGTCTCATAGGAATCATTATAATCTTCCTTCTTCACCCAGGATACGTTGTTTCCATCGACTGCCAGCCGTTTTCCGCTGATCCAGGACGGATAGTCCATTAAAAAACCGTTCGTCAGATGAAAGGCGATCTTGTCATACGCTCCCATTGTCCAGAAATATTCCGAATAGATGCGCATCACACTGTCCGCGCACTGCTGTAAATCACTTTCAAACACCGGAAAGTCAAAAACAGCCGCCTGCGCCCTTTGATTGCCCTTTTCCGTCCCATCATATAAAAGCACTTTGCTTCCATCCGGCTTCATCGCTCTCATCCTCATGTATCCCTGAAAGCTTCCGGCCTCTTTCGGAACGCGCCGATAGCCTTCCGGTACCAGGATTCTGGTTTCCAGACTCGTGCCCTCCGGGTCAATCAAACTCTTTTTCTCTCCCGCCGGCCCTTGAACCGGCGAAGTTTCCGTAACCGGCTCCTTGCTGCCTGCACGAACCTGCGCCTTATCCGGTTCTTTTTCTCCGGCCTCCGCTGTGGCTGGCTGACTTACATGGCTCTCTGTTTCTGCCGGCGTTTTTTGATCCCTGCATCCTGTAAAAGAGATGGCCGCCAGCAGCAAAACAAAGGCCGCCGCTCTGGTATAATTTTTCATAGCATTTTCCTCATGCCTGTTCTTTTATTTACTATGTTTTTCATTGTACCATAAGACCGGCGTTAATACCATTGCTTAATCATGAAACTTCCGGTAAATCCACCGCTACCCGCACTTTATCCACCCGTTTTTCCTTCATGGACAGAACCGTAACCTTCAGATTCTCATAGATAAACTGATCTCCTTCTTTCGGTATCCTGCCGATCTCCCCCATGGCCCAGCCGCTGACGGTAATCACTTCGAATTCCCGGTCTTTATGTAACCGTTCAAACAGTTTTTCCACATGAGTATTTCCAAGCACCAGGTACTCCCGGTCTGAAACCATCTCGATCTCATTTACCACCACATCATGTTCATCCCAGATCTCTCCCACCAGTTCTTCCAGTACATCTTCCAATGTAACGATTCCGACCATGCCGCCGAACTCGTCAACGATAACTGCAATATGGGATTTCTGCTTTTGCAGTTCCTTTAATAAAGCGCCGATTTTCATATGTTTTGTAATGAATAAAGCAGGACGGATCACACCGGACAGTTCTTTTTTCCGGCCGCAGACCAGATGATAGAAGTCTTTTTGATACAGGATGCCGGTAATGTGGTCGATATCCCCTTCATAAACCGGCAGGCGGGAATAACCGGTTTCTGCAAACAGATTTGCTATTTCTTCATTGGACGCATCGGCCGATACGGCTGCGACATCAATTCGTGGGGTAAAGATATCCACCGCCTCCAGTTCGGAAAACTCGATGGCATTCCGTATCAGGCCGCATTCCTGCTCATCAATTCCGCCTCCCTGCTCCACTTCATCCACAATGCTCAACAGCTCTTCTTCCGTAATGCCCGTATCTTCTGTTGTCTTAAATACCAGTGACAGCAGTTTTTTCCATTGGCGGAATAAAAAGTTGGCGGGCGTCAGAACCCACACAAGCCATTTCAGGATCGGCGCGGAAAACATGGCAAACCGCTCCGGTGATTCTTTCGCAATACTCTTTGGCGACACTTCACCAAAAATCAGCACCACAATCGTTGTGACTACAGTTGATATGCTGGCTCCCGCTTCATCCCCCAGAAGCTTTACGAATATTAAAGTTGCAAGGGACGCGCTGGCTATATTAACAATATTATTTCCTATTAAAATTGTGGACAGCAGGCCGTCGTAATCTTCCGACAGTTTGAGCACCAGAGCTGCTTTTTTATTGCCCTTTTCCGCCATATTCTTAACCCGGATCCGGTTCAGGGAAGAAAATGCCGTCTCTGTTGCTGAAAAATATGCTGACATAACGATACAAAATACAATAATAATTAGTGAAATACTGTGACTTTCCATTTAATAATCCTCTCTCTTTTTTAGTTTGACTGTTCTTATGACGGTTCTTATCTTATTCTATCAGGCCATTGGTTCCTCCTCCTTCTGCTTCCGGAAACGAAAAAGACACAACCCGCCGTCCAAAAAGACCGCAGGTCATGCCTGTAATATATGAGCATATAAAATTTGATTTCGATTGTAACAAATTCAAATGGGATTCTTCGTCGCTGTCGGCGTCGTCCATGTACTCTTTCCTTTCTCTATCCATTTTCCGGATTATACGGTATTATAAATGATTGTGTCTCTCCCCGTCAATCAGTTAAACGGATGCTTAACACCATTTTAACGCTCTGATGTTTCCAGAGGATTGACATGGACCATGCAGTGTTTTACTTTAGGAAATGTGTTTTCTATGGCGTCATGGACATTTTCCGCAATTTGATGGGCCATTCCCAGCTCCAGTCTGGAATCCGCTGCGATTTCAATGTCCACATAAACCTTGGATCCAAACATTCTGGTTCTGATTTCATCTACACGGCATACCCCGGTTTCCTCCAAAGCCGCCCCGGCTTCCATCCCGGCTGTCACGGTTTCCTCCGAAGC
>JAGZXV010000129.1 GCA_018378255.1 Clostridiaceae bacterium | reverse complement strand
CGTGTGGAAACCGTTTAGTGGAACTTAGGCTCTCAGCATGAAAAAAAGCGGGCAGAAACTGAAAACCGAATCAGTTTCTGAGATGCCCCTGAACGGTAAGGTCATGAGGAGTTTACCGTGAATGGGCATCGGACCGCTTTTTTTCATGCTGGGAGCCTTAGTACCACTTAACGGTTGGAATCAGATCCCTGTATCGTTTGGTTCCTCCGTTCAGGTCCCCGCCCTGGTTCTCCGCCCTCCGCCCTCCCTGCTTTCCTGCGTTACTTTCACTAATCAAATCCCAATTTTATTCCCCATTATATTCCCGAACCGCCTCAATCATAGCCGCCAGATTTTCCGCCGGAACCCCAGGCTGGATATTATGTATGGTGTTGAAGACGAAACCGCCCTTTTTGCCGAATATTTTGCAGCATTGCAAAACCTCATCGTGAACCTGCTGCGGGGTTCCGAAGGGTAGGGTTTTCTGGGTATCTACGCCGCCGCCCCAGAATGTGATACGGTCACCGAATTCCTTTTTCAACTGATTTCGGTCCATGTTTTTGGCAGTCCATTGAACCGGGTTTATGATATCGAAACCGGCTTCAATCAGATCGGGCAGAAGGCCGTAGATGCTGCCGCAGCTATGTTTGAATGTTTTCCAGGAGGTATTTTCGTGAATCCAGTTATTCACCGCTTTGTAGTAAGGGGCATACAGGCTGCGGAAAACTTCATTGGAACAGAAAGGCCCGTTCTGAGTTCCGAAATCTGTACCGCAGATGTAAGCCACCTGGATGGTTTCGCCCAGGGTGTCGTGCATTTTTTTGAGATTCTCCAGAGCATAATTCAATTGGTAATCGAATATTTCATGAAGAACGTCCTGGCGGATGGCGGTGGAAATGTACCATTCCGTAATGTCGCGGATTCCCTTAGGAGCCTTTAACTGGGGGCCTGGAACGAGGGCGATATCGCCGAAGGCGGTTCCGCCCAGATTACCCATGATCACATCAGTGGAATGTTCTTTCTCTTTTCTCTGGGCGGCAAGCCAGTCTAAATCTTCCTGTGAGACAGGGCCGAATTCCTCCAGATTTTCTGAAACTTCATATTCGTCTTCGTCAAACTCAGGAGTGCGTATAATATTGTCGAAATAGTAGCCGCCGTTTGGCATATGGCCTGACGGCGGGTATGATTGGTCGCCGCAGGCGTAGATAAAAGTGTCCCCTTTTTCATTGGAAGCTGTGACAAAGTCTTTGGCAACCAATACTTCCTGGCCCCATGGGGTTTTCCATTCCTTAAACTGATCTGTCTGGCGGAAACCGTACATGGTTCCGGCGCTCCATAACGGGGACGTCTGAATGTTCATGGCTTCCTTTAAGTCATCATCCACCACACCCAGCATTTGAAGAGGCTCGATTATTTTGACAATGCGCTTTTCCAGTCCGTAGTATTCCCTCATTTTTTCTACAATTGAGCAATGGATACCGGTGGTGGGCATGCCGCCTATATCCAGCAGAAGCGGTCCGTCCTGATGGTTTAATGCCAGTGATAATTTTTCTTTTCCGGTCATAAGATAATCTCCTTTCGAAAATATGAAACGATTCATAACATGGATTCATCATAACATGCAAATCGAATTTTGACAAGAAAAAAAAGAATAATTTTACAGAATTCTATTGACATGTCCCCAGCTATTTGTTAGTATGAAAATAACTTATAAAACGTTTCATGAAGAAAGGGGATGCGAAAAATGGACCGTGGGGAACTTTTGAGAAAGGAACTGGAAGCAGCCACCATTCCGGTGATGCCTGAAAACAAGGATTATAAAATCGGCATCATCGGCGCAGGATTTATAGTTAGGAACTGCCATCTGGTTACTTACCGTAAGGCGGGATTTAACCCATATGCCATAACTTCTTTAGATCTGGAGCAGAGTAAAGAGGTGGCGGCAGTACATAATTTGGAGAAGGTTTATGAAGACTGGCATCAGCTGGTGGATGATCCGGAAGTCGATATTATAGATATTGCCGTACCGCCTCATGTACAGCTTGAGATTGTGCGTTATGTCTGTACGAAACCGCATATTAAAGGTATTTTATGCCAGAAGCCGATTGCCATGTCTGTGGAAGAGGCGAAGGAAATTGTTGAATTGGGAGAGAAGGCGGGGATTCCTATTGCTGTGAACTCCAATATGCGTTATGACCAGTCCATGAGAGCGCTCAAATACATTTTGGATAAGGGGCTGATCGGAAAACCGGTGATTGCCACCATCGATATGAGGGCCATACCGGACTGGCAGGCATTTTTAAAGGCGTACAATAAGCTGGAATTATACGCCATGGGTGTACATCATATCGATATTTTCCGGTATCTGTTCGGCGATCCGGAAAAGATTACGGCTCTATGCAGAACGGATCCGAGAACGAAGTTTGAACATACGGATGGAATTACGCAGTATACCTACCAGTATTCAGACGGCCTGATGGCTACAAGCCTTGATGATGTATGGGCATGGCCGGAGGAACCCTGCAAGAAGCATAATTATATCAATTGGAGAGTGGAAGGTACAGATGGGTTTGCAGAAGGGGATTTCGGATGGCATAAACGGGAACCTGAGTTTGCCGGAAGCTCTCTGAGGCTGGCCTGCAAATCATATCCCCATCAGTGGATTGAGCCTAAGTGGGAGACGATGTGGTTCCCGGATGCATTTGTAGGCACCATGGCAAACCTGTTGTGTGCGGTTGAAAATAAAACGGAACCGGAAATCAGCGCAAGGGATAACGTGAAGACCCTGGCCTGTGTGGAGGCGTGTTACCGGTCTATCAAAGAAGAGCGGACCGTAAAATTAGAAGAATTATTATAGGAGGAATAAAGTATGATTTCAGTTGGGATTTTTACAGGCTATTATCCGTATTCAATGGAAGAGACGATTAAAAGGGCAAAAGATCATGGGATGAACTGTGTGCAGCTCGATCTTGAGTTTAAAGATATCGATTTATCAAGAGGCAATATCACAAAGGAAAAGGCTAATTACGTGAGAGATGCGTTCCGGGATGCGAACCTTCCTATCGTTGCCATTTCAGCTTATACCAATCTGGTCCATCCGGATCCGGTTCAGAGAGAGGCGAACATCAATTATGTAAAAGAGATTCTGGCCCATGCCAGGGACTTCGGAACACCATATGTAGTGAGCGAAACAGGTACTTATAATGTGGAGAGCGACTGGCTTTACGATCCTAAGAATGCAACAGAAGAAGCATATCAGGAGTTTAAGAGCATAGCAATTGATCTGGCGAAATTCGCTTATGACCATGATGCGGTATTTTTAATTGAAAACTATGTGAACAACATTGTGGGTTCCGTAGAGCAGACCGCCAGGCTTTTGAGAGAAGTGAATCATCCGGGAATCGGCCTTTTGATGGACCCGACCAATTACTTTGGCGAGGATAATATCGATCATGTGGATGAAACGATTGAAAAGATATTCTATGTTCTGGATGATAAAATCCGCGTGGCCCATGCAAAGGACTGTAAGAGGGCGGTGGATACCGGTGAGAAATTCGGCGGCGGTTCGGCAGAACACAACAGCTTCCGGGGAGCAGGGGCAGTTGAACTTCCGGCGGCCGGTCTGGGTGTGCTGAATTATGAACTATATCTGGAACGCCTGATGAAGAATCATCCCAACATTCCGATTATCATCGAACATTTGGATGAGGAGGATATACCGAGAGCGAAAAAACATGTGGATAACGCGCTGAAACATGTGGGCGCATAAGTGAACTGAAAAAGCGTTTTGGCAGGTCTTTTGATTGATCTGATTTGCCAAAGCGCTACTTTTTTATTGTAAAATATGATATACCGCATTTCGCAAATTTTCTTACCGGCATTTCGCCGAAATTTCCCAAATGAATCTCAGTAAAAGAACAAAAGTAAAAAAAGGAGGAAACTGTATGGATACCGGCAATACAACGAAAGAGTAATGGGGAAGCTTCTTATGAAGCGGAAAAAGAACAGAGATTATCGGATGCCTGCCTTGTAAAAAAAGGGGAACCTATGTTAGAATTAAAAGTGAAGGTGATCAACATTAATTTATCGGCCGACCATCCGAAATTGAAACAATGCCAGCCCATATATGAATATTCCTGTTTTATCCAGAAGATCCGGGATAATATCAGGCAGAGGAAATTTATTGACCGGTAAAATGACTAAAAATGCTTACAAAAAGGAGAAGATATGCCGCCAATCAGTGTATTAATTAAACCGGCGTCTGGAAACTGTAATCTCAGATGCGAGTATTGCTTTTACTACGACACCATGTCAAAAAGGGAACAGCCATCTTATGGGATGATGTCTGAAGAGACATTAGAGGCTGTGATGAAACAGGTTTTTGCCTATGCGGAAGGGGAATGCACCATTGCCTATCAGGGAGGGGAACCAACCTTGACCGGCCTCCCGTTTTTTGAAAAATCCATGGAATTACAGGAAAAATATAATACGAAAAAGATTAAAGTTTATAATGCCCTGCAGACCAATGGATATCATACGGACAAAAAGTGGGCTGAGTTTTTTGTGAAGAATCATTTTCTGGTGGGAGTATCTCTGGACGGCGGTCCTAAAGTTCATGATTTATACCGGAAAAACGCAAAAGGTGAGGGCAGTTTTTATAAAATAATGGAGAACATTGACCTGTTTAAAAAGATGGGAGTGGAGTTCAATATCCTGTCCGTGGTCAATGGAAAGACTGCACCGCAGATAGAAAAAACCTATGCATTTTATAAGAAAAACGGGTTGGATTACCTGCAGTTTATTGCCTGTCTCGATCCGCTGGGGGAGGAACCGGGAAAGCGGGATTATTCGCTGACGCCGGAAGTCTATGGGGAATTTTTAATTAAACTGTTCAATTTGTGGTTCGGGGATCTGCAGCAGGGGAAGCAGCCGTTTATCAGGCAGTTTGAAAATTACATAGCGATGCTGTTAGGACAGATGCCGGAATCCTGTGATATGAGGGGAATCTGCGGAATGCAGTATGTGGTAGAGGCGGATGGCGCCGTCTATCCCTGTGATTTTTATGTATTAGACCAGTATAAACTGGGAAACTTTAATAGTGACACCGTAGAAACTGTGAATGAGATGAGACAGAAGATCGGATTCATAGAAGAATCAGAGAATCACGATGAGAAATGCCGGAAATGCCGGTATTATCCGCTCTGCCGGGGCGGCTGCAGAAGGAACAGACAGGCAGAAGCGCCATATGGGCAGTATTTTTGTAAATCTTATGAGATGTTTTTCGATGCATGTCTTCCCAGAATGATGGAAATAGCCCAGGTCATTCAAAAACAGGGATAAAATCCGGGACGGCACAAAAGATAAAGCGGGATAAGCAGGAATGAAAAATGTTTGACAAGTCAAACAATTCATGATAGACTTACAAAGTATGAGTTAACGCCGGAACCCGGTTTTTTGGACGCTCCAACCAGAAGCTTAGTTCTCGGTCAGTTTATAAGATTAAGGAGGAAATCATCATGATTTCAAAGGAAAAGAAAGCTGCTATTATCGCAGAATATGGTAGAAAACCTGGAGATACAGGTTCACCGGAAGTTCAGATTGCTATTTTAACTGCAAGAATTGCTGAATTAACAGAGCATTTACAGCAGAACAAGAAGGATCATCATTCAAGAAGAGGCCTTCTGATGATGGTTGGTCAGAGAAGAGGTCTTCTTGACTATTTGAAGAAGACAGATCTTGAAGGATACCGTACTTTAATTGAAAAGTTAGGAATCAGAAAGTAATTTTGAACATTAGGGTGGAGATATGATCTCCACCCTATTCTTGATTCTCAGGAGTTAGGATTATGAGGGTCAGAAAGCCATTTGATTGGCAATTCATGTGGAAGATTTGTCCCGAGACCGCTGAAAAGGGCATGAAGATTCGTGTGTTTTTCAGTAGTTTCGGCATCTTCCGCAGAAGAAAATTCTAAAAAAGGAGATTAAACGTATGTACAAGAGTTTTACTATGGAACTTGCCGGCAGAACATTAACGGTTGATATCGGTAGAGTCGCAAAACAGGCTAACGGTGCGGCATTTATGCACTATGGTGATACGGTAGTGCTTTCTACAGCAACCGCATCTGATAAACCGAGAGAGGGAATTGATTTCTTCCCGTTAAGCGTAGAATATGAAGAGAAATTATATGCAGTAGGAAAAATCCCAGGCGGATTCAATAAGAGAGAAGGAAAGGCGTCTGAGAACGCGATTCTTACATCCCGTGTTATTGACCGTCCGATGCGTCCTCTGTTTCCAAAGGATTACCGCAACGATGTAACTCTGAATAACCTGGTTATGTCCGTAGATCAGGACTGCAGCCCGGAATTAACCGCAATGCTGGGATCTGCAATTGCAACCGCTATTTCTGATATTCCATTTGACGGACCTTGCGCGACCACACAGGTTGGCTTAGTGGACGGAGAATTTGTTATCAACCCGACTCAGGCACAGAAACAGGTTTCCGACCTGGCTCTTACCGTAGCGTCTACCAGAGATAAAGTGATTATGATTGAAGCAGGCGCTAACGAGGTGGCTGAACAGACCATGATCGACGCCATCTATAAAGCTCATGAAGTGAACCAGGAAGTGATCAGATTTATTGATACCATTGTAGCTGAATGCGGAAAAGAGAAGCATACCTATACCAGCTGTGCAGTTCCTGCAGAATTGTTCGATGCGATCAAAGCGATCGTAACTCCGGAAGAGATGGAAGTTGCGGTATTTACAGATGATAAACAGACGAGAGAAGAGAATATCCGTCAGATCACGGAAAAACTGGAAGAGGCATTTGCAGAGAATGAGGAATGGCTTGCAGTTTTGGGTGAAGCTGTTTACCAGTATCAGAAAAAGACTGTGCGCAAGATGATCTTAAAAGACCATAAGCGTCCAGACGGCCGTGGAATCACGGAAATCCGTCCGTTGGCTGCAGAAATCGATCTGCTGCCCCGCGTTCACGGTTCAGGCATGTTCACACGTGGACAGACGCAGATTTTAAATGTATGTACCCTGGCTCCATTATCAGAGCGCCAGAAATTAGACGGTATTGATGATATGGAAACTTCAAAGAGATATATGCATCATTATAACTTCCCTTCCTACTCTGTTGGTGAGACAAAACCATCCAGAGGACCGGGACGCCGTGAAATCGGACATGGTGCATTGGCTGAGAGGGCATTGATCCCAGTGCTTCCTTCAGAAGAGGAATTCCCATATGCGATCCGTACTGTATCTGAAACCATGGAATCCAACGGTTCCACATCACAGGCCAGCATCTGTGCTTCCACGCTGTCTCTTATGGCTGCGGGAGTTCCGATTAAAACTGCTGTTGCAGGTATTTCCTGTGGTCTGGTAACAGGAGATACTGATGACGATTATCTCGTTCTGACCGATATTCAGGGTCTGGAAGATTTCTTCGGCGATATGGACTTTAAGGTGGGCGGTACTCATAAAGGTATCACTGCAATCCAGATGGATATCAAGATCCATGGACTGACAAGACCGATTATTGAAGAAGCGATAGCAAAGACACGGGAAGCAAGACTTTATATTCTGGATGAGATCATGGCTCCTGTCATTTCCGAACCCAGAAAAGAAGTTGGACAATATGCGCCTAAGATTGAACAGATCAGCATTGAGCCCAGCAAAATCGGCGATGTTGTCGGCAAGCAGGGCAGCGTAATCAACAAAATTATTGATGAAACAGGCGTCAAGATTGATATTTCCGAAGAAGGCAATGTAGCGGTATGCGGTACAGATAAGGCTATGATTGAAAAAGCGATCAGCATTATCAAGAGCATTGTTACAGATATTGAAGCCGGACAGATCATGACAGGTAAAGTAGTCCGCATTATGAATTTTGGAGCATTTGTTGAACTGGCTCCTAAGAAAGACGGTATGATCCACATTTCTAAGCTTTCCGATAAGAGAGTGGCTAAAGTGGAAGACGTTGTTAATATTGGTGATGTAGTTACTGTAAAGGTAATTGAAGTTGATAAGATGGGACGGATTAACCTGAGCATGAAACCAGGTGATTTGAATCCCGCTCCTGAAAAGAAGGAAGAAACAGCAGAATAAAACTGTCTGAAACAGCAGAAAAAGTCATGGGAAATTAAGGAAAACTTCATTTGACCATGACTTTTTTTTGTAGTAAAGTTTTCATATACCTACGTTAGGAGTTAATGTAAAAAATGCTCCGGCATGGAGGATTATTATGATAGAAGTGACAGATATCTGGAAACGGTACAAGCATAAAAGTGTATTGGAAGGTGTGTCTTTTTCTGTGGGTCCAGGTGAATGTGTGGGAATCGCAGGCGGAAACGGCTGTGGGAAAACAACGCTTTTTTCTGTTTTATCGGGAACTGTAAGAGCGGATAAAGGCAGCATGACGTATCAGGGAAAGGAAATTCTTGGAAGCAGAAGAATCCTATCTGACTGCATTGCGTATGTTCCCCAGGAAAATCCATTGATGGAAGAGTTGTCGGCTAAGGATAATTTGAAATTATATTATCGTGGTGATAAGAAAAAGATGGAAGCGGATCTGGATCATGGAACTGCGGCAATGCTTGGAATCGGCGGCTTTCTGGGAACAGATGTCAGCCGTTTATCGGGAGGGATGAAAAAGAGGCTCAGTATCGCCTGTGCTTTGTCCAATCATGCGCCGGTTCTGATTATGGATGAACCGGGGGCTGCACTGGATCTGATCTGCAAAGAAGATATAAGAAACTATCTCATTAAGTATATGGCGGCAGGGGGCACTGTGCTCCTGTCCTCTCATGAGCTGGAGGAGTTGTCTTTGTGCACGAAATTGTACGTTTTGAATCACGGAAAACTGGAACAGGCGCCCATAGGAATGAGTGCCAAAGAGCTGGTGAGCCGGTTTGAAAAATAAATGATAAAGGGAGAATGAGCTATGAAATGTCCGAATTGCAACATGGAAAATGATGAAAATGCGAAATTTTGTACTTCTTGCGGTGCCAGGCTGAATGAAACCCGGAGTCAGGCGGGGAACGCGTCTGAAACGGATGGATCAGCAGAACGGCCAAAGAAGGATGGGGAAACGGAAATGCCGGATTTGACTGAGAGAAAGATTGATTGGGGCAGTCCGGCTGATAAAGAGACGAATGAGGAAGAGACAGTAAAGGAAGAGACAGCGAAGAATGCCGTAGTTCTGGAGAAGCCGGACCGTGAAACCCTGGATGGAGAAGCTGCGGCGGATAACACAGCGGGAGTGAACTCCCCGTCTTCAGATGATACATATACAACAGAGCCGGCAGTTTTGTCTCCGGTGATTAACTCCCAGGCAGAAGCAGCTGCTCCAAAGAAGAAAAAGGGAAAAGGAATCATCATCGCGGCAGTTGCAGCGGTTGCAGTTGTTGGAATCGCAGCGGCAGCATTTTTTGGGATGCAGAAAGATCCGAAGGAAGAGGTGTTTGATGCATTTAAAAGCGTCAATTCTTCGGAGCAGGTAAGACCTTCGGAAGAGATTTTTGGATTCGGCGATATCTTTACCAATGCCCAGACGGCCAGCACGGATTACGGATTTGGCCTGACACTGGAAAAAGATATGGCGGGATTGGGACTGGGCAGCTTTGAGGGCGCAGGGTTCGATATATTTGAAAAAAATGATATGGTGAACAATACCGGTTCCCTGGATCTTGGCATCATCTATAAAGGCATTGATATCACAACGCTGAAAATGTATTATGACGATACCTATTTTAAGGCCTCGCTGCCGGATCTTTTTGACCAGGTTTTCGTTTTAAATTATGCGGACGATCTTGCCAGTCAGATTGAAAATTCACCGTATTTGGGCCGGTTTATTGATATGAGCGGCATTGATATGGATGCGTTTAAGAGCTATATCGAATACTGCCAGAGCCTTTACGCTCCCGGTTCGGCAGGCCCCATCGATGTGCTGGGACTGAAAGAGCGGTTTGATAAGGAGACGGATTCTTTCGATAAGCTGAAAGACAGCATAAAGGTATCTAAAATTTCTAAAAAGAAGAAAGTTAAAGTAGACGGTTCGGAAGTATCCTGCCGGGGCTTTGGAATGGTGGTTTCCAAAGACGATTTAATAGAATTTGTGGATGAGACATGCCAGTTCTTCCTGGAAGATGAGACCTTAAAACAGGAGCTGATCGACTACTACAGTCAGATCATGAACCTGTCGAACCAGATGATGAGTTCTTCTATTTATGGTGATCCTGATCTGTTGAACGGTGAGACTATGGTCAATGAGATGTGGGATGAGCTGGCTATGGGCAGTGAAGAGATGATTTCGGCCCTTGATAAAGCCCTGGATGACGAGATCGAAATTACGGTTTATCTGGATAAGAAGGGCAGGCTGGTTTCCTTAGAAGCAGAGACTGGTCTGACCTATGAAGATGATTCCAGCGCGTTGCTGGGTCTTAACCTGGAGATGAACGGCGGAGCATATCTGACCCAGAATATGAAAGCTGTACTTACTGTGGATGCAGACGGAGAGACAGGAGAAATCACATTTGTAAAAGAAGGGAAATATGATGATAAAGCCCTTACCTGCGATGTAGATTTAGGATTGGATTTTGATGATGAACTGGTCGAATTATCTTACAGCGGAAGTTATGACAGAAAGAGCGGCGATTACGACCTGATGCTGGTTGGAAGCGATTACGGCAGTGAGATGTTTAAAGTGACCGTTGCAGGAGTGATTGAAGATCTGGAAAAGGGCAAAGGCTTCCGTGCTGATGCTGATTCCATTTCCATTTCTTCAGAAGGAATGGATGTGCTGGAGCTTTCCGGTTATTATTCGATTGCGCCGATGGATGGCGAGATTGAAGATCTGGAAGGTACGGAGTTCGACATTCTGGGTGCGACGGAAAATGAATGGGGAGTTCTCATCATGTCTGCATACGGCAGAATTATGGGCCTTCTTAGCAAGTTCGAGTAAGGAATCCGTGTGGAAACGAGGATAAACGATGAAGATGTTTTTGGTCTATTTACAGCTTGAATTGAAAAAGGCTTGCCGTAAATTGCCATATTTTACAGGAGGAGCAGTTGTGCTGGCAGTTGTGCTTGGCGCAATTGCTTTTTCTGCCAGTAATATGATTTATGGCGACAGCGCGGCCGGGCGGATTCAAATCGGGGTTGTATTGCCTGAAAAGGACGAGCTGGCAGAAAAAGTGATGTATATTTTGGGCGAGATGGAAAGTGTGCAGAGCATCAGCGACCTGAAGTATGTGGATATGGAGAAGGGCAGGCAAGAGCTGGAACAGGGAATTTTGTCGGCTCTTATTGTGGTACCGGACCATATGATAGAGGGGATTATCGACGGAACCAATACACCTGCCACCATTATATTTCCAAAATCAACGGGCATAGAGGCGGCTGTGTTCAAGGAACTGGCAGATGCGGGGGCCAGCATTCTCAGCATTGCCCAGGCTGCCATCTATGCGGCGGATAACCTGTGCGTGCGTTATGGGATGACCGACCGGATTTATCCGGTAAATGCGGACCTGAATAAGATATTTTTAAATTACAGCCTGCCGCGGGACAGTTATTTTAAGGATTATCAGGTGTCAGCTGTGGGCGATATTCCGGTATTGGAGTTTTATGGGATTTCTGCATTTATACTATTCCTTCTGTTATGCGGGATTCCTGCGTCTATGATCGTTAAGAAAAAGAATGGAATTCTCAGGCAGAAGCTGGAACTGATGGGAATCGGCTGCTGGAAACAGACGTTTGGAAGCGTGTTGTCCATATCCCTGTTGTTGATGCTGGCGGCATTATTGACGGCGGGGGCAGCGTGTGCTTTGGGCTTTATGGATTGGAATCTGCAGCTTGTGGGGGTGGTTTTACTCGTCTGCGTTTCAGCGGCGTCTATGATTGTGTTTATCTATGAACTGAGCGGCAGCCGGTTGGCAGGCGTGATGGGGATTTTCTTGTGCTCTGTGGGAATGATGTTTATTGCAGGCGGAATTGTACCCTCTGTGTTTCTGCCTGAAGGATTAGCAAAGATAGCGCCTTATATGCCGGCCGGCTGGATGATGGATGCGGTTAAACTCACGATGGCGTCTGCGTTGTCCTGGTGGGCGGTGCTGCGGCTTATTTTGGCTGCGTCTGCATTTTATGTGGCGGCTTCACTGGCTCAGAAGCGGATTGGAGGGCGGCTATGAGGATATGGACGTGGTTTTGCCTTTCCTGTAAAAGGCAGTTAAAACATCCGGGATATTTAATCCTGCTGCTGTTTCTTCCTCTGGTTTTGTATGGGGCCGCGAAGATGGAAGCGAAAGACGAGGAAGGCGTGAAGATCGCTCTTTATGTGGAAGGCGGGGATCTGGCGGAACGGACCGTGGCTTCTTTAATGGAGAGGGACAGTGTTTTTGATTTTTACCGGTGTGATACGGTGGAGGAACTGGAAAGGGAGGTATCTTCCAAACAGGCGGAGTGCGGTTATATCTTCTATGAAGACCTGGAAGAACGTTTGAATGAAGAGAAATACAGGCGCAGCATCGGCTTGTGCACATCTCCGGCCACTGTGATTTCACCGCTGGCTTCTGAGGTGGTGTTCGCGGCTTTAATGGAACAGTATGGACGGGTACTGCTGGAAAATTATGTGATAAATGAGCAGGGATTTGAACCGCTTGATGAGAAACAGGCATGGGCGGAACTGTCGGAGCTGTTTGACATGTACCGGACAAACCACAGCACGTTTGCATTCGCCTATGATACCATAGATGGGGGAAATATACAGGATGTTACGGTAAAAACGGGTTTTCCGGTTCGGGGAGTGGCAGCGGTCATGGTGTTTATCGCTGGGATTTTTGCATCAGTCATGCTTTTGGAGGATGAGAAAAAGGGGCTTTATATCCCGGTGCCTTATTCTCAGAAATTGTGGTGCAAGGCGGCGTCCGTATTGGCTTTGGTGTTTCTGGCAGCGGTATCCGGCCTGGTTTCTCTGAAGGTGACAGGAAATATGGGGAATTTCGGATATGAGCTGGCATGTATGGCCGTTTATGTTATCCTGGTTTCCGGGTTCGCATTCCTTTTAAAAAGCGTGGTGAGAAATGGAGCGGTGATCTGCTGTCTGATACCGTTTTTTATCATAGGAAGTTTAATCCTCTGTCCTGTGTTTCTGGATGTCGGACAGTGGCTTCCGGATATTAAAATAGCCCAAAGGCTGTTTTTGCCGTATTATTATTTAAAAATGTTTTAGCGCTGCGTTTATAAACTGCTTTTTGTCAGATGTGGGGCCGGGCGCTGCGGTGAACAGATGGCGGAAAGGATAAGAATGAACAGGAGGTATTTATGGCTATTGGCAGAAGTAAGGTAGTGATTGTGGGAATTGGCTCCGTGGGTGCGGCAGTGGCATTTAACCTGGTTATGGGGCAGATTTGTGATGATCTGGTATTGATTGATCTGAATGAGGAAAAGGCCTGGGCGGAGGCTACGGACCTGCAGCATTCCATGGGGTACAGTGGAAGCAAGATGCATGTGCAGGCGGGAACTTACGCGGAGTGCAGGGATGCGGATGTGGTGGTGATTGCGGCTGCACTTCCCTATATCAAAGGGCAGACAAGGCTGGATATGCTTGGAAAAGCGGCCGGAATTATGGACGGTGTGATTCCGTCAGTCATGGGCAGCGGGTTTGACGGAAGCATTGTGGTGATCACAAATCCGGTGGATGTGATCAGCTGGTATGTGCAGAAACTGTCGGGTCTTCCGGAATCAAGGGTGATTGGGACCGGAACGGCTCTTGATTCCGCCCGTCTCCGTTATCATTTGGCGGATGTGATGCATGTGGATCCTCAGAGCGTTTATGCCCTCTGTATGGGGGAACATGGGGATTCCCAGATGATACCGTGGAGCCAGGTGACGGTGGGAGGAAAGAAGTTTTTAGAGATTCTGCAGGACAACAGGGACAGGCTGAAGGAATTCGACATTGGGAAGGTGAAGGAGAATACGGCGCAGATCGCATACCGGATTGTGAATGCAAAAGGGGCGACCACCTTCGGAATCGCATCGATAACCGTACAGATCGTCAATGCGATTTTAAGGGATGAGAATAAAGTGATTCCCGTATCCGCCATGCTGCATGGGGAATATGGGGAAAATGGGATCTACGCCGGTGTGCCTGCCGTAATTAACAGCCAGGGCGTGAAGGAATTGGTGGAGTATCATTTGACGGATACCGAGCTGGAGGAACTGGCGCGTTCCTTTGAGGTGATTAAAGAGGCACAGGCGTCTTTATGAGAGGGAAATGGGGAGAAGGATGGAGTTTCGAAAGCTAGAGTATTTTGAAGCGGTGGCCCGGACCGGGAGTTTTACCAAGGCGGCGGAAGAACTCTGTGTCGCCCAGCCGACAATCACAACTGCGGTTAAGCGGATGGAAGAGGAGTTGGGGGTAACGCTGCTGGTCCGAGATAAAAGAAGCGTGATGCTGACCTGTGAAGGGAAGATATTTCTTGAAAAAGTGGTGGATATATTAGGGCGGATTGAGGATTCTGTGAAGGAGATGCAGGAGATGTCTGCGGCTAACGACTGGATCCTGAATATTGGCGTGACCCCGATTAACGGGGCATTTGTAACGCCTGCTTTATACAGGGATTTTATGGAGAGCTATCCCATGGCCAGGCTGCAGGTGATGGAGCTGGGGAGTTATGGAATCATGGAAGCGCTGGACGCGGATGAGATCGAACTGGGGTATATGGTTTTGAGAGAAGAGGGGGAAATCCTCAAAAACTATGAGACATTTATAATAAAGCAGGGGGAAATGAAAGTTTTGGTGCATAAGGATCATCCGCTGTCCCGGTACAAAACCATTTCCATTGAAGACCTGGCCGGAGTCCCCTTAATCTATCTGCCCACCCATTCCTATATCAGACAGAAGATAGACGCGGAATTTGAACGATGCGGTCTTGTGCCCAATATTCTGGCCACTCCGGAGCAGATGGTTACAACCTATAATCTGGTGGCCAATCATGTGGGAGTGTCTTTTGCGCTGGGGGATGAATTCGCATCGCTGATCCGGAGCGAGGGAATGGCGGCGGTTCCGCTAAGCCGCCCGGTGAGATATAAGGCCGGGTTTGTGTGGAAAAAGGGCCGGGTGCTGAGTAAAGCGGCAAAAAAGTGTATTCATTTTATCCATGAATATTTTGAATCCGGCTGAAACGTAATAAATTAAAGTTATGGACTTATAAAAAACAAGTATTTCACAGTTATTTGCAGATATGTTAAAGTTTTCTTGTAACAGATCAGTGTCTTTCCTGTTACGCTTTCTCAGGTGATACGCGTATGAACTGCAAATAAAAGTAGGAGGGGTTTTTTATGAGTCCATTATCAATTACACTGATTATATTAGTGTTGACCATCGCTGCATTTATGTCGGGAAAGGTTCCTTTTTCCCTTATATCTACCTGTATTATTCTCGCATTGATTCAAACCGGGGTACTGTCCCCGTCAGAGGCATTTTCCGGATTTACCAATACCAACGTTGTGATGTTTTGCGCCATGTTCGTGGTGGGGGCCGCCATAACGAAGACATCCATACTGGACCGGGCCCAGGTGCTGGTGACCAGTTATAAGAGCAAACCGAAAATGCTGATTCTCATGGCAAGCATTGTGGCGGCTATTCTGGCAATTGTCACGAGCGCGACGGCAACTGCGGCAATCATGCTTCCTCTGCTGATCGGAATTGGAAATGAGATCGGCACCAGCAGGAGTAAACTTTTGTTTCCTGCCATCGTGGTGGCAAATATCGCTACCGGCATGACATTCTTAGGACAGGGCGCCAGCAACATGACATGGAGTGATGTGATGCTGAAGGCAGGAGGAACCACGCCGTTTAATATCTGGTCCTTTACCATTGCCCGCATTCCGATTCTGATCATATCCCTGATTTATGTGGCGGTGGCTGCAGGAAAGCTGCTTCCCGATATTGACAATTCTTCTTTTGATGACAATATTAAGAAAAAAGAGAAGGGGGCGCAGCTTGATCCAGTGAAAGAAAAGGCGGCCATCTTCATCATTGCGGCAACCATCGCAGCGATGATATTTGCTGATGTCATCGGAATTAAAATGTACATACTGGCATGTATGGGAGCTTGTCTGCTGGTTATTTTCGGAGTATTGAATGAAAGAGAAGCGCTGGGATCAATCCATCTGCCCACCGTATTCCTTTTCGCCGGTGTACTTCCTCTGTCTGATGCCATTAAGATAACAGGAGCCGGGGATGTGGTGGCTGAGAAAATGATAATGCTGTTAGGAAATACCACGAATCCGTATATGATAATGGCTGTTTTCTTCATCGTTCCCCTCATATTGACCCAGGTAATGTCCAATATTGCGACGATCACCATATTCGTTCCTCTCGTGAGTGCGGCGTCTGTTAAGATTGGGGTGGATCCGAGGGCCGCAGTTATGGGAGTGCTCATTGCCGGCTGCGCGTCCATCCTTACACCTATGGCCTGTCCGGCCCAGACCATTATTATGGGGCCAGGCGGCTATAAATTAAAGGATTATTTAAAATGCGGCCTGCCGCTGGTATTGATTATAACTGTATTTTCTATTGTCTGGCTGCCGTTTATTTTCCCATTCTATTAAATGGAGGCAGTACAAACACATTCTAGTATGGAGGTTTGTTATGGAACAGATTAGCAGAGAAGAAATGATACAAATGGCAAAGGAAACGAGAAAGAGAGTGACTTCCTCACTGGTGAAGCAGGAGGAATTGGAGGAATATCCGGTTGAAATCCGGTTGATTAAAGTGCCTACCAGATTGGGAGAATCCACCGTGTATTTTTCCCAGGCCTGCAGCCCGAATGATGGGGCGGCCCTGGTTATCAATCTTCATGGAGGCGGATTTATCAGGGAACGGACGGCCAGTGATGACCTGTACTGCAGAAAGCT
>JAGZXV010000128.1 GCA_018378255.1 Clostridiaceae bacterium | reverse complement strand
AACTTAGGCTCCCAGCATGAAAAAGAGGCGGGCAGAAACTGAAAACCGAATCAGTTTCTGAGATGCCCCTGAACGGTAAAGTCATGAGGAGTTTACCGTTCAGGGGCATCGGACCGTCTCTTTTTCATACTGGGGGCCTTAGTTCCACTTAACGGTTGGAATCAGATCCCTGTATCGTTTGCTTCCTCCGTTCCGGTTCCCGCTCTGGTTCTCCGCCCTCCGCCCTCCCCGCTTTTCTGCGTATCTTTCTCAATCAAAACTCAATTTCCCATCGGATCCTCAACCTCGAATAGTTCATCCAAAGTCATTTTCAATATTTTATTGGCGAAATAATAATCGTGAATTCCAGGCTGTGTAATAAACTTATTCTTAAGGCCCAGGCTGTCCAGGTATTCGTGGAATTCCGTACATAAGGGCAGTCCGTAATCCTCGGTGCCGCAGGCTGTGAAGATCATAGGCGCCTCTTGTTTGGACTTTGCAAGCTGCTCAGCCAGCCAGATCAGATCATTTTCGCTTCCTTTTACTTCCTCTTTCGGGCCGAAGGCTGCATCGATAACGTTGAAGCTGGCTTTGATTCCCCGTTTTTCTGCTAACTCCCTCATTTTTACCTGGTCCTTGGCGCCGGAAATGGACATTACTGCGGCAAATTTATCCGGGCAGCGCAGAGCTGCTTTCATGGCTCCATGGGCTCCCATGGAAAAGCCCATGATGAAGTTGTCTTTCCTCAGTGGGGATGAGGGGAAAAGTGTCTGAATAAGCCTTGGGATTTCTTCCGTCAGATAGGTAAAATATGGCCTGCCGTATTTCATATCACAATAAAATGTTTCAGGAGCGTCGATTGATACGGACATCATATTTTTTTCGTTGAGAAATAATTCCAACTGTGTGTTTCTGTGCCAGGTTGTAGAATCTCCGGTTCCGCCGTGGCAGAGATAGAGGGTGGGAAACCTGCGCCCCGGCTTGTAGATTTCATCCAGGCTTTTTCCCCGTAGTGGGCCTCTGCTGATATCGGGAAGGGTGATGGTGATTCTGGTTGCACAGTTTAAGACGGCTGAATAATAGTCATAATGGATCACTCCCATTTTAATAACCTCCTCTTTTAATTTACAGCTGTTTCTGATTGCTTCAATCGGATTCTATATAAATTAATTAAAGCAAAAATGGTGCCAAGAATTATCATTGATGGCTGTAAAGCGGTTTCAATGATGATTCTTGGCATGTTTTTTGCTCCTAAATAGTGAATTACAAAATACACAATGGAAAAAGAGAATCCTGAAATGATAAAGTTCAGGTGCCGGAGCGAAAAGCCTAAAATACCGGCTATCCTCCATAAGCCCGTGTCTGCGCTGCTGCCATGGGTTTAGGTGAAGTCAGCGGCGCAGAAATGGAGTGGCATATGAATAAATTAATAGGGACAAAAGATACGAAATCGCCTTATACAGGGCGAAATTACTGCTTTATACAGAAATTAATGATCATTTCACCGGGCAGCAAAAAGGTGATGCTGAACCAGTACACCCATAATCTGAGCCGTCAGACGGTGGAAGATGACGGGGATATTTATATAGCCCTTCCCGATCTTGTAAAGATATTCAGCCCGGATTGGAAAATGTCCGGTTCCGGCACTGTTGAGTGCGGCGCCGTCAAAATACAGTTCGAAGCCAACTACCGGAATGTGAACTGCGGCGAAGAGATGATTATGTTAAAACGGGTTCCCTTTGAAAAGGACGAATGGCTCTATATACCGGCTGCCGAAACCATGGAAAAAGTATTCGGAAGATATGTATTTCGTATCGGAAAGTATATAGGGATTTGCGACAGGGAAGAGGACAGCGCATTGAAATTCGACGGCCCGTCCAGCCAGGATTTTACGGAACGCAGGCTTGATTTCAGGTTTAATAAGACCATCGGCGATATTTATAATACGGTATGGATGCCGGAGGCCAACAGGCTTAACGTGTACCGCATGTATATTCCGTCCTCTTACGATGGAACCAAGCCCTTTAAACTGCTGCTCTGTCTCCACGGAGGCAACGGGAATTCCGACACAGTTTTTATCAGAAGCGGGCAGAAACTCCAGTATTATGCGGAGAAATTCGGCTATATCCTGCTGGCTCCCAATTCCTTTGTACATGGAAGCAATTACGGAGGGGTGATTCCGCCGGTCCATATGTTCCCGGAGCCGGAGGAAAAGACGGATCAGCCCCAGTTCTATTCGGCCGAAGTGGTCCGGGAAAACAGGATCGCACAAAATTATTTGAAACAAGTTTTGGATATAGTGCTTGAAAAATGGAATATTGACAGGTATCATATATTTGTAATGGGTAACTCCATGGGCAGCGTGGGCACGTTCCATGTGCTTTCCCAGTGGCCCCGGCTGTTTCGTGCAGGGGTTCCTACGGGAACGATGCCGCTCACGGAATATCTGGATGTGGAAGCTTTGAAAAAAAGCCCTATTTATTTTTTGGTGGGGACAGAGGATTCCAATAATCCGGCGGATATGAGGAGGAGGTACCTGGAATTGAAAGAACAAGGGCTTACGATCCGGTTTCAGATGATAGGCGGCGGATATCACTCTGACGCCTGGGTGCAGGAGTTGGAGAGCATCTTTGCATTTTTTGAGGAATTTTAACTGAAAGCGGGGACGGTCAAGCCTGATAACACAAAAGAAACGGGATGATGTTAATGTTAGAGCTGGGATACCAGCAGTCATTGGAACAAAAACAGATTTTATCGCAGAAAATGATCCAATCAGCTGAAATTCTTCAGATGGATGTGCAGGAACTGGAAGAATATATTCAAAAACAGGCCCTGGAAAATCCTTTGATCGATTTGGAGGAGATGGAAAAGGGAATTTCCGGTTTTTTATATGGAAATGAAAAGAATGAAGCCGGTGAAAATGAGGATTTAAAGCGGAAATTGGAATGGCTGAATCATGCGGATGAACAAAACCGGCTGTATTATGCTCAGGAGTATGAGGAGTCGGAGGAGAAGACGCCATGGAATTTTGCAGTTGAAGAAAACAGTCTGGAAGATTATCTGATGAGCCAGCTCGTCATGATAGCTGACACGGAAGAAGACAGGAAATGCCTGGAATTTCTGGTCTGTTCCCTGGATTCCAAGGGATATCTGAAAGAGGATACCTGGGCGCTGGCCCAGAAGCTGAACATCAGCCACAGCCGTCTTAAGCAGTATATAAAGATACTTCAGTCGGTGGAACCGGCTGGGGTTGGGGCTCAGAACGCCAGTCAGTGCCTCATGATCCAGCTGGAGAGGATGAGAGACGGAGGTTTGATTGAAGAGGAGCTGTTTGGCCAGGTTTCCAAACTGGTGGAACAGTATCTGGAAGAACTGGGGAAACGCCGTTTTACCCAGGTGGCGGAGCAGATGGGAATTACGGTGGAGCAGGTGGATCTCTGTTACCGGATGATACAAAAGCTGAATCCCATACCGGGAAACAGCTTCAGTTCGAGGGAGAAGCTGCGGTATATAAAACCGGATGTTACGGTGGTCAAATTTGAGGATTATTTTGAAATTCTGGTAAATGATCTGAACACTCCGAGAATCACATTTAACCAGTATTATCTGAGGATGATGAACCAGGATTCTTCCAGGGAAGTCCAGGAATACATCAAGAATAAATATCACCAGGCCCAATGGATGCAGCATTGCGTGGAAGAGAGAGGAAATACCCTTAGAAAGGTGACAAGGGAAATTGTTGCCATCCAACAGGAATTTTTTGAGAATCCCAACGGGAAAAGGGTGCCCATGAACCTTCAGACGATTGCAAACCGTTTGGAGATCCATGAATCCACAGTGAGCAGGACGATCCGCAATAAGTTTCTCCAGTGCTCCAGGGGAATGTTCCCGATTAACTATTTCTTTGTGAAAGGGGTGGCGGGAGCTGCCGACGGCCCGGTCACGCCGGAAGATGTAAAACAGAAGATCATGGAAGTGATTGGACATGAGAATAAACGGAAGCCTTTAAGCGACCAGAAGATATCGGATCAGTTAAAGAATATGGGAATCGAAATTTCCAGAAGGACAATTGCCAAGTATAGGGGGGAATTGATGATAGCCGATGCTTCGGGAAGAAAGGAATTTGTGTAGGAACAGTTACGAATTATGTTATGCGCCGGGAAGAGGCGGACAATACAGGCAGTGGATTTTTTCAGCCTGCAGCGGTCCGGCTCTTTTTTTGTTTGGCAGTTATGGGGCGGGAGAGAAATGAAACAGAAAAAGTGAAACTATCATTTCACGGTTTGAAATATGGAATATTCGTTTCAAAAGACGGTGTTTGGAAAAATGAAAGCTTTTAGATAAAAGGGATTAAATATTAAAACACTTTATTGCAAAAATATACGAATAAAAAATATGAAATAGGCAGAAAAATTGGCACGGGTTTTGCTTATATAAAGATAAATAACAATTGAGAAATCAAAAGGAAAGGAGAGTAGGGTTTTAGATTTAATAAAATCCGAATAAGGGAATGGGGCGTTATGTAGCAAAACGAATTTTATGGATGATTCCCGTTTTATTGGGCGTATCGTTTCTGGTGTTCACGCTGATGTATTTTACACCGGGAGATCCTGCCGCGATCATTATGGGACCGGAAGCGACTCCGGCGGAGCTGGAGGCATGCAGGGTGGAATTAGGACTTAATAAACCGTTTATTGAACGGTACCTGCTCTATATTTACAATGCGTTTTTCCATTTTGACCTGGGCACATCTTATATCAATGACCGCCCGGTTATGACAGAGCTGCTGCAAAGATTTCCATATACCTTCAAGGTTGCGGGAATCAGCGTTCTGATCGCCATGGCAATCGGAATTCCTCTGGGAGTTATGGCTGCGGTAAACCAGTATACATGGAAGGACAACGCATCCATGCTGGTGGCGCTTTTCAGCATGTCCATGCCGAACTTCTGGTTTGCGCTCATGCTTGTGCTTTTGTTTTCACTGAAACTTGGGTGGCTGCCGGCTACGGGAATCGGTCACTGGACCTGTTATATTCTTCCGTGTTTTTCCATCGGAGTACATAGTGCGGCGGGACTGGCGAGGCAGACCCGGTCGGGAATGCTGGAGGTCATACGCCAGGATTACATCATAACTGCCAGGGCAAAAGGGCAGAAAGAAGGAAAGGTTATTTACGGCCACGCTCTGCGCAATGCGCTGATCCCCATCATCACTCAGGTGGGAACCATGCTGGGACGCCAGATGGGCGGAGCCATTATTGCAGAATCCATTTTCTCCATCCCGGGAATCGGGTCCTATATGTCTACGGCCATTAAAAGCCGTGATTATCCGGTTGTCCAGGGAGGAGTGCTGTTTGTAGCCGTTATATTTGCGCTGTCCATGCTGCTTGTTGACATTCTGTACGCTTTCGCTGATCCGCGGATGAAATCCAGGTATCAGACGGCGAAAAAAAGAACTGCGTAGAGGGGGAAAAGGAACGTGACGGAAGTAAAAGAGAGAAAAAAGAAACAAAGCCAGTTTTCGATCATCATGCACCGGTTGAAAAGAAATAAAATGGCTATGCTGGGCCTGATTGTTATTGTACTCATGACTCTGGCCGCTGTATTTGCTCCCATGATTGCGCCCTTTGGGTATGAGCAGCAGGATTTGTACCATATCTTTGCCGCTCCCGGAGGCGACCACTTATTTGGTACGGACAATCTGGGCCGTGATATACTTAGCAGGCTTTTATATGGAGGAAGGCAGTCTTTGAAAATCGGCATCGTGTCGGTTGCCATTGCATCCACACTGGGAATTATCGTTGGTTCGATTGCGGGGTTCTACGGAGGAAGAGTGGATAACCTGCTGATGCGTTTCCTGGATGTTTTCCAGGCGGTTCCGGCATTGCTCATGTCCATCGCCATTGCGACCACGTTAGGGCCTGGAATCAATAACGCAATGCTGGCAATCGGTATCACCACAATTCCCGGCTATGCGAGAATGACGAGAGCTTCCTTTATGAGCGTCCGCGGAATGGAATATGTGGAGGCGGCAACAGCCATTAATGCTACGGATTTCCGCATTATTTTAAAACACATTCTGCCTAATGCCATTTCTCCCATGATCGTGCAGATCACCATGGGCGTGGCGTCATCGATCCTGGCTGCGGCCTCCCTCAGCTTCATGGGGCTGGGAGCCCAGCCGCCGCTGCCTGAATGGGGAGCTATGCTGTCGGCAGGAAGAACATATATCAGAGATTATCCATACCTTTGTATCATTCCGGGCGTGGTTATTATGATGGCCGTACTTTCCCTGAACATGCTGGGAGACGGTTTGAGGGATGCGCTTGATCCCCGTCTGAAAAACTAGGAGGTACCTATGAGTCAGGAAAAATTAATCGAAGTAAATGATCTGGTGGTGGAGTATACCGCAGACGGCAATATCGTGCATGCCGTCAACGGAGTTTCCTTTTCCCTGAACAAGGGAGAAACGCTGGGCCTGGTAGGCGAGACGGGAGCGGGTAAAACCACAATAGCAAAGGCGATCCTGCGGATCCTGCCGGACCCTCCGGCCAAGATCCGTTCCGGCAGTATTATTTTGGAAGGCAAAAACATGTTTGATATGCCGGAACGGGAGATGAGGACGATCCGTGGAAACAAGATATCCATGATCTTCCAGGATCCGATGACGGCCTTAAATCCCATTTACACGGTGGGATTCCAGATCGCGGAAGCTATCGGCCTTCATGAGAATGTCAGCAGAAAAGAAGCGGAGATCAGAGCCGTTAAAATGCTGGAAATGGTAGGAATTCCGGGAGAACGTTTCGGCGAGTATCCCCACCAGTTTTCCGGCGGCATGAAGCAGAGGGTGGTAATCGCCATGGCTTTGGCCTGCAATCCGGAACTGCTTCTGGCGGACGAGCCAACCACCGCCCTGGATGTAACCATCCAGGCCCAGGTGCTGGATATGATGAATACTTTAAAAAAAGAACTGAACACCTCCATGATCTTAATCACCCATGATCTGGGAATCGTTGCGGAGATGTGCGATAAGGTGGCTGTAGCCTATGCGGGGGAAATCGTTGAAATCGGTTCGGCAGAAGAATTGTTTGACCATACCAGCCATCCGTATACGGAAGGGCTTTTCGGTTCCCTTCCAAGCCTGAAGAGTAAAGAAAAACGGCTGAAGCCCATTGCAGGAATGATGCCTGATCCTATGAATCTTCCAAAGGGATGTTCATTTTCGCCCAGGTGCCCTTATGCTGCAAAAGAGTGCAGAAACAATAAAATCCAGCTCGCACATTTAGGCGGCACACATTACAGCCGCTGCATCAGAACAGGGGAGGTGAAATAGAGTGGATCAGATTTTGGAAGTTCAAAACTTAAAAAAGTATTTTACCACTCCCAAGGGGACTCTGCATGCGGTGGATGATGTATCGTTTTCACTGGAAAAAGGGACGACGCTGGGAGTTGTAGGGGAATCGGGATGCGGAAAATCCACCCTTGGCAGAACCATTCTGCATCTTCTGGACAGTACAGACGGCAAAATCATGTTCGAAGGCGAAGATGTGACCAATGTGAACAAACAGAAGCTGCGTCAGTTAAGGGAAAAGATGCAGATCATTTTCCAGGACCCATTTTCTTCCCTGAATCCCCGTATGTCGGTGAGCGAGATCATACAGGAACCTCTTGTGTTAAGAGGCGGTATGAGCAAGGAAGAGATGGAGAAGGAAACGCTGAAGCTGATGGAAACAGTAGGCCTTGCAGAGCGGCTTGCAACTTCTTATCCCCATGAACTTGACGGAGGCCGCAGGCAGAGAATCGGCATTGCCAGGGCGCTGGCTTTAAACCCCAGTTTCATTGTATGTGACGAGCCGGTTTCCGCATTGGACGTATCAATTCAGGCGCAGATTCTGAACCTGATGCTGGACCTTCAGGAGCAGCGGGGGCTGACCTATATTTTCATCACCCACGATCTGTCGGTGGTGAAATATATATCCAATGAAATCGCGGTTATGTATCTGGGGCAGATGGTGGAAAAGACCACTTCGGATGAGCTGTTTGAATATACGCTGCATCCTTATACAAAAGCATTATTGTCCGCGATTCCTATTCCGGACATCCACGTTAAGAAAAACCGCATTTTGCTGAAAGGGGAGATCACATCCCCGATCAATCCAAAACCGGGCTGCCGGTTTGCGGCCAGATGTCCCTATATGGAAGAAAAATGCCATCAGCCGCAGGAACTGAAGGAAATTATGCCGGGGCATTTTGTTTCCTGCTGTAAGGTGGAAGAGATAAATCATTTATAAATTAGAATGCCTGAATGGGCAGAACGGAGGGTATTTATGAAGTTAAAAAAGGTTATGGCGCTGACTTTGGCAGTGGTAATGGGGATCAGTATGGCTGGCTGCGGCGGTGGAAAAGGAAGCCAGCCGGCGGCAGGAAGTGAAGCGAAAGCTGCGGAATCGTCACAGACGGAAACCACATCCGCACCGGCGACAATTGATGCCAAATCAGCGGCAGGAGACGAGGATGCATTGGCCCAGGAGATGGTGATGCCCACATCCAGTACCAGAGATACGGTCAATATCCAGGTCTCTTCCGATCCGGGTTCCTTATGCCCCTTTAACACAGGTGGCGGCCAGTCAGCCAACATCATTTATAAACAGATTTGTGAACCTTTATTCGATTATGGATTTAACTATGAAATCGTCCCGATTCTGGCGGAAAGCTGGGAGCAGACGGATGACACCCATTATACGTTCCATTTAAGAGAAGGGGTTAAATATACGGACGGCAATGATTTTACTGCAAAAGACGTGATATTTTCTATCAAAATGTATGCCGATGATCCGGCTAAAAAGCAGTATGTGAAGACCATTGATATAGAAAACTGTAAAATTATCGATGACCACACCATTGAAATCGCACTGACCAAACCGGATGCATATTTTATGAGCTGCTTTAAGAGCTGTGTGATCATGAATGAGGATTCCTACAACAACAGCCCTGATAAATTCTCAGAAAAGCCGATCGGAACAGGCCCATATATGCTGGAAAGCTATATCGGCGGAAACTCTGCCAAGCTGGTGGCTAACGAAAATTACTGGGAGGGAACGCCTGCAATTAAAAATGTGAACATCAAGGTTATTAACGACGTATCACAAAGATGTATCGAGCTGGAAACCGGCGGTGTGGATCTGGTAGTGGAACTGGGCCAGACGGATTATGGCCGCATTGAATCCGACGACCGTTTTAACGCGATCATCAAACCGGGTTATAAATCCAACTCCTTCTACTTTAACTGCAGCGAACATTCCATTTTTAATGATGTCAGAGTTCGTCAGGCAGTGGCATATGCCATTGATAATGCGGCAATTTTTGCGGCTGTCTATCAGAATAAATTCGGTTCCGTATCAACCGCGTTCCCGTCCAACGGTATGATCGACTACGACACGAAATGGGAAGAGGGCGGATACTATTCCTTAGACGTGGAAAAGGCAAAAGCCTTGCTGCAGGAGGCTGGAATCGCAGAGGGAACGAAGATTACAATCATAACAAATGAGGATAAAACCCTTTTGTCAAACTGCGAAATCATTCAGGCCATGCTGTCTCAGATCGGTCTGACGGCCGAGATATCATCTTATGAAAAAGCGGTTTACAACTCCGCAATTGATGATGAAGCGGGCGGCTGGGATATGGCTACCAACGCCTTTACGGCTCCGTCTGGCTATGTGGCTGATATGGGATATGCTTACTTTGCAAAAGACGGAATCAACCGTTCCTGTTATTTCAATCAGGAACTGGAAGACGCAGTGGTCGCCAGCACACAGATTACGGATGACGCCAAGAGAAAAGAGCTGACCGACAAGATCGTGCAGATTCTTCAGGATGAAGTTCCTGCTTATGCGTATACACGTCTGGCCGTTAACTGGGCCTGGGCGAAAGAGCTGAAGGGATTCAACGTTTGGGGACAGAACGACTTGTTCGTTAAATACCTGTATTTTGAATGATTTTCATATCGGATGGACATCCAATGCTTCCTGGCTGGCTTTTTCAGTCAGGAAGATGAGCCTTTTAAACCGTTACATTTAAAGATTTAACCGGAATGCTGCAGCCGAGAATAGTAAAAAACGCCCGCTGCAGCATTTTGGACTGAAGAATAGTAAAAGTCTGCATAACGCAATATTTGCGCAAAAGCGCTCCGGCATGGAAGGAATAAAATGATATGCCCATTATTAAAGAAAAAAAATTTTATCTCCATGTTATAAAGCTGGTCCTTCCCGTAGCGGTCCAGAGCCTGATCACTACCGGCATTAATCTGATGGATACAGTGATGCTTGGCAGTTTTGGGGAACTGCAGCTATCGGCGTCCGCTCTGGCTAACCAGTTTGTAATGCTGTTCCAGATCTTCTGTATGGGAGTTGGCTGTGGGGCCGCTGTTCTCACCGCCCAATACTGGGGCAGCAAAGAATTGTCAAAGCTGAGACAGGTCATGACCCTGATGTTCAGGATCGTGCTGGTTGCGGGTATGGCCTGTATGTTATTTGTGATGGGAAATTCCGCATGGATTTTATCTGTATATACAAAGGATGAACAGGTGATCATGTATGGCGTAAAATATATGAAGATTCTACAGTATACACTGATCTTCTATGCCGTTTCCATCGTATCCACGCAGGTGCTGAGAAGTGTGAAAATGATGAGAATCCCCATGTACAGCTCTTGCATATCATTTTTTCTGAATATTTTTTTCAATTACGTCTTTATCTTCGGAAAGTTCGGAATGCCCAGGCTGGAAATCCAGGGAGCTGCCATCGGTACACTGGTGGCCCGTGTGTTTGAGATGTGTTTTATTATGGGTTATATCCTGTTTGTTGAGAAAAAGATACAGTATCGGATCAAAGATCTGTTCCGGCCCTGCATAGGCCAGATCGGGAAATTTGCCAGATACAGCATACCTGTGATGGTCAGCGACATGCTCTTAGGGGTTGGAAACAGCGCGGTTTCTGTTGTTATGGGGCATATCGGAGCGGGATTTGTGGCTGCCAATTCGGTGACAAATGTGACTTCCCACATCAGCACGATCCTGGTGATGGGATTTGCGACGGCGGCTTCTTCCGTTGTGGGAAACACTTTGGGAGAAGGGGAAGAAGAGCGGGCCTTTACGGAGGGAATTACATTCTTCTTTTTGGCGGTTCTGCTGGGAATATTCGGCTGTGTGCTGATTTTGGTGACCAGCGGACCGATTCTTAGTATGTATGCTCTGGAAGAGGAGACGGTATTGATTGCGAGACAACTGATGGAGGCTATTGCAATCATTGTATTCTTCCGCTGCACCAGCATGATTTTGACAAAAGGGGTGCTGAGGGCCGGAGGGGATACCAGATTTCTGATGATCGCGGACATCATCTTTTTATGGGTGATCTCCATTCCTTTGGGATATATGGCCGGTCTGGTGTGGCATCTTTCGGCATTTTGGATTTACTTTGCGCTCATGGGACACACAGTGCTAAAGAGTGTGTTGTGTATCTGGCGTCTTCTTTCCAAAAAATGGATGCACCGGATCGGGGAATAACGAGAGGCTGCCTGTATCTGATACGCGCCAGAGTGTGCATGAAAATAGAGATAAAAAATGGAGGGAAGTATGGAAAACAGAGAATTAGTCATGTATGGAGTGGGTGACTGCGCCCCTTACAGAGAGGATCTGCCGTCGTCATTTGCGCACGTGGCGGACCGGTTTAGAAAAGGGGATCTGACATTCGGACAGCTGGAGGCTGTGCTCAGTGAAACTGGTGTGTTATCTTCCTGTACCAGAATGCCCTGCAGCTCTAAGCCGGAGCTTGCCGGAGTGATGAAGGACGCCGGGTTTGATGTGATTTCATTTGCATCCAACCATGCTTTGGATTATGGAAGAGATGCATTTTGTGAGACATGCGGCCATATACGGGCTGCGGGGCTGTATTTAACGGGTGCCGGAGAGGATGAGGAAACCGCCAGGAAATATCCTGTGATCGATGTGGAAGGGACTAAGACTGCGGTGCTGGCCTATAACAGCATTCTGCCCCAGGGATTCTGGGCCCAGGAAAAACGTCCGGGATGTAATCCGGCCAGAGGCATTTCCGCCTATGTGCCTGTGGAGCATGACCAGCCGGGAACGCCGTGCCGGATCTATACGTTTCCCCATCCGGAAGATCTGGAACGCATGATTGAGGATATTGAAGAGGCGAAACAGAAGGCCGACCTGGTGGTGGTTTCGATTCATTGGGGAATCCACTTTAAAGAGGCGGTGGTGGCTGATTACCAGAAATACTACGCACATTTTGCCATCGATCACGGGGCTGACCTGATTCTGGGCCACCATGCGCATATTCTGAAGCCGGTGGAAGTATATAAGGGGAAGGCAATTTTTTACAGCCTGGGGAATTTTGCCATGGAAGAGGTGACAGACATGCTCCGCGACCAGAAGGCGATCGGGCAGGATATGAAGACATCTAAAAACCATACGGAAATGACTGCCATCAGCTCCGCCTTCCAGACCACAAAACGAAGCTTTCCCATGGACTGCTATCTGTCCATGGTTGTGAAATGGACGGTTAAGGACAAAAAGATCCAAACCGTATCCTATCTTCCCGCATATCTGCCGGAAGACGGGGCGCCCTGTATACTGGAACCCGGGGATCCTAAATTTGATGAGGTTGTGGAGTATGTGAAGAAGATTAACCGGGAAGAAAAGCTTGAGGACGGTATTTTCAGGGTCAGCGGCGGAGAAGTTTATGTGGTAGAATAATAGAAAAATACGAGGCCCTGAACCTGCTAACCAGGTCGGGGCCTCGTATTTTGATTGCTATTTGTGAAATAAACAGGTTTGCATCCTATCCAAAAATTCTCCATCCGCAGATAAAGTTATTGGACCACCATCCGCTCAAACTGCGGTGTACAACCTTTCCGTTACTGGAAGAGGCATCGATTACGGTTCCGCCGCCGGCTACAATGCCTACATGGCCGCTTACCACGATGATATCTCCAGGCTGAAGGGCGGAGATGCTGTTGATTCTCGTGTATTTTCCTACGTTCCGCCAGCCGGAGGAGGTCAGATAACTCTGTCTGACACCGGCCTGGTTCAGACACCAGTAGACAAAACCGGAACAGTCAAAGGAATTAGGTCCTTTAGCGCCCCAGACATAAGGGCTGCCGATCTTGGAACTGGCAATGGAGATCAATGCGCTTGCGCCTGCTCCGCCGCCGCCACCGCCGGAAGAACCGCCGCTGTTGCTGCCGCCGGAAGAACCGCCGGAACTTCCTCCGGTGTTATTCTTGGAGCCGCCGCCGGAAGTGGTCTTTCCTGAATTGGCCGGGGCTTTGTTCACTTTATCGGAAGTCAGCTTGGCCATGGTCATGACTCCAACTGATCCGTCCGCGGACAAGCCGTTGTTGGACTGGAAGGACTTAACCGCATGTTCTGTCAGTTCGCCGAAATAACCGGTCGCATTGGAGGAGGAGAGATAACCGTATTTGCTGAGGAGCTGCTGAACCCGTTCCACAGCTTCGCTGCTGTCGCCCAGAACCAGGCCGTTGGGGCGGGCGCTGGAGCTGTTTAAGGCGATTCTTGTGGACGGTCCTAAATAACCGTCCACCACCAGGTCATTTCTGGACTGGAACTGTTTTACTGCCAGGGAAGTATCGCTTCCGTAAGTTCCGTCCGGTTTGGAGGTCATATATCCCAGTTCATTCAGACGGTTCTGGGCGGCCAGCACCACTTCGCTCTTTTCACCGAAGGCCAGGATGTTAGGTTTGATCTCATCGCTGTACATCAGGTTTAAGGTCTGCCAGCCTACCTTGCCGTCCATGTTGATTCCGTTTGTTTCCTGAAGCTTTAAAACTGCGGCTTCCGTGGTATCGCCGAAATTGCCGGTTACCAGATCTGCGGTGGGAAGATATCCCAGTTCATAGAGACGGTTCTGGATTCTCTTGATATCCTCTCCGGAAACTCCTTTGGCTACTGCGTAATACTTGGCTTCCGGGGCCATGATGGAATCCCATGTGGTGCTGCCCACAATGCCGTCCATAGCCAGCTCGTTCTGTCTCTGGAAGGAGCGGACAGCGGCCTCTGTGACAGGACCGTAAAACTCGGTGGGCTCATCGTTTTCCATAAAGCCCAGTTCCATCAGCCGGGCCTGCAACTCGGCAACTTTTGGATGCTGTACTCCGTTTCTTAAATATTCGGGCGCAGGTTCTGTTTCCGGAATATCCATCTTCTCTATGTATTCATATTCAGGCCCGTCCGGTGTTAAACGTTTCATCCCGTCCGGCATCTGCAGTTCATTAGACGCTGCTGTGGTTTCCACCGCATTGGAAGGCGTCGCAGTGATGGGCTTTGCTTTGGTACAGGCAGTGAGCGCACAGGCGGACAGGGCGGCGGCTAACAGCAGGGGTTTGTATTTTTTAAATTCAGTCATCTTCACAGTCCTTTCATTAAGTCGAATCCTGTCTATTTTAACACATAATTGTCTATTAGAAAAGAGATATCGCCATGCAGATTTAGGAAACTTGAGATACCGCAATAAGACATTTTGTGCTATAATCGGAAAATGAAGGATGCGTTGCATCATTATGGCATTATTAAGAATTACAAAGCATAAGGAAATATGAGGAGAAAGGAACAGGAAGGATTATGAACGCAGGTGAATTGGGAATTTATGTGGCTTCTGTGACCCCGTTTACACAGGATGACAAGGTATGGGGGGACGCGCTTGTAACGCTGATGGAGCGCAATCTGAATGAAGGAGCCGCCGGATTTTTTATCGGAGGCAGCAGCGCGGAATGCTTTTTGCTTTCCCATGAAGAAAGGATCAGCACATTTGAAATCGCTTCCGGGCTGAAGGGAAGGACGGATCTGATTGCCCATGTGGGAAGCCTGTCTACGAAAGAAGCCATTGAATTTGCAATGGAAGCCAAGAGACTGGGCTTTGACCGGATTGCGGCAACTCCGCCGTTATATTATGGATTTTCACCAAAAGAGGTGTGCAAATATTATTACGAGATTTCTGCGGCAGTGGATATGCCGGTTATCGTATACAATTTCCCCGGCAATACGAAACGGGAATTCGATTTGAACCAGCCCGATTACAGGGAATTATTTAAGAGCCGGACCATCGAAGGGGTGAAACACACCAATCAGGTGGTATATCAGATGGAGCGTTTTCTGGAGCTGAATCCGGAGCTTAAGATTTGGAACGGATTTGATGAAACCATGGTGGCAGGCCTGGCGTTGGGCGCTCATGGGTCTATCGGAAGCACGTTTAACTGTATGCTCCCGCATTATAAGAAGATATTCGATGCATTTTTGGAGGGCAGAATCGACGATGCGCGGATGATGCAGCATAAGGCCAATCATATTATGGAAGCTTTCTGTAATGTGGGGCTGATTCCGGCCGTAAAATACGTGCTGGAAACCCAGGGAAATCCGGTGGGCGATCCAAGAAGCCCATTTATGCCTTTGGGTGAAGATGCAAAACGTTATGTAGATCAGATTTTAAAAGAGAACCTGATCGTTTGATGAGCTGTTTCCCGGTCCGGTTTGTTGTTTCTGCGATTGTAAGAATTTTGTAAAATGAAATTTTTCCCAAAGATGGTATACTAAAAAGTATCTGATACTATGACAAGGAGCAGAACATGAAAAAATGGACAATGAACAGAAACAAGAGGATTCTGACCGCCCTATTGACCGCGGTTCTCACATGTTCCTTTGCAACAGGAAGCCAGGCCGGCGTTGTGGGACCAGGTGCCAGCGTGAAGCCTTCCACCAATGGGGTGACCATCTATGTGAGTAAGATTAATAAGGAAGTAACCCTGAAGCAAAACGGCGTGGTGATCGGAACTTATCCGGCCTCTTTAGGTGAGGAATCAGGTTCCGGGGATAAAGAGGTACAGGGAGACCGGAGAACGCCGAGCGGAAGCTTTTACGTCTGCCTGAAGAATGACAAGAGTTCCTATTATCTGGCTTTGGGCGTATCTTATCCGGCCATACCGGATGCAGAACGGGGATATGAAGCGGGTATTATCACGGCGGAAGAACGTGACGCCATCATTCAGGCCAACAAAGCCGGAGAGACACCTCCCTGGGACACCGCTTTGGGCGGTGCGATTGAGATTCACGGGGACCGTTATCCGGGAGGTGTGACTGCTGGATGCATTGCGGTGGACAATTCCGTAATGGATATTTTGTGGGAATATTGTCAGGTCGGCGTGCCCCTCACCATTGGACCGTAAGCGTTTTCAGGAACATTCTAACGGCCAGAATGGATGAAACTTGGAAAGAGATCAGGATATACTTGACATATGCCGGAAATGAGAGTAATATATGACATATGTCAGAAATGAAGGAGAACTGTTATGCCACGTCCGCAGAAAAAACGCAGAATATGTGCGATGCCGGAATTTGCAGCATTTGCACCATGTCACAGGGAGGCTGATCCTGAGATCATCGATATGACCCTGGACGAATATGAAGCGATCCGTTTAATTGATCTTTTAGGCTGTACCCAGGAGGAATGCGCCGGTCAGATGGAGATTGCCAGAACCACGGTTCAGGCGATTTATGACGGAGCCAGGAAAAAACTGGCGGATGCGCTGATCAATGGGAAGCGGCTGGAAATCGGAGGCGGACATTACAGGATCTGCCCTCATTCCGGACAGTGCTGTGAGCGGGCATGCATGAAGCGGGAGAACCGTGGGATGCACTGCTGCGGCAAAGGAAAAGATGAGGAGGTTTCACAATGAAGAAGATAGCGGTAACATATGAAGCAGGCCAGGTATTCCAGCATTTTGGCCATACGGAACAGTTTAAGGTATACGATGTGGAAGACGGCAGAGCAGTTAAGAGTGAAGTGATCAATACGGTTGGCGAAGGTCATGGCGCCCTGGCCGGATTTTTAAAGGATAAGGGAATTGATACCCTGATCTGCGGCGGAATCGGCATGGGAGCCAGAATGGCACTTTCAGAAGAGGATATTGATTTATATCCGGGAGTTTCAGGAAATGCGGATGAGGCAGTGGATGCCTTATTGAAGGGCAGCCTGAATTATGATCCG
>JAGZXV010000127.1 GCA_018378255.1 Clostridiaceae bacterium | reverse complement strand
GCGTTCCGGTTCCAGCCCTCTGTTTCCCATAACCACCCCGCCTGCAATTCCCAGTTCTTCATACTGTTTTTGCAGATGGTCCCCATTATTTTCATGTCCTGCCGCAGCCGCAATGCCATCGAAATACTGGTCATTGAGACAAAAATGAAGATGCGCATCAATTATTTTCATGCTCCGTCAGCCTTTCTAATAAGCCTTTCCCGCCAGTATTTCCTGATAGTCCTGATAGTTTTTGGCCAGCAGATCCGGCGTATTGAGGCCATAAGGACACTTGCTCATACACTGATTGCAGTGAAGGCATTCTTCAATTTTTTTCATCATCTCCTGAGATTTCGTAGTCAGCTGTTTCTCCGATGGAGAGCGCCTGATTAACAGTGACATTCTGGCACAGGTGTTGATTTCAATTCCAACAGGACAAGGCATACAATATCCGCAGCCGCGGCAGAATTCCCCTAAAAGCTCTGCCCTGTCATGGTCGATGAGCCGGCGGAGTTCTTCCGTCATAACCGGCGGATTCTCCACATAGGATAAAAATTCATCCAGTTCGCTTTCTCTCTGAACTCCCCAGATCGGGAGCACATTGTCAAACTGGGCCAGATATGCATAAGCGGCTGCAGAATTAGTGATCAGACCGCCGGATAGAGCTTTCATCGCGATAAAGCCCATATCCGCCTTTTTACAGCGTTCCACCAGAGCGATATCCTTTTCTGTGGCAAGATAACAGAATGGAAACTGCAATGTTTCGAAAAGGCCGGATTCTATGGCCTCATTTGCCACATTCAGCCTGTGGTTGGTAATTCCTATATGGCGCACTTTCCCCTGCGCCTTTGCTTCCAGCATCGCTTCATAAAGACCGGTGCCGTCCCCCGGCTTAGGACAGAATGTTGGGTTGTGAAACTGGAAAAGATCGATATAATCCGTTTTCAACAGCCTGAGGGATTCCTCCAAGTCCTTCCAGAAACCCTCCGCCGTTTTAGACGGGGTTTTTGTTGCAAGAAATACCTGATCTCTGATTCCCTCCAGCGCTTCACCCAGTTTTTCTTCACTGTCCGTATAACTTCTGGCCGTATCGAAAAAACGGATTCCATTGTCAAATGCCTTCCTTATCAGCTTCACCGCCTCTGATTTCGGAATCCGCTGAATCGGCAGCGCGCCAAATCCATTTTTGTCTACGGTAATACCTGTTGAGCCTAATGTTACCTGCATTCCATTTCCCCCTTTTTAACGGGCCATTTCACTCTGAGGTCCTTTTTGATTGTGTGCTTTGATAATTGTTTCAATTTCTTCCAGATCGGAAGACGGAAGGTCCCCCGGTATGGTATTCTTAACGGCGCTTGTGGCATTGCCGTACTGAATCGCTTTTGCACAGTCAAAATTATTGGAAAGCAGTCCGTATAAAGCGCCTGAAATATACGCATCCCCGCTTCCGATTCTGTCGACCACTTCTATGTCACGGTATGGTTCTTCTTCATAGTATTCATCTTTTTTCGCATCATACATGATGGAACCGAATGTATGGCGTTTGGGGCTGTGCACGATTCTCTGGGTGGAGGCAATGATGGAGATCGGATATTCCTCTGCAAAACTCTTCATAATCTCCCTGGCCGTACCCGTCTTTTTAAAGGTCAGCCTGGCAGTGTCTTCAGAGCAGAAAAAGATATCCACATATGGTAAAATCTTTTCGATACACTCTCTGGCCTCTTCTCCGGTCCACAGATTCGCCCGGAAATTCACATCAAAGGAAACTAAAGTTCCTGCCTCTTTAAATCGCTTAATCATTTCAAGTGTGGTTTCCCTGGACTTTTCACTGAGGGCAAGCGTGATACCGGTCGTATGGAAACATCTGGTCGCCGCATATACATCCTCAGGAATCTCGTCGATATTTATGGAATAAAAGGAGCTGTTGACACGGTCATAAATCACTTTCGGCTTTCTCGGATAAGCGCCGTTTTCGTAATAATAAATTCCCACACGGGCAGACGGTGAGTTGTCATACATAAAATAGTCATCACTGACTCCGTAAGAACGGATCTTGCTCTTCATAAAGCTTCCCATATCATGAGATGGAATCTTGGAAATGATTCCGGTATGAAGTCCAAGCAGAGCCACGCCGACCGCAACGTTAAGTTCCGCTCCCCCTACCTGTTTAACAAACGTATCTCCTCTTGAAAGCCGTTCGTTATTTGGCGGGGATAAACGCAATAACAACTGTCCCAATGTCAATAAATCGAAATTTCTTTCACTTTCCATCTCTGTTTTACCTCGCTATTTTAAGAAAGGGACAGTCCTGATGCTCCTATGAGCAAAAGAGCTGTCCCTTTAGTCATTTACTTACAATCTTATTCTGCAGATTATCTCTGTACACGACCTGATCCGTCGCCGCCTGCTAAGCTGTCTACATCTGCGCGTGTTACCAGGTTGAAATCTCCAGGAATGGTGTGTTTCAATGCAGAAGCTGCCACTGCAAATTCCAGCGCCGCTTTCATATCCTTACCATCAGCTAAACCGCAGATTAAACCTGCTGCAAATGAATCTCCACCGCCTACACGGTCTACGATAGGGGTGATGGAATATTTTCTGGAGTGGTAGAACTCACGTGTCTTACCATCCATGATACATGCAGACCATCCGTTGTTGGAAGCTGAGAAGCTTTCACGCAGAGAGCTGATGATGTATTTGAAACCAAACTTGTCAGCCATCTGATTGAAGATATCAACATATCCTGCTAATTCCAGTTCTCCGGAGGTAACATCTGTGTTGCCCGGTTTGAAGCCCAATACTTTTTCAGCATCCTCTTCATTGCCGATACATACGTCAACGTACTGCATTAAATTGGTCATAACTTTCTGAGCCTTCTCTGAAGACCATAATTTCTTACGGAAGTTCAAGTCAACAGATACGGTTACGCCGTGTGCTTTTGCTGCTTTTAAAGCAACCTCTGTCAGTTCTGCCGCTGCATCGCTGACCGCTGGTGTAATTCCAGTAAAATGGAACCAGTCACAGTCAGAGAAAATTGCATCAAAATCAAATTCATCAGCTGTTGCTGTAGAGATGGAAGAATGAGCTCTGTCATAAACTACATTGGAAGCTCTCATCGCTGAACCTGTCTCTAAAAAGTAGATGCCCAGTCTCTCGCCGCTTCTGGAGATGTATTTTGTTCCTACGTTATATTTTCTTAAAGCAGCAACTGCGCATTCGCCGATCGGGTTTGCCGGTACTGCTGTCACGAACTGTGTATCATGTCCATAATTAGCCAGTGAAACTGCTACGTTAGCTTCTCCGCCGCCGTAGTTGATATCGAACTCATCTGCCTGGATAAATTTCTCATTATTTGGGGTAGATAATCTTAACATGATCTCGCCCATGGTAACAATCTTAGCCATTTTATAATCTCCTTATATATGAATAATATGGTTCTTTTGTTTCTGATTTATGCGCGCGCTGCTGCAACTGCTGCAACGAATTCCTGAGCTTTTGCTGTAACTGCATCAAAGTCGCCTGTCTTAGCGCCCTTGGTAAGGCTGCTTCCTGTACCAACTGCACAAGCGCCTGCTTTCAGCCACTTGTCCACGTTGTCTACATCCACGCCGCCTGAAGGCATGAACTCGCCCTGTGGAAGAGGTCCCTTGAAGGAGCTGATCGCTGCCGGTCCTACAATGTTGCCTGGGAACACTTTAATCACATCACATCCTGCTTCTAATGCTGTGATCGCTTCGGTTGGTGTCATAACGCCTGGAAGCATCGGAACTCTGTAACGGTTGCAGAGTTTGATGGTCTCTACGTTTAAGCCCGGGCTCACAACATAGTTAGCGCCAGCAAGGATGACTGCTCTTGCTGTTTCAGGATCCAGTACGGTACCTGCACCGATTACGACATCTGGATTGGATCTATATTTGTTAGACATGAGCTGAATGAACTCAACCGGGTTTCCTTCATCCATAGTCATAGTAATTTCGATGAAATTGATGCCGCCTTTGATGATAGCGTCAACTACTTTTTCGCCCTGCTCTAAGTTCTTTGCACGAACAACGGCAACCAAACACTGTTCTTTCATTTTTGAAATAACTTGTTCTTTTTTCATGATTATTCCTCTCTCTTTCTTATTCGTATATACGATTCACTTTCATAAATACGATTTTATACTTAAATATTAATAGTTACCAGTCCATTTGTCAACATCAAATCCCTATATTTTTCCAAGAAATCCTAATAATTTAGAAACTTCACCCGCTTTTTCTTTGGCAAGCAGCCCCAGGGCTTCATAATCTTCCGAAGGCTTGTACAAACTGGAGATGCTGATCGCTCCCAGCACGTTTCCATCCGGTCCGAACACAGGAGCGCCCACACACTCCATATGATCCTCCACCTCTCTGGCATCCAGAGCATATCCCTTCTGCCGCACCTTTTCAAGCTCCTCTAACAGAGCGCCCGCCGACAAGATGGTGTTCTCCGTCTTCTTCTGGAATTTTATCTTGTTTAAAATCTCATCTCTGGTTTCCTCTTCCGTAAACGCCAGTATTGCTTTTCCCAGGGAAGTGCAGTACATCGGATTTTTGGAACCTACGGTCGATGTCGTGATAATGGGATTTTCCGGTTCAAACTTACAGATATACACGATCTCATGGCCTGAACGCGTACCGAAAAAGACGGTTTTTCCCACCTCTTTCGCAAAAGCACGCAGCTGCGGTTCTATGGTTCCGATAAAATCCAGGTTATTGGTATAATTGATGCCGATCCGGTATGCAGTGAGCCCGATGGTATATCTCTGCTTCTGGCCCCGCAGAACATTAACCATGCCCATCTCACCCAATGTGGTCACGATATCATAAGCGCTGGTCTTTGGCAGGTTCATGCTCTCGCAGATCTCATCCAATGTAATCCCCTCCGGATTCTTGGAAACCATCTTTAAGATTTCCACGGTCCGCTGTGTTGTCCTGTTCAGTTTCATGTTCAAGTCCCCTTTTCATAAGTCTCTACCCTCAGTATACCCATGTTTTCTGAACCATGCAACCGGATTATAAAGTAACTCCCTGTTTAAAAATTGCCATATCATGAAATCCGGCTTCTTCTGCCTTCACTTTTTTTCCGGAAGCCACTTCCAATACATAGTCAAACAGCTTTTGTCCCATCTCTTCAATATTGGAATCTTCCACAACAGGACCTGCATTAAAATCAATCCAGTTATTCTTGTGCCCTGCAAGAGTGGAATTGCTGGAAATCTTAACCGTAGGCACCGGTGATGCAAACGGTGTTCCTCGTCCCGTAGTAAACAAGACGATATGTGCGCCGGAAACTGCCAGCGCCGTGGAAGCCACCAGATCATTGCCGGGAGCGCTTAAAAGGTTCAATCCCTTTACCTTGACCGGCTCTGCATAGGCCAGCACGCCCTTTACCGGAGCGCTTCCTGATTTCTGGGTACAGCCCAGGGATTTATCTTCCAGAGTGGAGATTCCGCCCTTTTTATTTCCCGGCGATGGGTTCTCATATATAGTCTGGTTGTGGCTCTTAAAATAATTCTTAAAATCGTTAATCAATGAAACCGTTTTTTCAAACAGCTCCGGTGTCTCACACCGGTTCATCAAAATGGTCTCAGCTCCGAACATCTCAGGAACCTCCGTCAATATAGTGGTCCCTCCTTTAGAAATCAGAAGATCAGAAAATGCCCCTACCGTAGGATTTGCCGTGATTCCCGACAATCCGTCTGATCCGCCGCATTTCATACCGATAACCAGTTCGCCTGCATCGATCTTTTCCCTTGAAAATGCTCCGGCATAGACTGCCAGCTCTTCCAGAAGTTTCATAGCGGCTTCCATCTCATCTTCCACATCCTGACATTGAAGGAATTTCACCCGCTGCTCATCATATTCCCCGATATAATCCATTAAAATAGGGATATTGCTGTTTTCACAGCCCAGACCCAGAACCAGAACGCCTGCTGCATTGGGATGGTTGATCATATCGGCCAAAACTTTTCTCGTATTCTCCTGATCATCCCCCATTTGTGAACATCCATACGGATGCGGGAAAGAAATAACGTCTTCCACCGTTCCTTTGACAAATTTTTTAGCCTGTCTTTCCAACTCCTGGGCGATGGAATTCACACATCCTACCGTTGGGATGATCCAGATCTCATTCCTCACTCCGACTTTGCCGTCGGCCCTTCTGAAGCCGTCAAAACAGACATGTTCCGTTTCCTTTAACGCAGACGGCTGAGGCTGGTAGCTGTATTCCAACAGATCTCCCAAAGCTGTCTTCAGGTTGTGGACATGAATCCACTGTCCTGCGTCCACATCCTCTTTTGCAAACCCAATGCGGAAGCCATACTTCACCACTTCTTCTCCCGCTTTGACCGGTTTGACGGCAAACTTATGCCCCTGGGGAATTTCCTCTGCCGTCGTTACGGAAATACCGTTTACATTCAGCACTTCCCCCTTGGCAATCGGCCTTAATGCAACCGCTACATTGTCATCCTCATGAATCCTGATAATATCCTGCATCCTGCTCATCTCCTGCTTTCTATAAATTAGAAGTCATAAAATTAATGTAAGTACTTACAAATATTCTACAAAATCCAGGAACCAAAGTCAATAAAAAAATGCAAAGCTCTTGCATTTTTAATGGTATATATGTATAATAAACCTAAGTTGTAAGTACTTACAGAATGTAGAGGTGATGATTTGAACATTTACGACGTATCAGAAAAAGCCCAGGTATCCATCGCTACCGTATCAAGAGTTTTGAACGGTAATCCCAACGTCAGTGAGAAAACACGAAAACGGGTTCTCGCCGTCATGGATGAACTCGGCTACACCCCTAATGTATTTGCCCGCGGTCTGGGACTTGGCACCATGAAAACCATTGGAATCATGTGTTCCGACTCTTCTGATCCCTATCTGGCCAATGCCATTTATTATCTGGAACGGGAACTGCGCAGCAACGGTTATGATTCCATTCTTTGCTGTACCGGCAATCTTCTGGAAACGAAAAAAAAGTATATTGACCTGCTCCGCTCCAAACGTGTGGATGCAATTATCCTGGCCGGTTCCCAATTCATAGAATCCAAGGCAAAGGATAATTCCTACATTCTGGACGCAGCCAAAGAACTTCCCATCATGCTGGTAAACGGCTTTCTGGAAGGTGAGAATATCTACTGTACGGTCTGTGACGATGTTTTCGCCACCTATCAGGCCGCCGATTTGTTGATCCGGTCCGGGAAAAAACAAATTCTCTATCTTTATAACAGCGTGTCCTACAGCGGCCTCAATAAACTTCAGGGTTATAAAAACGCCTTGCGGGATAACAATCAGGAGGCGGATGACGCATATATCCATTTATGCCCCAAAGATCTGGTTTCCGCAAAAGATCTGCTGATCCGGCTCCATGAATCAGGGCTGCATTTCGATGCGGTCCTCACAGCTGCGGATGAGCTGGCCGTAGGAGCTGTCAAATATGCCCATGTAAAAGGTCTTAAAATTCCTGATGATCTCAGCATTGTGGGTTATAATAATTCCATCTATTCATTATGCACCGATCCTGAAATCACATCCGTTGACAATAAGGTCGAGGCGCTCTGCACCACTACCATCAATACGCTGATGGGCGTTTTTAATGGCGGCAACGTACCAAGCAAAACCACAGTTGCAGCCGATTTAATAAAAAGAGATACAACTAATTTCTAAATTTAAGGAGGATTTTAAACATGAAAGCATTTATGGACAAAGATTTCTTATTATCCACCGATACGGCAAAAACCCTGTATCATGATTACGCAGAAAAGATGCCAATCTTAGACTACCACTGCCACATCAACCCTCAGGAAATCTTTGAGGACAGGAAATTTGACAACATCACTCAGGTATGGCTGGGCGGCGACCATTACAAATGGCGTCAGATGCGTTCTAACGGAGTGGATGAAACATACATCACCGGAGATGCCAGCGACAGGGAAAAATTCCAGAAATGGGCTGAGACAATGCCAAAACTGATCGGCAACCCGCTGTATCACTGGAGCCATTTGGAATTACAGAAATATTTCGGATATACCGGATATTTGAATGGAGATACTGCTGAAGAAGTATGGAATCTCTGCAACGCCAAATTACAGGAATCTTCCATGACTGTCCGCAACATCATCAAGCAGTCCGGTGTTACCCTGATCTGTACGACCGACGATCCTGTGGATTCACTGGAATGGCATGATAAAATTGCAGCTGATACCACCTTTGATGTTCAGGTTCTTCCAGCCTGGAGACCGGACAAGGCCATGAATATTGAAAAACCAACATTTGTTCCTTACATCGCTAAATTATCAGAAGTGAGCGGCGTGGAAATCAAAGATCTGGATTCCATGAAAAAAGCGCTTCAGGTCCGCATGGATTATTTTGCAGAACGCGGATGCCTTGTTTCAGACCATGCATTAGAATATGTGATGTACGCTCCCGCTTCTGAGGAAGAATTAAACGCCATCTTCGCAAAAGGTATTTCCGGCCAGGCCATCACCCGTGAGGAAGAATTAAAATATAAAACGGCTTTCATGTTATTCGTTGCAAAAGAATATCACAAACGCGGCTGGGTAATGCAGCTTCATTATGGATGCAAACGTGACAACAACGCACTCATGTTTGAAAAACTGGGCGCAGACACCGGCTTCGACTGCATCAACAACTACGCTCCTTCTTCAGAAATGGCTGACTTCTTAAATGCACTCAGCGCTACTGACGAAGTTCCGAAAACAGTACTTTATTCCTTGAACCCAAATGACAACGCTTCCATCGGCTCCATCCTCGGCTGTTTCCAGGATCCCACCATGGCAGGCAAAATCCAGCATGGTTCCGCATGGTGGTTCAACGATCACAAGATCGGCATGACAGAGCAGATCACAAGCCTTGCAAACCTGGGATGCCTGGGCAACTTTATCGGTATGCTGACAGATTCCAGAAGCTTCATCTCCTACACAAGACATGATTACTTCAGAAGAATCCTCTGTGATATCTTCGGCGCATGGGTTGAAAATGGGGAGTATCCGGCTGATATGAAATCATTGAAGAGTTTGGTTGAGGATATTGCTTATAATAATGCAGTTCGTTACTTTGGATTTAAGTTGTAGTTTTTGTATAATTGGTCTTTAGCTGGAGAACGTTACGCAGAAAAGAGGGCGTGAGACCGGGCGGAACGCGGCGGGATGGGCCGGGAACAGGGAACGCCGGAGGGCTTTTCAGGATGACGGCTCATGGTTTTTGCGGGGGCATCTCTAGGACATAAAAGAAGGGAAATGAAGGGTACCGAGAACCTGAATCGAAGAATTTCTGAAGAAATTTTCGATTCAGGTTCTCTAAAGTGCTGACTTGGTGGTCAGCACTTTCCCCTTCATTTCACTTCCTTTCAGCCATAGAACTGCCCCGGCCTCCACCATGAGCTGAAACCACGAACCGTGCTCCAGCCTTCTGCAGGCCCGGCCCCCTCCGGTGAAAAACCGCCGCCTCCGTCCCAGACTGCCCCACACCCCATCTTCCCGGGATTCATAGCGTTACCCCCGCCACCAAAGCCAAATAAAAAAGCCCCTCTTACTGCACCTCCCGGATCATACAGTACTGTTTTAAATCAAATCCCCTCTCAACAATTCCAAATACCTTAAAACCAAAATGCTGATAAAATGCCACATTCCGCTCATTATGGGTTTCCAGCGATATCATCAGGCGATGGGATTTGGCATATTCTATGGTTTCATCCATCAATTTGCTGGAAATTCCATGATGCTGCATATCCGGGTCCACTGCCAGATAGATGATATGTAACCGTTCTTCCTGGTGAAGCTGGTCGGTCCACCGGGAATTCAGATAATCCTTTCCTTTCACAAAATTCCAGAATGTTTTCAGTGACGGATCTTCCCGGATCAGATATTCATCTGTTTTGAGCACTGCCATCACTTCCGTCCAGTAATACTGGAACGGGTTATAAGGCTCCGATTCATCGGACACAATCATAATCCCATTGATATCCGGTGAATCGGCAAAGATCTCACAGGTGGCAAACATTTCCTCAAGATCACATTGAAATAATTCCGGCATCAGGCGCCTTCTCGTATCCGCATCCGGAATCAGCTTACAGTAAAGCGGATCTTTTGCAAAACTTCTGGTCAGCAGTTTTTCCAGTTTCTCAAAATCCTTTTTTTCAACTCGGTATAGATTCTGACTTTCCATAATCCCACATATCCTTTGCTTTCTCTATCATTTGAATCATAATTTCCGTCTCATGGATCATATAGCGGATATCATCCACATAATATGCCATTTGATTTCTTGCCGTCTGTACCAGGTAAGCGGTCTCTTTCCCGACATCCGGCTCTTTTTCTTTCAGTCTGGTTTTCAGGCTCTGAACCAGCTCATACATATTCTCATGGTGGACAATTCTGCCTGCCCCCCATTTCAGACGGTCTGCCGGCTGTTCCAGCACATACTCCGTAAAATACCGGTATACATCCTCTTCGAACAGAAACGCATATCTGTTATTATCAATTCCATAAACCGCCTCCAGAGCGCCTCTCACATCCCGGTCCTCCAGGCATGAAAGCGCCCGGTTTAAAAATTTCAGGTTATTTTGTACCGCCTCCTGGGGAAATAATACTTCATCGTGCCAGTTGAGGCGCACAAATGAATCCTGTTCCTTCTGAAACATCTTCATCAGCCATTCATACAGATTTTCCGTATCCGCCAGAATGCGTTTCCTCTCCCCCTCGTCGTCTGTCCGACTGTAATCCCCATTGATTTTGTCAATCGTTCCATATAGGCATTTTGCTTCCTTTTGAGCGCGCTTTAACAGTGTTTTCAGCCGTTCTCCCTCAACTCCTGTTCTCTCACAAAGATCCCAGTCAACGCTCCGTTCCGCCGCATGAAATAACTCCGAAAAATCCAGCGGAGGCAGAGCCGTCCGGTCCAGCTCGAGCGCCATCAATCCATAGAGGTAATGATGAAACCGGTATACGTTTTCCTGATAAAAATTTTCATTATCAAACTGGGAATGATAATGGGTTTCCATAAACTCCCCGGAACTGAAATCATTGACAACGGACGGAATGCCGGCGATTGCCATGGAGAAATCGTCAGACCACGTCTCAATGGGGCAAATCACCTCAATCCCCTCCGGATACGCCTGGAAATCCACTTCAATTGTCTTTAAAAATGCTTCGGTAAATGTCCTGTACTCATACGTACACCGTACCGCATCTTTTTTATTGTGGGCATGGGCCGGAAGTTCAAAATTAAGATTTGCAGTCACCCTGCCCCTCCACTCCGGATGGGCATGGAACACCTGCTCATAAGCCCCTGTAGACCAGTCGTACTTAGAATTGACAAGTCCCCACTCCTCCGCTGCCATGGCGCAAAAAACAATGGTTTGTTCCGGCCGGTACCCGCTGCCCTTCATGGCCTTTGCGATCCCAAACATCATCGCCACCGCCGCATTGTCATCCTGGAATCCGCTGAAATAGGAATCATAATGGGCGGACAGCACAATCATATGGTCCCTGGTTTTTCCCGGTATCGATCCGCAGATATTATAAGAAACCTGGTTTTCTTTCACCGTGGATTCTGCATCAAACCAGACCGTAATTTCCTTTTTATGCTTCAGAAGGTCTTTCAGCAGATCCGCATCCGTCTGTGACATGGAAAATGCCGGAGCGTCTTTTGGGCCCGCTATATCCTGTGCATTGAGAGCGCTGCCATGAATCTTTCCATAACCGCCTTCCTGTACGGCAATCAGCGCCGCTGCACCCTTTTTGTGAGCCTGATAAACAGGAAAATTGATCCACCACTCATCTCTCTGATTGATGTCCACCAATACCAGCTTTCCCCGGACATCCACATTTTCATAATCTGCAGACGTCCCTTTGCCGATATAAACAAGTGGAAACTGCATAAAGCCGTCCGTATGAAAGTCCGTCTGATAAGCTCCAAGCTGGAATTCCATCAGTTTACCCGCTTCATCCCGGCATCTTAAAACCGCCTTTTTAAACTCCCAGGAATCCAATATAATCTCATCCTTGCGGACATCTTCAAGGCCGATCTCTTTCATCTCCTGAACGAGCATTTCCCCTGTTAAAAATTCTGCCTCTGATCCCGCAGTCCGGTATCCCAGCACCGGATTTGTTTTATAGGTTTCCATCCTCTTTGCCAGCCGGTAGGAATAGCTGACGTCGATGGCCGATATATATGCTTCCCGGCTGTCCATGTTGTTTCCTTCTTTCTAATCACTTTGCATTGTCTATGATATCACTCTGAAGCCGCTTTTACAAGCGGCGGCCAAACAGAAAACGGCGGCAGAGAACTTCATCCGTTCTGCTGCCGCCGTGTCATTTTGATCTATTCTATTCGTCCCAGTTATGGTAAGTAGCCTGAACATCATCCTCTTCATCCAGAAGATCCAGAATGCGGTTCATCTTTTTGATGGAATCCTCATCCGTGAGTTCTGTCCATGTCTGCGGAATCATAGTAACCTCCGCTTCCACCATAGGAATTCCTGCTGCCTCCAGTCCTTCACGGACCTTGCTGAATTCATCCGGATCGGTGATCACTTCATAGCTGTCCTCTTCTTCGGAAAAATCTTCCGCGCCTGCGTCCAATGCCAGCATCATCAGCTCATCCGGATCCATATCACATTCTTCTTTATCAATGATGATCTGGCCCTTTTTATCAAACATGTAGGATACACAGCCTGGAGTACCCACGTTTCCGCCGCCCTTTGTAAAAGCATTTCTCACATTGGCAGCCGTCCTGTTCTTATTATCTGTAAGGGTATCAACAATAATGGCAACGCCGTTTGGGCCATAGCCTTCATAAGTAATCGTCTCATAATTAACCGCATTGGCATCCCCTGCCGCCTTCTTTATTCCGCGGTCAATGGTATCATTCGGCATATTATTGGCCTTTGCTTTTGCGATTACATCACGAAGTCTGCTGTTATTGGCCGGATCAGCTCCGCCTTCTTTTACTGCTACGGCAATTTCTCTTCCGATAACGGTAAAGATCTTTCCTTTTGCAGCATCATTTCTCTCTTTTTTGTGCTTTATGTTGGCAAACTTTGAATGTCCGGACATTATTTAACACTCCTTTTCTTTCTTCAAAACGTAAACATCTTTTCTATTCTAACACCATTTTCTCCTAATATCAAGTATTATGAAAGCTCTCCTGTAAGATTCCTCAGCCATTTTTTCTGCCGGTAGCGGATATATCCAACGATTGCCTTATAAACCTCCTCCAAAAGAACCATTCCATAAACCACATAAATAGGCTGTTTCAGCACCAAGCCTCCCAGAAATGCCAGCGGAATGCCGATCAGCCAGACCCCGCTGGTATCGATAATCAGACACATCCTGGTATCTCCTCCGCTCCTTAAAACACCCACCACATTGACATAGTTGAACATCTTAAATGGCATAAATAAAGCGAATACGATCAGGCATTTACTGATATCGCCGGCTACCTGGGCCGGAAGATTACCGTATAATCCGATAACCTGCCACCGGGTCAGCACACAGAATACAGCGCCGGCCATGGTTACGATGAACTGTAGGATGAAAAAGTTGGTTGCGTACTTTTCCGCAGTCTTTATCCGGCCTGCGCCTAGTTCATTGCCCAGAATCACCGCTGTCGCTGCACTCAGTCCCTGGAACAGCACCACCACAATATCCTGGATGGTGGTGGCCACCGTAATCGCCGCAACGGCGTTATCTCCCATCCGTCCATAGGCCATGGAGTAAATCGTCGTTCCCAGACCCCATATGAATTCATTGGCGATGACAGGCGCCGCAGTAACAAAATATTTCTTTAAAAACGCCTTTGAATGCCCGAACAGTTCCTTCACATGGCAGGCCAGAGGCGTCTTGTATGCATATACCACTCCGAGGATCAGGATGGATTCCAGCACCCTGGCGATCAGAGTGGCAATCGCCGCTCCCACAACTCCCATGGCGGGCGCGCCAAAGTGGCCGAATATCAAAGCATAGTTAAAACAAATATTGGTAACAATGGCGATACAGCTGATGATAACCGGAGCCTTTACCTGGTTGACCGCCCTCAGCATGGCCACATAGGTGTTGGTGACTGCTATAAACGGATATGTAATGGCCGCTACCAGCAGATAAGAAGCGCCCATTTCAATGCTGCTTTGGCTGGTAGTAAATATCTTCATAACCGCTTCGGGATTTGCCCTGACCGGGATCAAAAATGCAAATGCCGCACAGACGGAAATCATAAGCCCCATCCCGAGAACTTTATGGATATTCTTCACATCGCCGTTTCCCCAATACTGGGCCGCCAATATGCCGGAACCGCTGGCAACACCGAACACCAATAGGGAAAAAACAAAGAACACCTTATTGGCCAGCCCCACCGAAGCGATTGCAGTCGGGCCCAAACTCCCGATCATCAGGTTATCCACCAAATTGACCACTGTGTTCAGCATTCCCTGCATTGCCACAGGCAGAGCGATCATCACCGCCTTCCTCAGAAAGATCCGGTCCGCCAGCATCTCTTTTGTATTCGCCAGTAATTGTCTCATAGCCTTTCACATCCCCTTCTTCCGTTAAATTTAGTGTCTGCAGCTGTAAACTCCAAAAAAGCATAAAAGGAACGCCTGGCAATGTCAGGCGTTTCTTTCATTATCATCCGGTTCAATTCCTATGTTCTGACGTTCCTCCTCCGGCAGGATTCTGGAAGCCTTCACGGAATGAATCATCTTATTCTCCACTTTTAAAATCTTAAACAGATAACCGCCATAGGATATCTCCGAATCCTCATCCTCCTGGGGAATCCGGTCCAGTTTGGAAATCAGAAAACCATTCAGCGTATCATACGTATCATAATCCTCTTCTCCGAATTCAATTGACAGGGCCTCCGCCACATCCTCTAAAGGGGTCATGCCGCTCAATTCAAAAGCCCCGCCCTCCATCGGTGTTATGAACGTCTCGTCCACATCGTATTCATCCATAATGTTGCCGACAATCTCTTCCAGAATATCTTCCATGGTTACAATGCCGGCAGTCTGCCCGTATTCATCCACCACGATTTCCATATGGATTTTCTGTGACTGCATCTCCTTAAACAGGGAATTGATGTTCCGGGTTTCCGGTATAAAATGGGCCTCCCGCAAAAGTCCGTCAATCTTCCCGATTTCCTGCTTGTCCACATCGTGATTTTCTGAATAAATCAAGGCATCTTTCATATGTAAAATGCCGATTATGTCATCAATATCCTTCTCAAATACCGGATACCTGGAGTTTTTACCCTCCTTCAGAATGAAGCGGACCGCATCCTTTAAAGTCATGGATGCATCCAGCGCCACAATATTCTTTCTATGGGTCATAATATCCGAAGCCTCTTTATCATCGAATTCAAAGATGTTGGTGATCATCTTAGCTTCACTGGCTTCTAACACCCCATGCTCATGTCCTTCATTCACCATGGACATGATGTCCTCTTCCGTCACATTATCATCTTCACTGTTCGGATCAATTCCCACAAGTTTTAAAAATAAATAAGAAATTCCGGATACGATCCAGATAAACGGCATCATCGGTAAGACCACCAGCCTGACAACCGATACCATCTGATATCCCCATTTTTCCGGGTTTTTGGCCGCCAGACGTTTAGGAATGATAATGCCGAAACTGATCAGTATGACTAACAGCAGGATTCCGGCCCCAACCAGATCCAGGCCCAGCTTAAAATATCGTAAAATCCAGGCTCCCATCACCATGCTGGTGAGGTTTGTCAGAATCTGAACCGCATTGATAAACTTCGCCGGCCGTTCTGCTATTTTGAGCAGCAATTCCGCCTTTTTATTGCCCTCTTCCGCATCCTTTTCCAGATTTGAAATATTAATATTCTGAATTGCGGAACCAAATCCGTAAAATACCGCATCCAATAAAATAAATAATAAAAATATGATTACGCTGTATAGCGAATAACCATCGTCCATGAAATATTATGACTCCTTTTTTATCGTTAACGTACTATGACATTAGCAAATATAACAGATTCCCGGCCTTTCGTCAATGGTGAAACTATGTATCCAGTTCTAAGCTCACCATTAAAGCATGATTTACCTTGTTTTGCAGCTCTTCATCGATGTGGCAGATCTTTTCCTTCAGCCTCTGTTTGTCAATTGTCCTGAGCTGTTCCAAAAGAATAACAGAATCCTTTATCATATCACAGCGCTTTGTGTCCAGTTCCACATGAGTAGGCAGTTTCGCTTTATTCATCTTGGAAGTAATCGCGGCACAAATTACTGTTGGACTGTGTTTGTTTCCGATATCATTTTGAATAATCAGCACCGGACGGATGCCTCCCTGTTCTGAACCCACCACCGGTCTTAAATCTGCATAGTATATATCTCCGCGTCTAATTATCATATTATCTTTCACTCCATTTTAAGAACTTCTGCCTATAGTATTGCCATGCTTTAAGCAGTATATTCCTAATATAATATGATTGGAACGCTTATTTCGTTTCTTTAGATATCTTCAAACCCTTCATAAACATCATCAAAATAATCTTTTGTTCCTACAATACGCCCGTTCTTTTTGTAAACTCTGGGCACCCGCTTGCCTATGTCACAGACAATTTCATAATGAAAACCGCCGCACGTTTCCGCAATTTCCTCCACGCTGATCCGTTCTGTCCGGTCTTCTCCAATCAGAGTAACCAGATCATCCTCACAGACATCCGGTATCTCCGTAACATCCACCATAAACTGATCCATACAGATACGGCCTAATATGGCAGCCCGTCTGCCGCGGATTAAAACGCTGCCTTTGCCTGATAAGTTTCTGGGATATCCGTCCCCATATCCGACAGGTATTGTTGCAATCCGCATCGGTTTTTCTGCGACAAAGGTCCCCCCATAGCTGACCGCCGTCCCCGGCTCAATGGTCTTTAAAAACACAATTCGGCTTTTTAATGACAATACCGGATACAACGGCACCAGCCGTTTATCCACTTCCTCCGACGGATACATGCCGTAGATGGAGATTCCGGCCCTCACTGCATCCATATCCGCTTCTTTCAGATCAATGATCCCGGCGCTGTTGGAGCAATGTTTCATCGGAATATCTATC
>JAGZXV010000126.1 GCA_018378255.1 Clostridiaceae bacterium | reverse complement strand
CCTGTATTTAATCGCGGAGCATATCAACCGGAAGATGGACGGAGTGAACCGGTATTTGAATGAAATGGCGCTGAATAACACCCATATCCACCAGCTGAGCCTGGGTTCGGGAAAGGAAACGGCAGACGAGCTGAACCGTTATGAAGTGTATGGCAGTATCAGGGAACGTATGAGGGATTACGGCAGCCTGACAGCCGTACACCTCTATACGTCCGGGGGAGAGGTAACTCTTTCCTGTATCAATGAAGCCAATTATCTGACGAACGATGAGAAAGTAAATCTGTGGCTTGGGCTTAACGGTTTTCTGGCTGAGAGAATAGAAAGCGGGGAATTAGAGGTTAATACCTGGGGGATCCTCACAATCGGCGGCCGCCGTTATTTTTATAAAGCAGTGAAAAACAGGGAAACCTGGCTGACTGCTTTATTTGAGGCAGAACATATGGGGGATATTTCCCTGGAAGACGGTGATATGGAAGGGACACTGGCCTTCTTTTGGGAAGGAGAGCCGCAAAACAACATAGAAATGCTGAAAAATGAAGCGATCACATGGGACAAAGCGTCCGCCGGAACACAGCGTATCCGGGGAAAAAGCGGGGATTTCTGGACGGCTTCGGTTCCTTTAAAGAATTTCACGGTTATGTATTTTGTACCGTATAAGGGAATCGCCTCCAACCTGCAGCTTCTGCAGATACTGCTGGTGGCTTTGTCCTGGGGATTTGTGATCTTCATTCTATGCGCCTATAAGCTGCTGAAAAAGAATTATTTCAGGCCGATGGATACGCTGATGGCGAGGATGGATGACATCAGTTCGGGGCGGATGGAGATGGAGAACCCTTCCGCTTTTGTGCACACGGAATTCAGAAAACTGGATGATACGTTTAACCGGATGATAAGGCAGATTAAAGATTTAAAAATCAGTTCTTATGAGAAGGAGCTGGAGATGAAGCAGATTCAGCTGGTGTCTCTGCAGAACCAGATCCGGCCTCATTTTTATCTGAACTGCCTGAAGAATTTATACGCCTTGATGGAACAGAAGCGCTATGGGGAGACCCAGAATAATATTCTTCTTCTGTCCAGGCATTTCCGCTATGTATTTTCCATAGAGGATGCCCAGGTGGACCTGGAACAGGAGATTTTGTACTGCCAGAATTATGTCCGGCTGTTTTCCAACAGCTATTCCCAGCAGATGCAGTGCGAGACGGATATTATGCCGGATGCCATGGGATTTAAAGTGCCGTCTATCAGCCTTTTGACCTTTGTGGAAAATTCCGTTAAATACGGCAGACATCCGGATCAGATATTGAAAATACAGATCAAAGTAAAGCTGCTTCAGATGGAAGGAAGCCGTATTCTCAGCATAACTGTGGCTGACAACGGGGCCGGTTTCCAGCCGGAGGTGATGGAGAAGATTAACGGAGGCCGGGTGGAAGCTGATTATGAAGGCGGTGTGGGAATCGGTAATGTGCTGCACCGGTGCCGTCTTCTCTATGGAGACAAGTTCAGCTATGGATTTTATAATGCGGACGGGGCTGTAGTTGACCTGTTTTTTGAGACAGAGGGGAGTGGAGAATAGGTATGACATTGCTGGTAGTAGATGACCAGAGAGAAGTGGTTGGCAGTATTCTGCATAGTGTGGACTGGGTGAGACTGGGGTTTACTCTGACTTTGGCGGCATTTTCCGCAGAACAGGCCAGAGAACTGATGGGAAAATATCAGGTGGATATCGTTCTTTGCGATGTGGAGATGCCGGAAGAAGACGGTTTATCTCTGCTTCGGTGGACGATGGAAATGGATCATCCGCCGGCATTTATCATTCTGTCCTCCCATGCAGAGTTTAACTATGCCAAAAGGGCCATGGAGATGGGCGCTAAAAACTATATTCTCCAGCCGGCTTCCAGCGCGGAACTGGAAAACGCGGTGCAAAAGGTGATTGACGATCTGAAGCTGAGGCATGACGCGGACAGATATAAGAAAATCGGCAGGTATTTTGACCGTCATAAAGTGAGCCTGGTATCCAATTTTTTGACATATATTATCAGAAATGACGATATCAAGAATAAGGAAATCACGGTAGGGAACAACGCGGAACTGATTAAATCCGGCTATTTTCCGGGAGATGAAAAAAACTGCTGGCTGGGGATTATCCAGGTAATGCGCTGGACCAGCAGCGAACCGTGGGAGCCGGGGCTTTTATGGTCTTCCATGAGCAATGTGATCGGAGAGATACTGGAAGGATATCATTACAGCTTTTTGATGAACCAGATTGAAATGTACCAGTTCGCCCTTCTGATCTGGAGCCGGGACGAAATCTCCTGTGATTCAGAAAGCATCCAACGCCAGTTCTCCCTGTTTTCCCAGGTGTGTTCCGGGTATCTTGGATGTGATACGGCCATATATGCAAAACAGGCGGAGAACTGGAAAACTGTGAGTTCGCTGTACCGGCAGCTGGAGAAAATGCGTCTGGATAATGTTGCCATGACATCCGGTATTTTTATGGATGAAGTGGAAAACCAGCCGCAGAAAATAACCATAAACGGTTTCCGGAGGGAGAGATGGATGAAACAGCTGTCGGAAGGCTACGGCGTCCAGATGGAAGAGGAGTTCTGCGGACTGCTGGATGAGCTTGCAGAACAGGGGGCTTTAAATGCGGAGCAGCTAAAGCATATCTATACGGACTTCATCCGGCTTATCTATCAGGCGGCTCCCAAATCACGGGATATGGTGAAACTTCTTCTGAATACAAAAGACGGATACAATTATTATATCAACGGTATGAAATCCATAGAAGCTATGAAGCAGCTTGCCCATGCTATGGTTGGACTGTTTGAACATAAGGAACCTGAACTCAGTTCCGTGGATCTTGTAGCCCAGGTAGAAAGCTACGTGAAGGCCCATCAGGATGAGGAAATCCACCGGCATCAGATTGCGGATTACGTTCATTTAAGCCCTGATTATTTAAACCGGGTTTTCAAAAAAGAAACAGGCTACTCTCTGAAAGAATATATTATCCGGCAGAAAATGGAGGCCGCCAGATATTTGCTGACTACTACGGCCCTTCCGATCGGAATTATAGCTGCAAAGGTGGGATACAACAATTTTTCCCATTTTTCCCAGACCTATAAAAAGGTGTTTGGGGAACTGCCGCGGACCATGCGAAAGAGGTAATATGAGATGGTTGAATTTAGTCACAGTCCCGAAATGAGAACGGGAAAGCTATGTCTGATTTTTTTTACAGTAATTACACTGCTGTGGGGGTGCTCCGGCCCGCCTGTTACACAGGAGGAAAAGCTGCCTGAGATAGAAGTCCAGTGTTTGTCCAGTGCGGATGAAAAATCAAAAAAGAGGATAGAAGACGCGGTCAGCGAGATAACAAAGGAATATGGATTCAGGGTCTCCTTTGATCCTGTTTCGTTAGACCAGCTGTCGACGGAAGCAGACATCAGGGCCCTTGATAACGACATGCCGGATGTAATGCTGATCAATGGGAATACTCTTCTTGTAAAGCATATAAAAAACCAGACGCTGGCCCCTATGGATCACTTATCCGGGACTTATCCGGAACTCGAGGGTTATATGAAGGGGATTCGTCTGGAAGGCATGGAGCAGGAAGTATGTTATTCCCTCAATGGAAACAATGAATCCGTATTCCGTCTGGGCTTTGCCATGCGCGGGGATATCTGCAGGGAACTGGGAATCGATGCGGCACAGATCAATTCTTTGGAAGAACTCCGCCAGGTACTTTTAAAGGTAAAAGAGGCTTATCCTGACATGATTCCGGTGGCAGCCCATAGCCGTAAGGTACATACCACTCTTGGACAGGAATCCTTAGGGGATGATCTTGGCGTACTGCTGCCGGGACAGACGGATACCTGGGTGACGGATTTCTTTTCCAGCGGATATTTTTATGATATCTGCAGCCAGATGCATCAGTGGTATCAGGAAGGCCTGATTGTAAAGGATGCGGTTTATAACAGCCAGCCGCGGACCACTTTTATTGCCAGTGGCAAAGCCTTTGGATATTTTCTGCAGCTTACCAGCATGACGCCTGTGGATACAGAACTGAACAGCGGACACGAGATGGTATATGCCTCTTTTACGGAACCCAGCCTTAACAATGTCAATTCCCAGCTTAACTGGTGTATATCGGAATCCAGCTCTTATAAGGCAGAGGCGGCAAAGTTTCTCCAGCTGCTGTTCACGGACCCGGCGGTTGGCGGACTGTGCCAGTTCGGTCAGGAGGGGGTCGATTATCTCCGTCTGGACGACAACCGGATTATGAACATTACACGGAACAAAAACAAGAGGTGGTTTACTTCCTGCTGGGGATGGCCTAACCGCAAAAATCTGCCGGTTTTGGTCTACAGTGAAGACAGCCATGCAGTTTTCGCGGAAGATGAGACGGAGAATGTCAGCGTATCGCCGGCATATGGCTTTTGCTTTGATCCTGAGAATGTTCAGATCCAGGTGGATCTCTGTACGGCGGTCTATCAAAAATATTACTGGCTCCTGGTTTCCGGCATGTTGGACCCGGATGAGGGAATCCCCATTTTTCTGGAGGAATTGAATGAGAACGGTTATCAGGATATATTGAGAGAAAAGCAGCGCCAGCTGGATATCTGGCTGGCAAAAGAGAGCGGCGGCTGACAGGCGATGGAAGATTTACAGATAAACTTTATATAGAACTTTAAAACAAGTAAAAGGGCTGTGAGGTCTCAATGAGGACTTCGCAGTCCTTTTTTGTTCCATAAAAAGTTTATTCTACGATAGATTACTGGCCTTAAAGACGGATTTTTGATAATGACAGCTGAAAAACAACAATAACAGCTTTATGATAGGTCGGCTTTATGACAAATATAAGCTGGAAACCAAAACTAAATACCCCCGCATTTTGTTAAAATCTATGATAGACAGACACGAGGAAAGCAATTTTCAAACACATTTAAGGGGATGCCGCTTGGCGGATAATAAGGCTGAGGATGATGAATCAAGGAGGATGATTATGCCGAAAAAAGGTGAAATCTTGTTGGAAGTACAGGATATGTGCAAGAATTTTGGCGAGACGCGGGCCCTCAGAGGTGTAGCGTTTCAGGCAAAAGCCGGTGAGATACGGGGGCTCATCGGAGAAAACGGAAGCGGGAAATCCACACTGACATCTATTATGGCCGGGATGCAGCCGGCTACCAGCGGGTCTATGACCTACCATGGAAAACCGTGGAAACCGTCCACCGTTCTGGAAGGTTTAAAAGCCGGAATCGGTATGGTAGTTCAGGAAACGGGGACATTGGGGGACATTACGGTGGCTGAAAACCTGTTTTTAGGCGAGTATGACCAGTTTAAAACCCACATGGTTATCAGCCGGAAAAAGATGAATGAGGAAGCGAAAAAGGCCCTTTCCCGCGTAGGCCTTGGGGATGTAAATCCTGCCAGGCCGGTGCGGCTTTTGGACATGCAGACCAGAAAGCTGATTGAGCTGGCCAGAGTTATGAACCATGATCCGGACATTCTGGTGGTAGATGAAACCACCACGGCTTTGGGACAAAGCGGCCGTGAGATTTTGTACAAGGTTATGCACGACATGGCGGCAGGAGGGCGCAGCGTAATTATCGTAAGCCATGACCTGGAAGAGATGATGGAACACTGCGATACCCTGACCATTTTAAGGGATGGGGAGATCATCGACAATCTGACCCGGGAACAGTATGAGCCCAACCTGATAAAGAGGCTGATGGTAGGACGTGAAATCAAGGGGAATTACTACCGTGTGGACAACGACGGATATGAGGAGACGGTTGTTTTAAAGGCGGATTACATATCTACGCTGGAAGAACTGCTGTGCGTGAAGATGGAACTCCATAAAGGTGAGATTCTGGGAATCGGCGGCCTGTCTGACTGCGGTATGCATACCCTGGGACATGCCCTTTATGGGCTGGAAGAGGTATTGGACGGTGAAGTGACGCTGACTGAAAAAGGCGTAAAGGTCACGGATGCAATAACTGCTTATCAGAACAAAATGGGTTATGTATCCAAAGACAGGGACAACGAATCTTTGGAACAAAATGCTTCCATATTTGCCAACATTGCGTCAACCGGTTACCGGGTGAACCGCTGGTTCGGGCCGTTTATCTCACAAAAGAAGGAATCGGAATATGTGGAAAAACAGATCGAAGGCCTGTTAATTAAGTGTTCCGGCCCTCACCAGCAGGTGAAAACACTGTCAGGAGGTAATAAACAAAAAGTAGTATTCGGAAAATGGGTGGCTTATGATTCCGATATCCTGATTCTGGACTGTCCAACCAGAGGGGTGGACGTAGGCGTTAAAGCCGCTATGTACCAGCTGATTTATGATATGAAAACGCAGGGGAAATCCATCATTATGATCAGCGAGGAAATGCCGGAACTGATTGGAATGAGCGACCGCATCCTCATTATGAAAGACGGGAAGATTACCGGAGAATTTTTCCGGCAGAACGGATTCAGCGAACACGATTTGATTGAATGTATGATATAGGGAGGGAGAAAATGGAAAAGATTAAAAAACTTTTACACCACAGATATGTGGCTATGGCGGTTCCCTTCATTATGCTGATTGCGGTATCACTGCTCTTTGGTATACTGACCCAGGGAAAGTTTCTTACGCCTAAAAACTTGAATTCCATATTTGAACAGGGACTGGTAGTTGCGGTCTGCGCCATGGGAATTGCCTTTATTTATACCACGGGAAATATCGATATGTCGGTGGGGGCGATCATTACGCTTTCCGGTATCATAGGCGGCCAGGTATTTCTGGCTACCGGATCCGTTCTTATGCTGTTTGTGACCGCTTTTTCCTGTGCGGCAGTCATGCAGTTTTTAAACGGTTTAATCAGCACTGCGCTGGGGCTGAGAACCATGGTGGCGGCCATATTGATGACGCAGATTTATAATGCAGTCAGCCAGCAGGTACTGGGAGCGACTACCATTAATATCTATAAAGCGGTAAAGAGTGTGGCTTCAAGCAATCTAAGATATGTGCTGTTTACAGGAGTTTTTCTCGTATTCATCGCCATTTTCCATGGCACGAAAATCGGCAGGTCCCTTCGGTTTATCGGAGGAAATGAACGGTGCGCCAAAGCGGTGGGAATGGATAAGACGGTGATGATCAGAATCAGCTATATTTTTGCGGCTGTTGCGGTAGGACTGGCTTCTGTTTTCAGCCTGATCCGCACAGGCAATATTACGGCGACAACAAACAATATAGGAAGCGATATCATGCTGGCTACCGTACTGGGGGGAATGTCCATATTCGGCGGACATAAATCCAACGTATATTCCGGCGTTATAGGCGCCTTCACAGTTATCGTGCTCAGCAACGGATTATTGATGCTGGGAGTGGAATCCAGCCTGATCCAGGGCGTAAAGGGAGTTATCTTCCTGGCTGTAGTATTCTTAAACAGCGAGCGGGAAGATTTACTGCCCAATAGAAACCAGTTCACGTAAAAATATAAAATATGGAGGAAGATTAAAATGAAAAAGATAAAGAAAGCATTGGCAGTGATTCTCAGCAGCACGTTGCTGTTATCCGTTACGGGATGTTCTGGCGGAGAGGCGAAATCTGCTCCGGCGGCCGGACAGACGGTTGAAGCAAAGGGCGATAAAGCCCCGGAGACCCCGGCGGACTCCGGCATGACAAAGGAAGAAGCCGACGCGGCAGAACCTCTTAAAATTGGGGTTTGTATCGGAAGTCTGAATGCAGAATACATGGGAGTACAGGATTTCCTGGATAACTATATCGGTTCTCTGTACAATGTGGAATTTATGTATTCAGAAACGGTTCAAAAGCTGGAAGATGAAGTTGCATTTCTGGAGAACTGTGTGGCAAGCGGATGCAAGGGATTTATGAGCTTTTTATCCTATGACTGTGAACAGATTGCCGACCGCTGTGCTCAGAACGATATGTATTATGTGGCCAATGTACAGTATACGCCGGAAAAATATCCGGATTTATTTGCCAATGAAGCATTTGCAGGAGCGATTGGGGTTGGAAACCCTGGAAAAGCAGAAAAGTATGCCCAGGCCATCAACGATTTTGTGTCTGACGGAGAAGAACATGGTATTTTAATCTGCTCAGGCCTGGCTACACAGGGAAATGAACAGCACACAGAATGCGGGATTGCCGTGCTGGAATCCGTGGCCGACGCTTACGGTTTGACCTATGAAAACACAGATTTAACATCCATGATCCAGTCCGCATCCACGTTAGAGGTAAAAAATGACAAGAATATTAACATAACGGTTTATCCGGGAGTTACTACACAGGACGGATGGCTCAGCGGCTTTTCCTCTTTGCTCATGAGCGGAAAATATGACATAGTAATTAACTCCACCACCTCTTATACCCAGTTATTAACAATCATATCAGATGCGGAAGCAGCGATGAAAAAAGATGTGAAAGTGGCTTCTATGGCCGTAGTCGGGGCTGATCTGGAAAAAGGCATGAGCGATCCTGATAATATGATGTTAAACGCGGCGGTAATTAAACCGGGAACCTGGGTGGCAGGAAGCATGTTCGCGGCCCTTTATAACGCATGTACCGGATATCCATTAAGAACTTCAGAGAATAATGCTGTGAATGTGGCGGCTAACTCCTGGCTGGCCATGACTACGGAAGAGATGAAGTCCATTAACCAACTGGATATAATTGGGGATAACGGCAGCTGGGTTATGCAGGAAGAGAATCTGTCTAAACTTACAGGAGTGACAAACCCTGAAATTACTGCAGACAGTTTTAAAGAATTATATGAAAGCTGTGATTTGGCAGATATTATCGGCCAGTAAAGGAATGGTGGAAATGAAAAAAGACAAATATTATGTTTTGAAAAATTTTCTGTACAGTATGGTAATTCCTGTAATGGTATTTCTTGTGATGGAACTGATATGCAGTTTCGGATACGGGGTGCATCTGATCAACAATTCGGTGGATTTGAAGAACCTGGCCCGCCCGTGGATCTACGCATTTTGTTTTGCCGTGGGTGCGTCCTTAAACTTCTTCTGCGGACGTTTTGACTTTTCGGCAGGCGCGCAAATGATCTTCGCCGTGGTAGTAGGAGGAAATCTGGGACTAAAGATTTCCTCCCTGACGGGAATCAATGCAGGGCTGTGCGTCCTGGTCTGTTCCGCTCTGATGGGGGCCTTTATGGGCTGTCTGATAGGGGCGTTCTTCACAAAAATCCGTCTTCTTCCCATGGTCTATGGACTTGGTATTGCCATGATTCTTGAGTGCGGTGCGTTCCAGTTGTCCAATGCCAACGGGCTGAGCCTGCTGAATATAGACGGTACGGAAAGCCTGTCGAATCTGGGATTTATTATGGCAACTTTTGCTGTGGTAATAGTTGTAATGATCTACCTTTTTAATTATACTAAATTTGGGTATGAATGGAGGGCGATCAGGGGAAACCAGAGAATTGCCTGGAACAGCGGGATCAATATTTTCAAAAACTGTATTTTTGCCTTCACCATCTTCGGCCTGATGGCCGGAGCGGCCGGGCCTTTCGATGCGGCGTTTAAAGGAGCTGTGACGGTTTCCATGGATTTGGGTACCATTGCAACCATTTCCAAGAACCTGTTTCCTCTTTTGCTGGGAATGTTTATCGGCCGCTGGAGCAACGTGGTAATAGGTATCTTTATTGCCTCGTTGTCCATCAACACGCTGTCACTGGGACTGTCCAAAATGGGCATTTCCCAAAGTTCCCAGACGCTGGTAACTTATCTGCTGTTTGTAACATTCCTGGTTTACAATAATAACAGAGCCAAATTTGCGCTGAGGAAAAAGAAACGTGAACGGACTCAGATGGCAAAAGAAACCAGAATGACTTTGACTGCTTCAGGACAGTAAGGAGAAAAGCGATGAAAGAAAAACCGGATATTCTTCTGTTTATGTCGGACCAGCATTCCGCCTGCCAGATGAGCCATGCCGGCGGAACCGCCGACACCCCTAATATGGACAGGCTGGCTGAAAATGGGATCAGCTTTACACGGGCCTATACCAGCTGCCCCCTTTGCGTTCCGGCCAGGATGTCATTTTTAAGCGGAATGCTTCCTACAAGAACGGGGATTTTAACCAACAATGATACGCTGCCGGACACCACCCCCACATTTCTTCACTCCCTGTGTGAAGCGGGATATGAAACGGTGCTGATAGGAAGAATGCATTTTGTGGGTGAAGACCAGTACCACGGATTTACGAAACATCTGGCAGGGGATATGACGCCTGTAACCTGGAACCGTCCGGTGGAACGGATTGCCGGGGAACGGGGCGTCATGCGAATGGGATACGCCTATATGGGCGCTTTAAAGGTGATGGGGGCGGGGGAAAGCCCGGTCCTTCACTATGACGACCATGTAATCCGCACAGCCCTTGAATACCTGGCAGAGCCCCATGACAAACCCCAGTTTATCCTGGTGGGCACCTATGGACCTCATTTCCCATATGTAGCGCCGCCGGACCTCTACTGTAAATATAAAGAGAAAATACGGAAACTGGGACCGCCGGAACAGTTCAATGAATCAAAGCCTTATATTGATAATAATGTTTTCCTGAAAGACCGGCAGCTTGGAGCGGATGAAGAAGAGGCGATTCAGGCCAGGGCGGCTTACTGCGCTCTCGTTGAACGGGCGGACCGGCAGCTTGGAGAGGTGCAGAAAGCTTTCCAAAACTACACAAAACAGCAGGGACATTCTTACCTGTTCGGATATACCAGCGATCATGGCGATATGAATGGTATGCTGGGCATGTATGGAAAAGAGACATTTTTCGAACCGTCGGTAAGGATTCCCCTTCTGATGGAAGGCGATGGAATCCCGGTTGGAAAAACCTATCGCCAGCCGGTCAGCATTATGGACATAGGCGTTACGCTCTGTGAACTTGCAGGCGCCCGGTTTGAAGCTCCCGACGGTTCCAGCCTGGCGCCGCTGATTCATGACAGGCCATTTAAGAGCTGTCCGGTTTATAGCCAGGTATGGGAACACATGAATATTTTCAAACATCCTGAAGACCACAGAAATACCTATGGAGTGATGATAGTAAAGGATCATTATAAATTTATCACTTATGACGGCTGCGGTTATGACATGCTTTTTGACCTGGAGGCAGATCCCTGTGAACGGGAGAATCTGGCGGAAATTCTGACGGAATTATCGGCTGAACTGAAAGAAGAGGCCTTGGCCGGTGCGGACCCGAAGGAAGCAGCCGCCATGCAGGCGGTCAAGAAAAGAAATGCTGCTTTATTTGCAGGATATGAACTGGCCCGGGGAACGATGAACTCCTTAGACGACCGGCACCGCTGGCGGGGGAATCCGCCCACAGCCAGAGAACAGCCTGCCATAAAGTAAGCGGAAGCGATTAAGAAAGGTATCATGATGAAAAAAAGACCACATATCATAATATTTAACCCTGATGAAATGCGTTACGACACCATGGGACACATGGGAAATCCGGCGGCAGTGACCCCGTTTCTGGATGAATTTGCGAATCGGGAAGCCATATCTTTCCGTCAGGCCTTCTGCCAGAATACCGTATGCGTGCCCAGCAGATGCAGCTTTTTTACGGGCCTGTATCCCCATGTCCACGGACACCGTACTATGAGCTATCTCCTGCGCCCGGGCGAGGAAAACCTGTTTTCGGAATTGAAAAGGGAAGGATACCATATCTGGATGAACGGCCGGAATGATCTGTTTGCCGCACAGATACCGGGCTGGGCGAAAAGCAATGCCGACGAAATATTTTACGGCGGAAATGTGCCTGTAAAGCCGGGGCCAAAGAAAGCGGAGAACTACGGCGGCGGTAAACAGGACTTATATTCACATTACGAAGGGAAACTGGGCCTGGACGAAAACGGCCGGAACTATAATTCGGACGATGAAGATGTGGATGCGGCAATCGGGAGAATTAAAACGTATCAGGGTGAGAAACCGTTATGCATGTTTTTAGGCCTGATGTATCCTCATGTGCCTTACCAGATAGAAGAGCCGTATTACTCTGGAATCAGCCGCTCCGCCCTGCCGGAAAGGATCAAACCGGAGGAATGTTCAGGAAAGTCCAGAATGCTTGAACAGATAAGAAAATATCAAAAATTAGATAATCTCTCCGAAGCTGACTGGGATGAAATAAGGGCGGTCTATCTGGGAATGTGTTCCAAAATAGATGATCAGTTCAGACGCCTTTGCGACGGCCTGAAAGAGGCGGGAATCTATGACGACTGCATGATATTCTTTTTCAGCGACCATGGAGATTTTGCAGGAGATTACGGAATTACGGAAAAAGCCCAAAGCAGCATGGAGGACTGTCTGACTAGAGTACCTCTTCTGATAAAACCGCCGAAGTGGGAAACGGCAGACCCGGGAGTGACGGATTCCATAGCGGAACTGGTGGATTTTTATGCCACGGCTGTGGATTACTGCGGGCTGACGCCTGAGCGGACCCATTTTGGCCGCAGTCTGCGCCCGGTGCTGGAAAAACGGAGCCAGACGGTGCGGGAATATGCCGTTTGTGAGGGCGGCCGGCTTCAGGAGGAAAAGCATTGTGATGAATACCATGCCTCTGGACCTGACGGCCCCAAAACGGAATTCGTCTATTGGCCCAAAATGATGGCCCAGACGGATGACGAAGCCCATGCTAAAGCGACGATGATCCGTACCGGAGAGTACAAATATGTCAGCAGGATAACCGGAGAAGACGAGTTCTATGATTTGATCAGAGATCCGGGTGAAAAGGAAAACCAGATCGGAAACCCGGCTTACTCAGACCAGATCAGCCGTCTTCGCATAGAAATGCTGAAATGGTATCAGAGAACCTGCGATGTGGTTCCCTATGAGTATGACCGCCGTTTTACGGATGAAGGGATGTGGGCTAAGGTGAAAATTTTCTGTCCCCCGGCTTATGAGGAGCAGGTAAAAGAAAAGATAAAACAGGGGATCGAATTAGGAAGCCTGATTCAGTATGTGAAAGGGCTGGTATAGAAAAGTTTTAAGAATAAATGATAAGGCTGCAAGACAGAACCAATCAATGGTCTGTTTGGCAGCCTTTTAAGCTGTTATTCCGGATAACTGGAACCGGAGGTCTTACCGTTAGACTGGAGTTTCTGTCCGTGGCCCCTGCCAGCCGGAGTTGTCATCGTGAAATCGCAAACAGGGATGTCTCGTAACAGTTCAAACAGGTCAGAACTGTTAGGGCATTTCTGCCGAAACCATGAGTTCAACTGCGGAAGGCATAGACGAAAAACGACAGTTATGCTATAATCATAAGATAGGCGAAATATGCTTAATCTTTTAGAAGAGGAGATAGCCATGAAAGAAAAGGTTAAGGTGAAGGGACAGTTGGGGATCTATATGCAGTGGCCCTTAATATTGTCTGCTTTGCTGATAATAGCAAATCTGCTGATTGGCGCGGTGGATACTGTGGCCGGCCTTGTGATGTGCGGATTTACGGTAATTTATCTTCTGATTGCCCTATGGCTGTATTTCTATAAGAGAAGAAGAATGATGGCAGGATTGGTGGAATTTTCCGCTGATTATGCATGGATTCAAAAACAGCTGCTCACCGAGATGAATGTCCCGTATGCGGTGGCCGACGAGAGCGGAAGAATTCTTTGGATGAACCAGGAGTTTCATGAACTTACAGGAGCTGAGAAGAATTCCAGAAAGAGTCTGACATCTGTTTTTCCGGAAGTGACAAAGGAAAATTTTCCTCAGCAGGATGAAGGAACCAGCGTACATGTAAGCCTTGGAGAAAGGAATTACAGAATTGATTTAAAGCAGGTTCTGGTAGAAGAAAACAGCAGCAGGGAAGCCGAAGAAACTCTGGGAGCAGAAAACTGCCAGCAGAAACTTTATGCCGTTTATCTGTTTGACGAGACTGAGATCCTGAAATATAAACAGGAGATCACCAATCAGAAGATGGTAGCGGGTCTCATTTATCTGGATAATTATGAAGAGGCATTGGAAAGTGTTGAAGAGGTCAGAAGATCCCTTCTCATGGCGCTTATTGACCGTAAGATCAGCAAGTATATTGCAGGTATGAACGGTGTTGTTAAGAAGCTGGAAAAGGATAAGTATTTCTTTACCATAAAACAGCAGTATGTCAGCGGAATCCAGGAAAGCCGTTTTTCTATCCTGGAAGATGTGAAGACAGTGAACATAGGGAATGAGATGTCGGTTACACTGAGCATCGGTCTCGGTATGAATGGGGAGACCTATTCCCAGAATTATGATTTTGCCAGAATGGCCATAGATATGGCATTGGGGCGGGGCGGTGACCAGGCCGTTGTTAAAGACGGCGAGAAGATCCTCTATTATGGAGGAAAGTCGCAGCAATTGGAAAAAACCACCAGGGTTAAGGCCAGAGTTAAGGCCCATGCACTGCGGGAACTGCTGGAAACCAAGGACCGTCTGCTCATTATGGGCCACCAGAGAGCGGATATTGATTCTTTTGGTGCGGCAGTGGGCATTTACCGGATTGCTACATCGCTTAACAAAAAGGCCCATATTGTCATCAATGAAGTGACATCCTCCGTCAGGCCGATGATGGACCGTTTTATCGGCAATGGGGATTACCCGGATGATCTGTTCCTTAATGGGGCAAGAGCTGCGGAGTTGGTGGATAACAACACAATTCTTGTGGTTGTGGATGTCAACCGGCCCAGCATTGCCGATGCGCCGGAACTTCTGCGCATGGTAAAAGGAATTGTGGTTTTGGATCATCACCGTCAGAGCAGTGAGATTATAGACAATGCGGTATTGTCCTATGTGGAGCCGTATGCGTCTTCTACCTGTGAGATGGTTGCGGAGATATTACAGTACATTGCGGACGGGATTAAGATTAAATCCGCAGAAGCGGACGCCATGTACGCCGGAATCGTTATTGATACCAATAACTTTACCAACCAGACCGGTGTGAGGACATTTGAAGCAGCCGCTTATTTAAGAAGAAGCGGGGCTGATATTACCAGAGTCCGCAAGCTGTTCCGTGATGATATGGCCGATTATAAAGCAAAAGCGGAAGCGGTCAGAAGGGCAGAGGTTTTCGAAGGAGCATTTGCGATCAGTGAATGCCCGTCCGGAGATGTGACCAGCCCGACGATAGTGGCAGCCCAGGCGGCCAATGAACTACTGGGAATTATAGGCATTAAGGCGTCCGTTGTACTGGCAGAGTATAACGGAACCGTATACATCAGTGCGCGGTCCATTGACGAAGTCAATGTGCAGGTGATGATGGAACAATTAGGCGGCGGCGGGCACAGGACAATTGCCGGAGCGCAGCTTAAGGGTGCGTCCATCGAAGATGCAAAGGAACGCGTTAAGGCGGTCATCAAAGAGATGCTTGAGAAGGGAGATATATAGAAATGGAAGTTGTATTGTTAGAAGATGTAAAATCATTAGGAAAAAAAGGACAGGTGGTAAACGTTAATGACGGTTACGCGAGGAATTTTATTCTTCCTAAGAAACTTGGAATAGAAGCTACACCTAAGAACCTGAATGACCTAAAATTGCAGAAAGCAAATGCAGAAAGAATAGCGGCAGAGCAGCTGGCGGCTGCTAAAGAACTGGCAGAACAGATCGGGAAATCATCTATTACCGTTTCAATTAAGGCCGGAGAAGGCGGAAGGGCATTTGGTTCCGTTTCAGGAAAAGAGATTTCAGCAGCAGTTGCCAGCCAGCTGAATCTGGATATTGATAAGAAAAAACTGGTTCTTCCTGAGCCGCTTAAAACATTCGGAACCCATGAAGTGGGTATTAAACTCCATAAGGATGTAACCGCAAAACTGGCAGTTAAAGTAGTCGAAGCTTAGGAGGAATAACACTATGGATGAAGCGCTGATTAAGCGGGTGCTTCCCCACAGCATTGAAGCGGAACAGTCTGTGATCGGTTCCATGCTGATGGATAAAGAAGCGATTATTGCCGCCTCCGAGATTATTATGGGCAGCGATTTTTACCAGCATCAATATGGCGTGATGTTCGAATCCATGGTAGAGCTGTTTAATGAAGGGATGCCGGTGGACCTGGTAACCCTGCAAAACCGTTTGAAGGAAAAGGATGTTCCGCCGGAAGTCAGCAGCCTGGATTTTGTAAGAGATATTATTACCATGGTTCCGACATCGGCGAATGTCAGATCCTATGCGAATATTGTAAAAGAGAAATCGGTTTTAAGAAAGCTGATTAAAGTAAATGAAGAGATCGCCAATACCTGTTATGCCGGAAAGGAAAGTCTGGAAGACATCCTGGCTCAGACGGAAAAATCCGTATTTGACCTGCTTCAGAGCCGGAATGCATCAGGAGAATTTGTCCCGATCCGCCAGGTGGCGTTAAATGTTTTGGAAAAAATTGAGCAGGCATCCAAAACCCAGGGAACGGTTACCGGTATTCCGACCGGATTTATCGACCTGGATTATAAAACATCCGGTATGCAGCCATCGGATTTCGTACTGATTGCGGCCCGTCCTTCCATGGGAAAGACCGCTTTTGTATTGAATCTGGTGGATCATGTTGCAGTAAAAAAAGGGATTCCCTGTATGGTATTCAGTCTGGAGATGTCCAAGGAACAGTTGGTTAACCGTATGCTGTCCATGGAAACCAACGTGGATTCCCAAAAACTCAGAACCGGTTCCCTGACGGATTCCGACTGGGATGCGGTGGTGGAAGGAATCGGCGTGATTGGAAGATCCAAGCTGATCATAGACGATACCCCTGGTATTTCCATCACAGAGCTTCGCTCCAAATGCAGAAAGATGAAGTTGGAGTACGGCCTTAACATGGTAATCATCGATTACCTGCAGTTGATGTCCGGGTCAGGAAAAACAGGCGAGAACAGGCAGCAGGAGGTCTCCGAAATCTCCCGTTCCCTTAAAGCTTTAGCCAGGGAGCTGAGCGCGCCGGTTATTGCGCTTTCACAGTTAAGCCGTGCCTGTGAAACAAGGCAGGATCACAGGCCCATGCTTTCCGACCTCCGTGAATCCGGCTCTATCGAGCAGGATGCCGACGTGGTAATGTTTCTATACCGTGATGATTATTATAATAAAGACACGGAGAATCCCAATGTGGCCGAGGTCATTATTGCAAAACAGAGAAACGGCCCTATTGGTACGGTCAATCTGCTGTGGAGACCGGAGTACACGAAATTTGCTAACATTGCAAAGCAGTAAGGGGATGTAAAATCTTTATTTAACTATATTAGTGAAAGTAACGCCGTGAATCCAGGGATCGGGGGCGGGGCATCGGACCGGACGGGGGTGGTTTGGGTTTTCGCCGGACGCGGCTCCTGGTTTGCGGGAGGCCGAAGCACGGTTTACGGTTCCAGCTCATGGTTCCAGCCGGGGCAGATCTAGGGCTGAAAGGAAGGGAAATGTAGGGTACCGGGAGCATTCATTGAGAATTCCTGAAGAAATTCTCAATTCAGGCTCCCTAAATCGCTGACTTTGAGGTCA
>JAGZXV010000125.1 GCA_018378255.1 Clostridiaceae bacterium | reverse complement strand
GGGCCAGGGTATATCCCTTTTCGTGATCCAGTTTTTTTCTGATCCAGCCGTATGGCGGAATATTGCCGATGTATTTTCCCTGCATGGCGGATGTGGTCCGGCCATTCTGCATTCTGCGTTTAATGGTCCGGTATTCCATCCGGCTGCGCATTAAACCGAAATCCAGCCATTCTTCATCATTTTCTTTTTGCAGATCGTAAATTTTCGTGGGGGTTATGATCAGGGTTCCGGCGTATTTAAAGGTATCGGTCACCCTGCCCTGATCCTGGGGATTACCGCGGCTCAGACGCTCCACCTCAACCACCAGCACGCCGTCGGGGTGCTGGACTTCGATGTGGGACAAAAGGAGCTGCATCTGCGGCCGGTCCGTGATGGTTTCTCCGGAAACAATTTCCCGGAACCATTTTGATATTGTTATATGGTGACGGGTGGCCAGGTCATTTATGATGTATTCATGACGCGCCAGCGTATCTTCCGCACCCCATAGTTCCGCATCCCTGTCTTCCCGGGATTTGCGTAAATAGGCAAAATAAACACCGTTTGGGTTAAGCATTTGATCATCTCCTTATTGATTGTATGTGGATAAGGGAATGAAAAATGCCCTCTTTGCCGGTGCTGGGCATAAATGGAGCAAAAAGTACAACCAGGGCCGCATACATATTATCAGGAGGTGGATCACATGGTTGTCATGGAGATGAGAATTGGAAACAGTATATTAAAAATTGATGATGATGCCAGGCCTGTTGGTGAGAAGGAGAGGGAGCAGACACTGGAGAATATTATAAAACTGATCACACAGAATTATATGCATGAAGGGGAAGAGAACTAAAAGGGAGGCTTTCGCCCCCCTATTCTCCGCCCGGGCCGTCCCTCCGGGGTCTGGATGATTCCGGCAGCGGCTCCACAATCTTCATTTGATATGGTTCTGTATCAACTTCCGGAACATCTCCATCTCCATAGGAGTCGGTGTCAGAGTGCACATATAAATCGTTCATCGATCATCACCTCCGTTAGTAGTATGTGATAAAAAAGAAGAAATATGATTGAGAAAAAACGGAGAAATAAGAAAAAAACATCTTTTTACAATAATCTGTAAAAATAATTTGCTTAAACATTATGGATGTATTATATTTAGATTATGTAAGGAGATGAAAGCATGACAATACAAGAGGCAACAATCAAAAGGGTGAGAGAATTATGTAAAGAACGGAAACTGTCAGAATATGCATTGATTTATTTGACCGGGATGCCGTCTTCGACGGTAAAAAGTATTCTGAATGGAAAAAGCAAAAATCCGGGAATTGCTAACATTAAGAAAATTGCAGAAGGTTTGGGGATCAGCATTCGTGAATTTTATGACTCAGATATCTTTGATGATCTGGATCCGGAGGACTAGAGTGTGTTTGATATTTGCTTTCTGTCAGATGTGTGACACACTTTAATGCGGTTGTAACACCGACCGTGAACTAAAAGGGCGGGAGAGTAAATTTTCCCGCTTTTATTAATGTTTATGGAAAACAGATGTTAAACAGCCACCTTCAGACACCCGGCGAACTTGCGCACTGGGAAATTATTGCTGCTATCGTCCATCAGTTAACCAAAGGGCTGACAGCAGAGCAGATTGCGGATTCGGGCTTAGGTCCTTACTATATCGATCATACGAACGGTATCTGGCCGCAGGCAGCAGGAGGAATTCCATTTAACGCCTGCGAGTTCCAGTCCAAAGGCGATATTATTACAGATCTCCATGAAGACATGGCGGCAGAGCAAAAGGCCAGAACCACATATGATAACATTCTGCGGGTGGTAAAGGATCCGGAAGTATGCGATCCAATCCGGTACTTGAGAGAACGTGAAATCGTTCATTTCCAGCGTTTCGGCGAAGCTCTCAGGATTTGCCAGGAGAAACTCGACAGCAAGAATTTCTATGCGTTTAATCCGGGATTTGATAAACCTCAGGGCGGCGTTATGAAATAGATATTTTTTAATATGGCTGCTGCTGCAGCTGGTATGACCAGCCTGTAACAGCAGCCGTTTTTGATATACAGAGGAGGATTCATTTTCTTCACAAACTACTTACAAATCGTTCATATTTTTGCAATAGACTGCTCATATTTTTTGTCTATACTATATCTTGTAAGACAAAAGCTTTTAAATTTTTTTCATAATACTTGGCCGGCAGGAATGATCCTGACCGGCCTCCTCCCTTTTTCGGGAACAATTCTGTTCATGTCCTCTTGATGCGCCTTTTTAATGAGAGCAAAAGCCCAGCCTCTGTCCGGATGCATTTTAAAAACGGAAATTTTTGCTATTATATTATCAGTGTAAATGACAATAATAATAACAAAATCAAAAGGAGGTGTACGATCAATGAAGGAAAAAAATCCAAGCATTATGTGTTCTATTTATAACTGTGCCTATCATGCACAGACTGATGAGTACTGTACGTTAGACAGAATCAAAGTTGGTACTCACGAAGCAAACCCAACCAAAAAAGAATGTACCGATTGTGAATCATTTGTAAATAAGGCTCAATAAATAAATCCGGCGGCTGTCACTTTGCACGATAACCGGTGAACTTTTTGATTGCGTGCATTATTTAGCCAGCGATTATTTACACAATGCGGCCCCAAGGGATTAAACCCATGGGGCCGCATTTGATTTAAGAGTATTTTTTCAGGAATTGTGGTGTGCAGATGGCAGGAAGGAATTTTCTAATAAATTTTAGTGTAAGAAAGTTTTTATTGATGCATAAAATGCAACACAATATTTTATAACAAATGTTAAAATAACAAAAGCGATTAAAAGCTGACCCAGCATAATAACACCTCCTCATGGTAATATATGCCCGGATCGAAAAATGGATGAAAATACAGATGGAACTGTTAATCGGTCAGAGCTATATTAAACTTAAGTTTGCGGTAGAACTTCCAGATAATCAGTCCCGGCATACCAAAAAAGAGAAAGAGAGTGGAAAGTCCTCCAATTATTCCATAAATAATCATTATAAACAAAATACCTATATTCATAGGTGTATACCTCCTTTTGGTTTTTCTTTTATGCCTATATTGTATATCTGTTCAGGCTGTTATGAAAGGGATTTGGAGGGTTTGTAACGAGATCTGAACGGATTATTAACGTGTTTTTAATATGTTTCATTTATGGTCTTTAAGTGGGATAAATCCATGGATATCTACATAGAAAAAGGCTGCCGGGCCCATACTAAAGTATATCGGGGGAGTGTTTGAATAATACTTTTTTGACAGCTGCATGCATTTCGGCACATGAACCCAGACCCGGTGGGGACGGGCTCTCCATCCCTATCTTACGGGGGAAAATCCGCTGAAAAGTCCGACTAACATAAGCCGGAGAGCAATTTTCAAACCCACGATGATAAACGGCAGATATTTCAGCCGTTAAGGAGGAAAGCGCAATGGATAAAGACAAACAGGAAAAGCAAAACCAAAAGAAATCAAATGAATTATTTAACAGTATTACGGAAAAGGTGAAGCCGGAAAACCAGAATCAGACGCACAATTCCAGGCGGGAAGGCATGGGGCCTAATACAAAAAGAAAATCAGATTAACGATATGCTGAAAAAACCAGCCCTTATTATGCATGAGAGATTAAAAGCAGGAATAAGAGCTGGTTTTTTCAGCATATTGTGATGCCTGTCAGTGCAAACATAATGTATGCCTGGCTTTGAATGGCAGGAGTTTGACAGACCGTTGGAGTTTAGAAACAAAAGGCTGTCAAAATGCACTAAAATATTTTTGTCCTTTGTATAAATTAGGTATTGCAAAAGCCGGTTAGATGTGCTAATTTATATACATAACAACTTGTATACAAATTATAAAGTTTGTATACAATCAGAACCTTATAATTATCTATTGAAGAAAAGGAGAATGAACCATGAATAACATTAACAACTTCTCATTGGACGGCAAAATTGCTTTAATTACAGGCGCTTCTTACGGAATTGGTTTTGCAATTGCAAAATCTATGGCTGCTGCAGGAGCGACAATCGTATTTAATGATATTAAACAGGAATTAGTGGATAAGGGAATTGCAGCATACGAAGCAGAGGGCATTAAAGCTCACGGATATGTTTGTGATGTTACAGACGAAGATGCAGTTAACGCTTTAATTGCAAAGATCGAAGAGGAAGTGGGAGTTGTAGATATTCTGGTTAACAATGCAGGTATCATCAAACGTATCCCTATGATTGAAATGTCAGCAAAAGATTTCAGACAGGTCATTGACGTGGATTTAAACGCTCCATTTATCGTAGCTAAAGCAGTTATTCCGAGCATGATTAAAAAAGGAAGCGGAAAGATTATCAACATCTGCTCCATGATGTCTGAATTCGGCCGTGAGACAGTATCCGCATATGCGGCAGCTAAGGGCGGACTGAAGATGTTAACAAGAAACATTGCATCCGAATACGGCGAGTACAACATCCAGTGCAACGGAATCGGACCTGGTTATATCGCAACACCTCAGACAGCTCCTCTGCGTGAAAAACAGGCAGATGGCTCCAGACATCCATTCGACCAGTTCATCGTTTCTAAAACACCGGCAGGACGTTGGGGAGAGGCTTCTGATTTAGGCGGACCAGCTGTATTCCTTGCATCTGAAGCATCCAACTTCGTAAATGGACAGATCCTGTACGTAGACGGCGGCATCCAGGCTTATATCGGAAAACAGCCACAGTAATTATTTTCAGGCAGGAGGCTGACATGGTGGAGAAAACCTATAGGAACCGCGGGGAGATGGTATTTGACATCCTGAAGCGGGAAATTCTGGATCTGGAATTGAAACCAGGGCATTCGATCAGTGAAAATGAAATTTGTGCCAGATTCGATGTGTCAAGGACGCCTGTCAGGGATGCACTGCAGAGACTTCAGGAACAGGGATTTGTACATACGGTTCCTTATTCCGGCACCTATGTCACGCTGCTGAATCTCAATAACATCAGACAGATGATTTATATGAGGATGGCGGTGGAAAGCATGGTGTTAAGGGATTTCCTTGAGATATCCACGCCGATGCTTCTGGAAGATATCAGATATATGATCAGAAAACAGCAGCTGCTGATTGAGCAGCCCGGTTTTGAGGCAGAGCAGTTTTACCGGATGGATGCCCAGATGCATGCGCTCTGGTTTGAAGCGACCAATAAGATGAAGGTATGGGCTGTGATTCAGGAACAGCAGCTTCATTACACCAGATTCCGGATGCTGGATTTTGTAACAGAAACTGATTTCACCAGGATAATAAAAGAGCATACGGAGCTGTTTGAGTTAATTCAGGCCAAAAATATGGAACAGCTGGAAAAGGCTCTGAGCGCCCATCTTTATTATAGTATGGAGCGGATGAGACATACGATAGAGGTAGATTATAAAGATTATTTTGAACAGCAGGTATAGACAAAGAGGACCGGGAAGCAGAAAAGAGAGATCTGCTTCCTGGTTTTTTGTTTATTGATCTGATCTTTGTGCGTTATGGCCACAGATTTTCCATTATGGGCAGAATACGATGATTTTATGTGGAGTGGTTTGAGGGGGAATGCTGCGGGTGGTGGCCTGATAGTAGACCATCAGGATATTTCCACCCGGATTGCAGGTGAAATATTGTCCGTTAGCAGTTTTAATAACGGTGGAATCGGATAGATTCAGCATTAAACTGTTATCGGAGGCCACCAGATTATTGTTGAAATAATGCATCGTCACATTGTCATTGTCTTTAATGCTGGTGATGGCCACAGCCTGGTAAGTAGGCGGATAGATAAGTGGAACCGGTTGATTTGGATCGAAAAATGAAGCGATGGTCATGCCCGGCCGCAGGGTTTCAGCCTCTGCAACAAAGGTATCGGAATTCAGAATGATGGAAGCGGGGCCGAATCCTGTGTTGATTGAGATCACCTGGCGGCTGCAGTCATTATCGTTGGGGTTAATTTCATAAATAGTGCCGATTATTTTAGAATAAGAGAGTGTGGACATAATAGATCCTTTTTTATTTAGGATATGCGGATGTGTGGAGATGTGTTATATAAATATGCGAAAGTCTATAGATTTAGAGTTACGATTATCTGGAATTGTGATGTGTGAGTGGAGGTATTGGCTTATTAGACAGGATGATATAATGCCGGTTGTTTTAAGAACGTGAAGGGCATTTGTTCGGTAAAATGCCGCCAGCAACCGCGTGTTCTCGGGATGGTTTGGTTTGAGACCGGACACCGGTTATACGGGCGAAACCGCACTCTTTTCAGAACTGGCGGATATAAATAATTATGGAATAATTATTTATGTTAGTATATTAACTGATATTAGGGGTTTTTGACAAGTGTTTTTTTGAAAAAAATCGTATTTATATGAAAAAATTTGATTTACAGCTGGTTTTAGCATATATTTTTTTGTTATGTATTGATGTAATAATTTGTGGAATGTCATTGGGAGCTTAATTGATTGCAGCCTATCGTAAGTTAAACTGAAAGAGAAGTGGGTTTCCAAGTGATACAGCCCTGCTGAAGGCGCTATTTCTGTCTATGTGTGAAGAAACCAGAAAATGGTCAATGTCAATCAGGAACTGGGGCAGGTCTATGGAAATCTGAGCATTATGTATGAGGGGATGCCGGTATAAGCCAATCAAATATAGTAATCCATAGTAAGTCACAGAAAGCTACAGAATCCTCTGGCGGATTTCCTGCCTGCGCTAACACTGCAACCGCATGTTGCTGTTAAATATAAAGCAAGGGCAGGAAACTCAATTAAGAACTTTCAGTCCAGTCATTATCATGAAACATTTGTAGGTTCAGACGTTTCGTTACACACTCTATAAATGGAATTCTCTACTCAGTGATTGGAAGGCCAACAGGAGAAGAAGTATCTTTTTCCGGCTGGTAGATGCCGTTTATATCTACAAAATAATAGATGTCTTTATAAGTATCTTTGATCCAGGCGTTTTGGGCCATTTTACCTGTGGTGGATAAATAATACCAGTTTCCATCCGATTGCTGTATCCATTGACATGTTTTCATGGCTCCGGTGGAAGATAAGTAGTACCAATTTCCATCGGAATTTAGAAACCACGTACTATGAATCATTTTCCCTGAATTGTCAAATACATACCATATTCCCTGGACATTGAGCCATCCGGTTGCGGCCGATCCCTCTTCTGTGAGATAATACCAGCCGTTGTCTGTCTGTAGCCAGCCTTTGTGCATTTCACCTGATTGGTTTAAGTAATACCACTTGTCATTGACCTTTTGCCATCCCTGGGCCATGCCGCCGTCACCGCACAGATAGTACCACTGGTGATTGGAATCCAGATACCAGCCGGTGATCATGGTGCCGGAACTGTTGAAAACATACCAGCGGTTATTTATGTATTTCCATTGGTTTTTTACTAGAGAACCATCGGAAAGCTGGTATTTCCAAACTGTGCCGGCTTTTATCCATTTTTCAGCCTCCTGATCTCCGTAGGTGGGCCGGCAGAACTTGTGTCCCTCTCTTTTGACTGCGGCCAGGGAGTAGGTTTTGGGGGCGTAACATCCGCCGCCATTTCTAAGTGCGGAACCGGAAGAGGAGTTTACGGAAGTATTGGCGCCAAATGTTTTGATTAAATCGCCCTTTGCATCTAACACAAACTCAGCGTGGTAAAATCTTGTTCCGTTCCAAAATACCATGATATCGCCGTATTTAGGAGTGGTGAATACCTGGCCGTTTGATTTAAACAGGTTATAGGTGGTCTGACAGTTGATCATGTATTTTTGCAGGCACAGCCTCTGGGCAGCCTCAAGTCCATATGCTTTTGTCATGGCCCAGAAGAGGGTGGCAATGCAGTAGTAGGAGCCCTGGTAATTTGTGAGCCCCAGATCGGCCAGGTCTTTCCAGTATTTGGTCCAGTTGTCGGCTCCGTCGTAGACGCCGGTTTTTTCATATAAATTTTTGGTTGGGCAGTTTTTTCTTTTTTCTATGTAGCCGGATTCTGCTAATAATATGTTTTTTAGGTTATCTATATTATACATTTTAGCCTCCTGGGGTGGGGAAAGGGCGGAAATGAGGGGATGAAGGCATTTCCGCCTGGGGAGTTGTGTTTCGTATAATTAATTTGAGTGATTCATTTTGCTATTGGATAGCTGCATTTAAGATCGATGCAACCTCAGCCCTGATTTTTTCTGGAACTTGTTCAAGGGTTTTGATTCCTTTACGGATTAAATCTGCGTATACTTTTGCCATAGGTTATGCCTCCATTTTTTCATATAGTTCGGTTAGAGCTAGTTGGGCGGATGTTAGTTCTTCAACCAGTATTTCTTTGTCAGATTGTAGTTGTTGAACCTGTTGTTCTTGTGTCGGAACGTATTGGATTACACTCTGCTCTTTAGTTTCAGGATCAACATGGTAAAATACACCTTCAATATATTTATCGCCTAGCTTACACGGATACTGTAAGCAATTAACTGCAAAAGCATCATCGCCATAGACTGCTCTTGCTAAATAATTTGCCATTTCATAATCTTGGCATATTATTAAATTTTGTACTGTTTCATTATAAATTTGTGCAAATATCTGATGCACGATCATAAGACATTACCTCCAAATAAATTTTAAATAAAGTTTAATATCCCCATCTAACTATGACTATACCGGAACCTCCATATTGCCAGTTTCGGGAGTAATCTTCCATTCCACTGCCTCCATTTCCTGTATTGGCATCCCCGGCTTTATTTCCACCATTAGTTCCCGCAGATGAATATAAAGATCCAGATGCCTCTCCAAATGCTCTTGTGGTTCTTCTTTGCCCAATCCCACCAGTCGCTGTACCTTCTTGATAACCATCTTCTTCAGAATCCCACCAGTACCTTATTGAGCCACCATCCGAACCATCAACTCCAGGTGTTTGACTTCCATTTATAATTGCACCGTTTTGTGATGCCCAGTAAGCTCCTCCACCTGAACCACCGTTTTGACCATTAGCAACGCCCGTACCCATGCACCATCTGCCCCCCCATCCGCCAGCAGCCGAAACTAATGATCCAAATGATGAAGTACCACTTTGGGTTCCTGCACTTGGAATGCTAAAAGTATCTGTAGTTGAAGCTCCAACTACGACTGGATACTGCGCCCCCGGGGATACTGAGATACCTTTTTGAGTGGTTGTATATCCTCCGCCTCCACCTAAGGCCCGCCTTCTGACATTAGCGGAAGATACACCATAATGATAAGCAATTCCACCAGCGCCAACACAAAAAACATCGATTGTCCGAACATTTGCGGGAACAGTAAACGTGCCGGATTGTGTAAATATTTGTTGCCCTCGTGGTAAAGTTGCTGCATAAGCATTGAGTGTATTGCCATTTATCTGACCAGCACTACATGTACAGTATGAAGAGCAGCTAAAGTAGTAACCAGTTCCAATTGATGGCATATTAACAATAACTTGAGACCAACCACCGGATGCTGTATTATTTCCGACACCGGTATAAATTCGTGTACCACCTATACCAGGATATCCCCCAGTTGAATAGTTTATAAAAACCCCGCTAAATGGTTTCCCAGTCGCCGCATACGGATTCTGCCATTTCAACAATATCTGCGTCGTACTGTATGCGGCTGCACTAAAATTTAGTATACTTCCAACTGTCATATTCCCGGTTATTTTACTACCATTCACCCATGCCGTTTTACCATTATAAATATATCCCGCCGTAGCGGTAGCGGATGTCTGGCTGGCTAAGCTATTCGCTGTAATTTTTCCAGAACCATTATGATAGCCATTCGGTATTGTATAACTTCCGCCCGCATTTAACGCCTGAGTTACTGCACCACGGTTGGGCATGTTTCCTGTCTGCGGCTCATCACTTCCGGAGCCGCCAAATGATTTACCAGTTAAAACGTGTTCGGGAAGCGCATTTAATTCATCAGGATCAATTCCCCCGCCCCCGCCAAAATTAATTCGTCCGGTTTTAGCCATTTTTCTTCACCACCTTATAAAAATCGATTGTTATTGTTCCAATCGGAACCTTCTTTGCTTTTAGCTTAAAATTTCCTGCGCCTGAACCGCTCATTACTCGTATCTGCGCTTTTGAGACGGCTGTATAGCTGTCTGAATTGAAATAAACCTCTACAATATCATCTTCGCCAATAGAATCGTCTTCGTGGGTATAAATAAAATCACTGGTCCAATCGGAAACTACAATATCAAATGAATTGGAATAGTATCCGGTTAACCGGTCTATTTTATTGGCGGAATAGGTATTTGTGATTTTTTCATCACCAGCTGCATCATCCTTGATACCGATTGTGTACTGGGCCACCCGGTCTATAAATGTTTGTACGTCATTTAAATAAAAACGTTCCAGAGAGATAATTGCATCCCTGAGTTTGTTCCATTTGTCGGCATTGAAAATTGCATTTATTAACCCGGGATTATTCTCCAATAAGGTATTAGCGCCGGTGACATCACCGGATTCCCACAGCGCATTATACTGCTGGGCTACGGTGATGAGGTTAACCGTAATGTCCTGCATTCTTGCCCAGGTGTCTTCTGTGTCAGGAAAGTTTGTTAATGGAAGATCGTTATATTTTGCCAAGTTAATCACCTCTTTCTACTTTTTTGGTTCCTTCTGTCATAGACAAAAGAAAAACTCTCCAAAAATTTATAGAGAGTTAATGTCATTGTGCCTGATCCTGTGGACCAACTGAAATTTTTAATTATATATTGGTTGGTTTCATGGTTATATTTTGGGGTATACCTTATTTTTGTATTGACTTCTAACCAGGGGATAACGATTGTATTTAAGGTTATTGTATCCATCATGGCGGTAGAAGTGTAAGCCAGATATTCTGCCTGGTTGTAACAGGCTGCATCATCACTTAAACTTTCATAATCCACTGCGTTCATGATTTCATATCCTAAGTTTTTTACTGAGAAGGGGCATTCATCTGAATTTTCGATGTATTTGCCATAACATTGATACTGGCCGAGAAGAAATAGGGCGGATGTGACCCCGGATTCGCCGGTATTTAACCTGCGGTAGCGGAATACATAAGCCGTATCCGGCAGCAGTGTTCCGGCAGCTAAAGGGCTGCCGTCTCCGTCGTAAATAGGGATCGGAGAGTAGTTATTGACGGTGAACTTTGGGGCATCCAGATTAGCGGCGCCTATTTTAATTCCAAATTGTGTTAGGTGGTCGATATCATTCCAGGATGAATAACCGTCTAATGAGATTTGATATGTGTTATTGGTATAAGTGGAAGTATCCGCATAGCGGTCAGATGCACTTAATTCCAAAACTTTACCCCATACTTCAACAACATTATAGATATTATCAAATGAAGCGCTTGCACTTTCATCCAGTACGATGTGCTCCATGACAGAATCGTCCAATAGGACGGGATCAGAGGCGCAGTTGGGGATTTCACGCCATATAAAGGTGCCGTCTGTGTCAAAAAAGAATTCCCATGAATCGTACAATTCACAGATTTTAGTCCAAATTTCGCAGTAAGTAACACCAGTATTAAACTCCAGATCGTATGGAATTTCTTTTCCAATGTCTTCTACAATGTACCGTTCAATATTTGCATCATTTAACAGAGCTATGACGGATTGGCGTATATCTTGTCCGGCAGGAATTTTTAATCCCTGGGCAATGTTGCCGGATTCCGAGTTGGAGGAACCATAGCCGCCAAGCTGTCCGTTTAAGGTGCCGTCATATTCCGCCATTAAATCGGCACAGGTGAGAGAGAGGGTACGCTCATTTTGGGAGTATTTGTAGTTCATCGAAACGTAGACAAATGTACCGATTCTGTACCAGATTATTTCATTTTGACGCAGTGATTTTATCCCGTAATATACCTGCAGCCGTTTATCCAGCCAGATTTTTTTATCCTTTCCTATGATCAAACTGGAATCGGTCAGAACCATATCACAGGTATAGGATCTTCTCTGTACGGAATCATTATTTACCCTGAAGCTGTCATTGATGATGGAACCTTCAAGGGAATCGAGAACTTTAAACTGTTTGTTCAGCAGTTCAACCCTGATGTATACCTCGTGGGTTCCCTGCCGCAATAAATCAAGATCACTTTGTTTTACATCATACATAATTTTTACCTACCTATCCAGATCCGTATCAATTAAACCATTATCGTATAAATCGCCAACTTCGTAAGCATCACCGCATTCTGTCCAACTGAATTTAGATTTTACATAATAAAAACCGCCGGTGTCTCCATAGAGATATTGGCGGTCTGATTCGCTTATGCTTCCAGTTACGTTGACCAACAGTAATTTGCCTTCGCTGTCCTTTAAAATTTTAGGTTTTCCGTTGATCAGCATCTCATAAATGAGGTTCCGGTAATGAAAGGCATGATCAGTATCGGCAGAATCCTGATCAAACTGAACAAACAGGCATTCCATTTCCCCGGATTTATAACCGCTGCTGCCATTGATGACAGTGACGGGGTATTTACGGCCGAATGGTTTGACCTGGCTGGTTTCATAGTTAATGGTTTGAGTGTAAGACGCATCCAAAATCAGTGGGTATGATTTGTCCTTTTCACATAAAAAGAAATCATCGAATTTGGATTCTACTTTGCTGACGATGTAACTGTTTTCACCGCCGGAAATAACAGGGACATAGGCATATTCTACAGTTCCTATGGGTTCAAAGTAATCGATTAGTTCGACGGAGAGATCATCATTTTTCTCTATTTTACGCTCAAAAATAGTTTTGAATTTGTTGTCTTTGACAGTACGTTTCTTAATTCTGATCGAATCTACAATGGATTCGGTGAAGTTAACATTACCGCCATACAGGGTGTCATTGAAGATCGCATGAAAACGTGTGTCGAATGTCCATTCTGTGGGGATTGTACCGTCAAAATCGGATATTTCTATTAGTTTTACCGCTGCATAGATTTCATCAAAGACCGCATTCTGTATTGCTAATTTCTCAACTGTATTGGGATTGGCGGCATGAGAGATAAGTGCGTCATTACTGGATGCAAAAATGTGTCCGCAAAACATTGGATCACCTCCTTTCTGGTGCTGTTATTTTGGTATGATAACAGCTTTTGTATCAAAATAGGGGCCTTTTCTGGTTATACAATAGCTGATGTATTCCGAATCTGTCGGAATGTTGAAATAGTTGCTGTATAGTGTGTAATTCACGCCTGATGAATTGGCAGTCAGTTCTATTACTCCCTTCTTACCATTGGAATCATCAAAGATCCCTTCTCTATAAGAGCAACTGATCTGCATTTTATCATCAGCATCCTTAATGAGAAGCAGTTGTTGGTTTAAAACCGGCTCATAAAATTTAAATACATGACTGAAATCACCGATGATTTGATAGCCGATGTCAAACTGAACGGAATTGTCTCTCAGATCAGCGTATTTGCCGTCAATGAACACCACATCTTTATCGGGTATCCCTTCTGTAGAGATCAGATTGCTGCGCAGTTCAATCGCTCCAATGTCGGGATGATTATTGGTTTCCAGAACCGCGAAGGGCTGCAGGTTTTCATAAGCAACGGTAAATAAGATATCAGGCGTTTCTAAGTGCATGCCCTGGACGGTTGTACCGGCTGCCTTGATATAGTATTGGTTGGCATTTTCGAGGGAAGATATGATGTAAAATAAATCTCCGCTTGTGAAATCCTGTGGCGGGTACACGGTTCCTGAGGTCTGCAGGGCTACTTTCTGATAGGAATATAAAGTTATGGTATAGGACTGCAGGAGTTCATTTTCTGCTTGGCTGTAGTGAAGGGCAGCTTCATAAACGGAGGTTCTGATTACATCGTTAGGCTGGATTGACAGTCGGAACGTTGGGGCAGAGTAGCAGTAGAATAGGACTGCGTCCGAAGTGTCTGATTCGAGATCTTTCATATCAAATACAGTGATGTAGCAGGTGTAACAAGTGCCGTTCACCAGACCGCTTTCTGGAGGTAAATGATACTCTGGTCTCATGGTTTCCGCGATTTCGTTGTATATGATAGTTCCGGATGTTTTTTCTTTGATGATGCATCTGGATTTAAAGAAACGGTTTCCGTTCCAGGTGAAATTTATTGTTGTGCCTAGAGAGGAATCGAAAGGTTCAATTGGGTGGATGATTGGTTTTATGGGGATCACCTCTTTCTGTAATTGTTCTGTTTTTAATTTAAGAGATTATATTTTTGGAGTGCGTAAAGGCCGTGCAAAATCAGTTCTAAATCTTTAGGCTACACGTTTCCACATATAGCAGGTAATATACGGCTGAACGATTGATTGAGAAGATGAAAGCTGAGCGTTTGTTCCGGGAGCCGTACCACCTGTGCTTCCATGATTATGAGCCTGGTTACCACCGGCATACTGGGTATCCCAAATAGTGCCTTTTTTCCATTCCATAAACCAGCCGGAATTATATATGGAACTAAAACCGGAGACACCTGCGTCAAATTGATTGGTTGCACTATTGCCGTTATTTACAACAAGAGCACCATTTGCTAACCAATGGTTGTGGGATGGAATCTGGTTAATATTTAATGTACAGTTATTCGTGCTGTGCGTATGATTATTAACTGAATGGCTATGGCTTATATTAATGAGTTTCATTCCTCCCTGTTTTTCGGGCAAGGAGAAATCAGGATCATTTTCGTTGACGCCTGTCGGTATCCGTCCATTTCCCCAACGTTCCCATGATCCTCCTATGAAGGTGCTTGGATTAATATTGTTTACACTGAGGTATATTGACCCTATGGGGTAATATTTTGACAGATCGTTTTTTAGAGATAATAGTTCAGTGTTTAGATAATTCAAACATTTTTTGATGGTGGAAAACAGCGTGGATATAAGCGAAGAACTGGTGAGTTGACCTTGGATTGCATCAAATGATGTGATATCGTCGATATTTGCCTGATCATCGAATGAGACTGTGTAATCAGACAAATCATTTCTGAGATTATTGTTTGTTATATTTCCTGCAACTTTTTTCTTTCCTTTATATAAGGACATATATCTCACCTCCTTTATGGAATCGAATATGATTATGATAGTTTTCTTGCGGTCATCAATATATTTTTTGCATTTAAAGCGATAGTGCCCCAAGTATGGATATAAAATCTGTCCGCAATTGTGGTTATAACTACCATATCTAAAGAAGCTGAATAGATATTATTATCTGCAGCAGTTACAGACTGACGGCCTAATTCTTCACTTCCTTTTAATAGTTTTAGAGTGATACGATTATTTGTACCTGCTATGTTAATTTGTGCATGAATACTATATACCCCAGGCGGTAAATCTATCGATGCATTGTTTGTCCATGAATTGTTTATGGAAAGATTTGTAACTGTTCCATAATGTGGCATGCTGGAAGATGCAGAATCTATTTTATTGATTAAAAAAGAATCTATTTCCTGTTCTATATAATATCTTTCATCATGAGTGTGTAAAGTGTTTGCTTTATTGTCTATTAGACGATTTAGAGTATTTGCAGTGGTTTCTAAAACGTCATTCAATAATTTTATTTTATTATTAAGAAAATATAGACCATTTTTGAATAAAGAAATTAGTGATGAGAGTTTAGAAGTACTGGTTATTGAATTCTGTATGGTATCAAATAACTCTATTTCTTCTATGACACTGTCATTAAATGTGACTGTATAATTACCCAAGTCGCTGTCAAATTTCTCATTAGATGTATTTCCAGCTACTTTTTTTGCATTTATATAGAGACATGTTTATTAGATTAGAAGTTTGAAATAGGCGTTTGGGAAATACCACTACCGCATAAAGTCGGGTATTTTTATTAAGTCAATAAACTTGGCATTGAAAAATGGTCCGATACTCCGATGAAGATAAGTCCGTCCATGCCGCCTGCCTCCTCGTCCCACCTTACAGGATTATTTGCAGACCGTCCGTTCGGCAATTCAGGAACTTTTTTAGGTGAGGCGGCTTTTGACGCAGTAAAGTTTCTAATCAGTGATACTTTTGGCAAAGATCTTGATGGGAATGGCGTTCTTTTTTAAAAGACTATATCACACTAAATTTCCACGCCGGTCTGGAAAAATTAAAAGCGGCATTATCCGTTATTATTTGAGGACCCCAACTATTGTATACCAAGAATGGGTTATACCTCCTGTGGTAAGTGAGTTACTCATATAAAATTTAAGAGTTGTACCATCTGCGAGTACGGACACATTTTTTTTGTCTGGAACGCCGGAGACGAGAGTTGCTGTAACAGAACTTATTCCTGAAAATATGGAACTCATATCTAATTCTTTGGCTGCCACACCATTGGGAACTTGTTCTATTGGGATTGCCCCATAATAGATGCCCATTTTTCCGAATTTAATAAGATGATCAGTTTTATCAATATCAGTAAAATCTACATTAGTTATATAGCTGTACCATTTAGACCATACCTGGCTACTGTTATAATAATTTCTTACTTGAGTATTAAAGTTATTTACATCATAAGTGCCATGCCGTAAGGCGATTTGTTTGCTTGACTTATTGCCACCAATTGAATTAGGAAGGCATAACAGCCAGCCATTACTCCATGGAAAGTTTGTACAACCTTCGCAAAAATATAGTTTGGGTATTAAATTGTCAAAAGATATGAAAGTATTAATATCAATACCAGAAATTACTTTAACACTTATATTATTGTTTATGTCACTGATTTTTGTATCCATTTCAGTTTCAGTATAATATCTATTGTCATGATCCGTTGAGCGTTGATGAGTCTCTATTTTATTTAGTAATGATGTATTAAGATATAAAAGACCAGTTTTTATTAATTCCACTAATGATGATACTAATGTACCGGTAGCTATTTGACTTGAAATAGTATCAAATGAATCTACCCCTTCAATAGTTGCACGATCATTAAAGGTTACTGTATAATTACCTAAATCATTTCTGAGATTCTCGTTTGCTACATTACCTGCAAGCTTTTTTTTACCTTTGTATAAAGAAATAAATATCGCCTCACTTTCTCAAAAATTAATTGTTTTGGCATTAAGATGTTGATGCAATGATAATGGGGTATAGGGGCATTATCGGACGTGTAGTCATATTTGCTTCCGTGTCATCCACTGTATAAATCCATGCTGATACTTGAATTATGTATAATTTGGGATACTCACTATTTTTAATAGAATAGGGGACAGGATGGGATATGAAGCCAAAATTTTATCTACCTCAGAAGTATATATACTCAAAACATAAGAAGCTAGTGAAATGTTTTGTATAATATTCAAAATATGTTCTTAACTTTTGAGTTGTTAAACTATTTTTAATTATATAAATTATACTTTTCATCTCTCTCTTTATTGAAAAACAGTGTTTAAATTAACATCGTCTATTAGTCTTTTTTCATTTTAATATATGCTTTTTCGAGGAAGGTGGAAATGTGGTGATTTTAAGTGTGTTTTTATTCTGTAATTAGTAATGGCTAAATATTATAGTGATTTA
>JAGZXV010000124.1 GCA_018378255.1 Clostridiaceae bacterium | reverse complement strand
ACCTCTGTGGAAACCGCAGCTCTGCTGTCCAAAAAAGCCCTGATGCGCCCTCTTGGAAGCCATAATCCCAATGAACGGGCCGCCGCCATGGAGAAACTTCTGGAAGATGGGATCAATAAAATCGGCCTCGGGCCTCAGGGAATGAGCGGAAATTATTCCGTCATGGGCGTACATATTGAAAATACGGCACGCCACCCGTCCACAATCGGTGTGGCGGTCAATGTGGGATGCTGGTCACACCGGAGAGGCCACATTGATTTTGATAAGGATTTGAATTTCACTATTACTTCACATAAGGAGGTAACATTATAATGGCGAAGAAAGTATTGACAACGCCGGTTAAGGCGGAAGAATTGGAAGATATTCATGTTGGGGATATTATTTATCTGAGCGGCCATATAGTGACCTGCCGTGATGTTGCCCACCGGCGTTTGATCGAAGAGGGAAGGGAACTTCCTGTGGATATAAAAGAAGGCGCTATCCTTCACGCCGGCCCCATCGTGAGGCCGGTTCCAGGCAGCAGCGGACGTTTCGAAATGGTATCCGTAGGTCCGACAACAAGCATGCGCATGGAAAAATTCGAGAAGGAATTCATAGAAGAAACCGGTGTGAGGGTGATTGTAGGAAAAGGCGGTATGGGTGAAAAGACAGTGGCCGGCTGCAAAGAGGGAAAGGCCATTCACTGCGTTTTTCCAGCGGGATGTGCTGTGGTAGCCGCTGCTACTGTAGAAGAGATTGAGGATGCACAGTGGATGGATCTTGGTATGCCGGAAACCTTATGGGTATGCCGGATCAAGGAGTTCGGCCCCCTGATTGTGGCCATTGATACCCATGGAAGAAACCTGTTCGAAGAGAATAAGGTAATCTTCAACCAGAGAAAAGAAGAAGCTATGAAAGAGATTTTTAAACACGTAAGTTTTATTAAATAAAAAGCAATCATTTGCAGTTCAGCCTGCATGAATGCGGTTTTATCGCTGACAGACAGCGCAGGCCATAACCTGATTATCCGTTTTTGAAGGCTGGAAATCCGTGGATCGGGTTCCCAGCTAAAAAAGATTACATATCTTAATAAAAAAGGGAAAAAAGGTTAAAATGTGAATCAAGTAAAAACATGGATTCATTGCGGCGAAGCCTACCACGCCGGTTATACCGGAAAAGGGGTGGGCGTTGCCGTTTTGGACACAGGTATATTTCCGCATGTCGATTTTGATAACAGAATCATTGCGTTTGCTGATATGGTACAGAAGAAAAGAAATGCCTATGATGATAATGGGCACGGAACCCATATTTCCGCAATTATTGGAGGCAGCGGGACAGCTTCCGACGGGAGATACCAGGGAATTGCTCCTGAATGCAATCTGATTTCAATCAAGGTGCTGGATGATAAGGGCAACGGATTTGCCTCCGATGTGATGGCCGGACTGAATTGGATCCGCTATCATAAAGAAGAATTTGGAATCCGCATTGTTAATATTTCCGTAGGATCCTATAACCGGAAAGGAATGAATGAGAACTCCGCATTGGTCAAAGCCGTCAATGCCGCATGGGATGACGGTCTGGTGGTAGTGGTGGCTGCCGGGAACCAGGGCCCAAAGCCCATGACCATCACCACTCCTGGAATCAGCCGGAAAGTGATTACAGTGGGCTGTTCCGATGATGACAAAGAAGTGAATGTGATGGGCAACCGTATGGTGGACTATTCCGGACGCGGTCCCACCAGCGCCTGCATCTGCAAGCCGGACATCGTAGCTCCCGGTTCCGGTATCGTCAGCTGTTCCAACGTGGCAGGCCGGTATGCAGTAAAAAGCGGAACCAGCATGTCCACTCCGCTGGTATCCGGAGCAATCGCCCTTCTTTTGGAAAAATATCCTTACATGAACAACAGGGATGTGAAGCTGATGATGCGGGAACGGGCTGTGGATATGGGCCTGCCCAGGAACCGGCAGGGCTGGGGGTTATTGGATGTGGGAGAGTTGTTGAGATAAAGAGGAGGAAATCTTTCATTGGGTTATTGGCAGGGATAACGCCGGGAATTTCCGGAATGTGCGGCGCGTTTGGTGACCGGAAAACGGTCACCAAATACACCCTTTTAAAGAAGCGCCCTATTATTATGCCTGCCTCAGAGCGGGGGATAAGCGCCTTAATCGGTTTCAACAGCACACATGAATCAAGTGAATGGGGGAATGTTTATGACACTAATTCAAATGCAGTATTTTCAGGCCGTCTGCCAGTTCGGCAGTTTCTTAAAGGCTTCGGAACAGCTTCATGTATCCCAGTCCACCATATCCTTAGCCATTAAAAGCATGGAAAATGAGCACAAGGTCAGTCTTTTCCACCGCGACAAGAATGCATTACGGATTACAGAAGCAGGACAGGCTGTCCTGGAGGAAGTGGACATTATCCTGGCACAATATAACCATCTGAAAGAAACCATTCAAAATCTGATCTCCCAGAGATATTCCATCCGGGTCGGTGTTTCCACCTTAGGCGGCAATGCCATTTTTCCGTTAATTATGGCTGAGGCCAAAAAACAGGAACCTGATCTTGTCATAACCACAGTTGAAGACTCCACCAAAAGACAATTTGAGATGCTGGACAACCATCTGTTAGATGTGATTTTTACCCACCACCATTTTAAGAACGCCGGGGAAAAAGCTGCTTTCGATTCTGTCTATGGAAGCCTTTCTCTGATTAAAGACCGGCAGGTATACTGCGTCAGCTGCGCCAATCCCCTGGCCTTACAGGATTCTGTCACTTTAGAAGATATCGCGAAACAGCCTCTCATTCTCTTAAAAGATAATTTCTCTCAGACAGTGGCAATTAAACAGCGTTTTACTGAATGCGGTTTAAATCCGCATATTCTTCTCCAGACCAGCCAGATGTATACCGTTGAGCGCTATATTGAGAATAACATTGCAACCGGTTTTCTTCCGCAAAGCGCGGTCCGCCATAACCCGCAGGTCAAATCATATGTCCTGGATACCTTTCCCAGCCGTTATGTGAGCTGTTTTTGGCGGAAGGACAAGCAAAAGACAGACGCTTTGAAGAAGTTTCTGGCGGTCGCAAGGACAGTGAGCCAAAAGATCGAAGCCAACAGCTGAACTGCTGTGTACACCAAAACAGCCTTCCTCCGGAGGGCTGTTTTTTCATTACTATATTCTCATCCGTTCTATTAATTTTATTAAATCTGACCAGAAATTTCTCGTTTGAAAACCAATATTTATCACATTATACTATCCTTATCTGATAAATAGTAACATTTTTTGGAGAAACACTTTAGAAGGAGAAAGGAGAACTTTTTGTGAAAATAACTAAAATTGAGCCAATCCTGGCCGGACACCGCTACCTGTTTGTAAAGGTGCATACAGATTCCGGCCTGACCGGGCTGGGAGAATGTGGAGCATGGGGATATCAGGAGGCGGCCGCCGTCGTATTAAAGCAAATGGAGAAGCTGATCGTGGGTATGAATCCCATGCGGATTGAGTTCATTTGGAATGCACTGACAAGAAATCTTCATTTCCGGGGGTCTGTGGTGCAAAGCGCCATTTCCGGAATTGATATCGCCCTTTGGGATTTGAAGGGGAAATATTTTAAGGTTCCCTGTTGTGAATTGATGGGAGGCATGGTTCGGGAAAAGATAAAAATCTACGTAAACGCCCGGGGGAAAAACAGTGATGAAATTGCAGAAAATGCGGCCAAGCTGGCAGAAAGCGGCTTTAAAGCAATCCGTTTTTCCCTTCTGCATGAAATAGATAAAGACGGAAGATGCGGCGAAAACTTTTCTTCTATTGTTGCACAGACAGAAGAGCTGATGAGAAAAGTCCGGGAGGCTGTGGGCTGGAACGTGGATATTGCCATTGAATGCCACCGGGGGCTAAAAACCTCTGAGGCTATTGAGATCGGGAGAGCAGTGCAAAAATACAGACCTTATTTTTATGAAGATCCTATTCCTGATAATGCGGAAGCCATGCCCGGAGTGATCAGCCAGTGCGGTATCCCGGTTGCAACCGGCGAGCGTTTTATCAATCCCATGGAATTTGATACATTGATCAGCCATTCTGCGGTTCGGTATATCCGTCCGGATATGTGCGTGGCAGGGGGCTTGACCGCAGGAAAGAAGATCGCCGTACAGGCAGAGGCCAGAGGCGTCTATCTGATCCCTCACAATCCGCTAGGACCGGTTTCCACCGCTGCCTGTCTCCAGTTAGATGCCTGCATTCCCAACTTTGAGGTACAGGAGTATCCGATGATGAACGGCAAATGCCGCCTGGATAAAGAAATGAAGGAACCTTTTACGGTGGAAAATGGATACATTATCTTACCGAAGAAACCGGGGCTTGGAATTGAACTGATTGATGATATTGATAAGAAATTCGAATTTGAGGGCGCTTACGGAGGAATCCATCTTCACGAAGATGGCTCTGTTCTGGATCGCTGAATATTAAAAGGGGGGTAATTCATGAATCCGCAAATCATTTTATTGGCTGTATTTTTTGTATTTTTAGTAATGGTATTGTCTGGCAGGGTAAAGCTCCCTGTGGCTGCAATGCTGATACCGGTTTCTCTGGAGATAACAGGAGTGCTCACGCCCCAGGAGGCGTGGGCCGGACTTACCAATTCATCTGTGATCATGATGTTTTCCATGTTCGTGGTCGCTACCGGCTTTAATAAAACCAACATCATTGCCAGTTTAAGCAAAACAGTAATCAAACCGGGCGCCAGCGACCGTCAGATTCTTTTTGGCCTGCTGGTTCCTGGATTTCTGTTAGGATGCATAGTTAACGGTACTATGACTGCCACCATTATGCTTCCGATTATCACAGCCGTATGTGCAGAGCACAAACGTCCGCTGAGCAAATTTGTGTATCCACTCATGGTTCTTTACGGTTTCTGGATCGGTATTCTTCCATTGGGCGGCAATGCGGCATCTTACCTGCAGAGTAATGCTATCATCAACGAATTGGGCGGTGTCGGGCAATTTACCTATTTTACTCCCATACTGATTAAACTGCCTTTTACAATTATCCTGACGTTAATCACTTTTATCTTTTTGAACAGGCTTTTTCCTGACTTGGGCAATATCCCCCAGTCTGCATCTGCCGAACAGTCCGGAAGAGCTGGTGGCCTTCAACGGTTGGCGCCCTGGCAATGGTGATTTTCGGTGTAATGGATGACAGAGAAGCGATCCAGGCAGGCTCTGTTCCGATTATCTTCTTGTTTGTCGGCACTCTGCCGCTGGCAACCGCAATTACCAAAACAGGTGCAGATAAGGTGCTCAACGAACTATTTGTTTCCTTTACAAACGGAATGAGCCCATTTATGATCATGGTCTGCATGTATCTGGTCTGCTTTGTATTGACTCAGTTTTTGCAGAATTCAACGGTATCCAATATTTTCCGTATGCTGGCCACTGTCATTGCGGTACAAAATGGCTGGAATGCCATGCCTATGTTCCTGGCTGCACAGCAGGGTACCGGAAACTCATTCCTGATGCCGACCGCTAATACGATTTCCGTTATGATGTATGAAACCGGCGGTTATAATGTAAAGCAGTGGTTTAAATGCGGTATTGTATACACCATCGCCCATTTTATCATTTTCTGTCTTTACATACCAAGGCTGTTCCCATTCTAAAGGGAAAGGCAGATCGATCAAATCTTTATAAGAAAAGGAGAATCCTATTGTGGAACTGAAAGAAAAAAATAAAATGACCCGTGAAGAAATGCGGGCATGGATGGGGCAGGAAGCAGAACCATTTCAGGTGTTTGACGACGTTTATTATATCGGACGAAGAGGCGTCGGTGTTTTTGCAATCACGACGGAACAGGGAATCGTGCTGATCGATTCTATGGATCCGGTTGACGCCGGTGAAAAGCACATTGTACCCGGTCTCAGAAAATTAGGATTAGATCCAAAAGATATCTCCCTGATTGTCATTACCCATGGACATGGCGACCATTTTGCAGGTGCAAAGAGGCTTCAGAATGCGTATGGCTGTAAAGTATGTATCGGCGAAATAGACGCTGCATTTATGGTTTCCTCCCAATTGATGGATCCGGTTAATGAAACAGAATACCCACATATTGATTTTTATTTGGAACATATGAAAGAGATCCGCATGGGAAAACTGAGAATCATTCCAGTATTGACTCCCGGTCATACTCCTGGATGCATGTCGCTGATTTTTAACTGCCATGATTTGGGCGGGGAACACTGGGTAAGCCTGTGGGGCGGCGCGGGTCTGACCATGATGCGGATGGAACCTGTGGAACGGATGAAATGGGAATGTGAATTTTCCAACTCTGCCCTGATGTTTTGGTATATCTGTGACAGTTACCACTGCGACGTAGTATTGGGCGTCCATCCCCACCGCTGTGATTTATTTGAAAAGCAGGAGAAACGCACTCCGGATGGACCGAACCCATTTATCGTGGGGCGCGAAGATGTGAGGGCTAATCTGCATTTGCGCGGCACGGAAGCCCTGGAAGCGGCGAAGAAAACCTTGGACCAAATGTAATTCCTGCCCATATAAAAAGCCGCCCGGCTGATACTTCAGCCAGGCGGCTTTCCCTGTTCACTCAAAGCGCCCAAAGCGCATAAACTGCAAAACGGCCCCTGTCCTACTGGATTCCCAGCCATTCCAGCACCTTAAATCTCACTTCCACATCCCCTTTTACCAGTTCCGAATAATCCTCCGGCGCCAGCAGGTTTTTCAAAGTATCTTTGGAGGAATCGGGAACCTCGGCGTATACGGCATCTGTAAAGCAGAGGGGCGGGTACAGCACGCACCACCAATTATGGCCTTTACCGCTCCCAATTGCCACGGTTACCGCTTCATAGTCTCCGTTGGGGAACGTCATATCCCCATATGTTTTCTCAGGAAAATATTGGTTTGAAATCTCAATAGCAGTTTTATAATCAAAGCCCTGAGCTTCAATAAATGTATCAGAAAGCGCTTCTAAATCAGTCTTTTTCTGTAAAATGTAATTTTTTATCTCTTCTTTACTGGCAGAACTTCCTAAATCATCATAAATAGTATTAAGCAGATAATCCCGGACCTGTAATTTTAAGTCCTGGTCCTTTTTGCTGTCACTGTTTGCTCTTACATGAAAGCGTATAATTTCCGGTGCAATTCTGGAGGCCAGGTGTTCCCCGTTTTGTCTGTAGCCGTTCATGGCCAGTAAAAATACCATCAGGCCCAGGCTGATTGCGGCAATCAGCATCTTTTTGTATTTCATGATTTTAATCCTCCTTTTTTTCTGATCCTATTGGTAATTATTGACGCCTGTGTTATAATGTAAACCTGAAAAGCGTAATTAATTTTAGCAGTGCCGGAGAGCAGCTGACTGCAGAAAACCGCAGCCGGCAGAAAACCAAGGTAATTGTGCCCGAAAAAGGGCAGAAAGGTGTATAGATAAGATGGAAAAGCGCATGATAGCGGTAATTTTTGGCGGACAGTCATCAGAGCACAGTGTATCCTGTATGTCGGCGGCCAATATCATTGAACAGATAGATGAAACAGCATATGAAAAGATGCTGATTGGAATTACGGAAGACGGAAACTGGTTAAAGGCTGAGAATCTGGAAGATATCCGTACCGGAGCATGGAGAAACAGCAGGATCGGCGCTGTCATTTCTCCGGATGCCACAGAACAGTGTGTGATTTTGACTGAGGGAGAAGATGTGGAGAAGATTCATGTGGATGTGGTATTCCCTGTCCTTCACGGATTATACGGCGAGGACGGAACCATCCAGGGGCTTTTGGAACTGGCGCAGATTCCATATGTGGGCTGCGGCGTTTTGTCATCGGCTGTATCAATGGATAAGTTATACACTAAGATTATTGTGGATGATCTCGGAGTGAAGCAGGCGGATTATGTTCCTGTAATGAAACACCAGCTAAGCGATATGGAGCCGGTGCTGGATAAAATCGAGGCGAAGTTTTGCTATCCTGTATTCATAAAGCCGTCCAATGCAGGTTCTTCCAAGGGCGTGAGCAAGGCAACGGACAGAAAGGAACTGGCAGCAGGGCTTTTAGAAGCAGCCAGACATGACCGCAAGATACTGGTGGAGGAGATGATCATAGGACATGAAGTGGAATGCGCCGTATTCGGAGGCGGAACCGTCCCTGTAAAGGCGTCCGGCGTCGGTGAGATTCTGGCAGCAGCGGAATTCTATGATTTTGACGCCAAATACAACAATGCGGAATCCAGAACGGTGACAGACCCAAAACTCCCGGGCGGCGCTGCCGACAGGATTCCCGGGATTGCGAAAAAGATCTTTCAGGCTGTGGACGGATACGGCCTGTCACGGGTTGATTTCTTTGTAAAAGAAGACGGGGAAGTTGTCTTTAACGAGATCAATACCATGCCGGGATTTACAGCGATCAGTATGTATCCTATGCTCTGGGAAGCCAGGGGTATTTCTAAAAAACAACTGATTAAAGAACTGATCGACCATGCTTATGAGAGAAAACAGTAAAGTACCGGGGAGAGTGTGTGATATGGACAGAAATGCACCAATCGGGGTATTTGACTCCGGCGTAGGCGGGCTTACTGTTGTGAGGGAAATTGTCCGTCAGATGCCAAAAGAGCGGCTTGTTTATTTTGGAGATACTGCCCGCCTTCCGTATGGAAGCAAGTCAAAAGATACGGTTATCAGGTATTCACGCCAGATTATCCGTTTTTTAAGCACCCAGGGGGTGAAGGCCATTGTAATTGCCTGCAACACAGCCAGCTCTTATGCTCTTGAAGAGGTGAGCCGGGATTTGGATATTCCCATCATTGGCGTGATCAATGCAGGCGCCAAAACTGCGGTAAATGCCACGAAGAATGGAAAGATCGGGGTGATTGGAACAGAGGGAACGGTCACCAGCGGCATCTATGAGCAAACGATGAAACGGATGAAAGATGAGATAGAAGTAACGGAAAAATCCTGTCCGCTTTTGGTGCCCTTGGTGGAAGAAGGGCTTCTGCACGATTCCGTTACCGACGAGATCGCGTCCCGCTATCTGAGCGAATTAAAGGGGAAATACATCGATACACTAGTTTTAGGCTGCACCCATTACCCCCTGCTCAGGTCCACCATCGGCAGACTGATGGGGGAAAGCGTGACTTTAGTGAATCCGGCCTATGAAACCGCGCTGGAACTGAAACAACTGCTGATGGATGAGGATTTAATCAGCTCCCAGGCACCGGAAGCAGCAGATCAGTACCGTTTTTTTGTCAGTGATCTTGCTGATAAATTTACCAGATTCGCTACGGCAATCCTGCCGGATCAAGTGAAAGAGACAAAGAAGATTAATATAGAGGAGTATTAATATGACGAAGGATGTATTAATCAGCATCAGTGGAATACAGATCGCTGACGGGGAAAACAGCGATGTGGAGATGATCACTACCGGTGATTATTTCCTGAAAAATGGAAAGCATTACATTGTATACGATGAAGTGATGGAAGGATTTGACGGTATGGTAAAGAATACCATAAAGATCCATCCGGGATGCCTGGACATCATGAAAAAAGGCATTGCCAATGTTCATATGGTATTTGAAGAGGATAAGAAAAACATAGCATGTTATGCGACGCCATATGGCGATATGATGGTAGGAATCAATACAAACCATATTTCGATTGATGAAAGTGAAGATAAATTAAAGGTCCGCGTGGACTATTCCCTGGATATTAATTATGAACATGTGTCGGAATGTAATATTGTGGTGGATGTGCAGTCGAAGAGTAAAGCGGAGATTTGCTTGTCATAAAAGAGAGCCGGATATACCCTTAATCAGGATGTCCGGCTCATTTTTTGTAATGCAAAAAGAAAATGAAATGTAAGCGGAAATGTATAAAATATAAGAGGATTCGTCCATGTCGTTCTCAGCAAACCAGCCGTATAATGGTGTTATACAGATTTCATCATCAGAAAGGAGCGTTCATTTCTATGTATAACAACTTTTTACCGGCCATTCCCCACAATTCCCGCAATGAAAGAATCATGGGGGCAGTGGAATCCGCTGCTGCAGTTTATCAGGACCAGGAGATAAAAGAACTGCCCTTTTCAAAATACAGAATCTATTTTGAAACCGGAAGCAGAGTGGAATATGAGGCCTGTTATATAGAGCACAGAAGGCGGTTAAATGTATACACCGCCATGGCTTTATACTCAGAGGATGATTGCTGGATTAACGGGCTGGAGGATATCATATGGGCAGTCTGCAATGAGTTTACCTGGGCTTTTCCAGCTCATATGAAAGATGAAAAAAATCTGCATGAATGTAGTATTACTATAGATTTATTTTCGGCGGAAACAGGGCTGGCTCTCAGTGAAACCTGTTATTTACTGTCCGCAAGGCTTTCAACGGCAGTGCGGGAACGTGTGAAAAATGAAGTGTGGAGACGTTTGATCACACCTTACACGGAAAACAATATAACATTTCACAAAGATAACTGGTCGGCGGTGTGTGCCGGCTGTATCGGAATGGCTGTCATGTATTTGGGCGCCCGGGAAGAATTTGCGCTGATAGAAGATAAAATAATGGGATCCATGGAGGACTTTATCGGAAGTTACCAGGAAGACGGATGCTGCCTTGAAGGTGCTTTGTACTGGGGATATGGATTTGGTTATTTCTGCTATTTCGCTGAAATGCTCAGGGAATACACAGGGGGAAAGACCGATCTTTTTAAACGGAAAAAAGTAAAACAGATCGCTCTGTTCCGGCAAAAGGTATATTTGGAGAAGAATGTGGTGGTTCCATTTGCGGATGCACCTCATAATTACAGTCCACACATAGGGCTTATGCATTTTCTTGCCAAAGAATACGAGGAAGTAAATGTTCCGGATGAAAGATATGCAGCGGTATTTGATGAGGATATCAGGCATCGCTATGCTGATTTTATCAGAGATTTTTATTGGTATGATCCTAAGTTAAAGAAGAACGAAAAAGACGGGGGAGTCTCCATATTCTTACAGTCCCAATGGCATATAAAAAAGATGAAAGACTACTCCTTTGCGGCCAAGGGCGGAAGAAATAACGAGCCCCATAATCACAACGATATCGGCAGTTTTATTATATATTCCGGCGGCAGGTTTATTCTGGATGATCTGGGATGGCCTGAATATGACGGTGATTATTTTGGAGAAAAGAGATATGACAATTTGTGCGCTTCATCGGCCGGGCACAGTGTCCCGGTTCTTGGAGGAGCCTTTCAGGAGAGGGGAAGCGGACATAAATCAGTGTTATTGAATGCATGCAGTGATGAATTTCGTTTGGATATAACCAGAGCTTATCAGGAGGGGCGCTGTAAGAGCCTGATCCGGTCGTTTGTACTGGAGAATCAAGGTATAAGATTGAGCGATACCATCTGTGGTATGAAAGGGGAACTAAGAGAACGGTTTGTAACCCGCATTCCTCCCCAGAAAACGGAATATGGGGTAAAAATAGATAATTGGGCGATTAGCGGGGCAGAAAGGGATGGTTCCGTAGAGATTAAAGAGTGCAGTTTTGAGCCCAGGCTTAGTATCTGCAAGATGGATATGAAGCCGGTTGAAACGGCTTATTTGATAGATTTTATATATCAAGCAGATGGAAGGGACAGGGTGTTTGACTTTATCATTAAAAAAGTGGATTAGTTCGTGAGAAAATGGGGAATTTAACATCAAACGTGAAGGCTTTTTCGAAAATGCCTTCACGTTTGATGTAAAAAGCGTTTCGTATTAAAAATATTTCACACTAAAAATATAAAATCCGCCAATTCACGGCCGCCCTGGTTCAGAATGTTTTTCCATTGTCTGGTTTTGCAGATATTGCCGCGGAGAACAGCCTTCAATCTTTTTAAACACCCTGCTGAAATAGAAGGAATTTTCAAATCCAAGCTGAGAAGCGATCTCATATATTTTTAAATCAGTATGAAACATCAGATATTTGGCCTTAGAAATTTTGGCCTGAGTGACATATTCATTGAAACCCATGGATGTTGTCTTTTTAAACAGATGTCCCAGATAATTCGGGCTGATGGAAAAAATAGCGGCCACATCGTTTAAAATAAGCTTTTCCGTGATATGGTTTTCAATATACTGCATAATATTTTGAATCAGTGTATTTTTAAGTTCCTTGTATTGGCTGTGATAGAAGTCGATCACCGACTGGCTGAATAGATCCAGCCAATCCATAATCTGTTCCGTGTTCTTCTGGTTATATAAGGAGCGGTACGAATCACCGTATTGTGAAAAGCTCTCCGCCAGGAATTTTTCACTTTCAGGTATCATGGTAAGGCAGAGGTGCAGGATATTAGAGGTGACATCCATGGCCTGAACAAAGCTGGAAGGGTGGGAACGGAACAGCGTACTGATCGAACCTGTGATATGCTGGAAAGCAGTCATGTCATATTCTTCAAACGCCTTGCGGATGTCCTCTTTTAATATGGTTATATTAAATGTGTTTTTAAACGGCGGCAGGCTGTGCGACAACTGATTCTCGTAAAAAAGGACCGGCTGCATTTTGGTGCACATGGGAAGAAGACGGCGGGCTTCCTGATGGGAATCCGAGATCAGATGAATATCGTCTTTATATCCCCCTACGGCGCAGTAGATCGTTACATTAAAGTAATTATATATCATTCCAAATGTTTCCTGAAGCATTTCAGAAAATTCCTGAAGGTCATAATAAATGGAGTTTTCAAAGAATTCAAATAAGATACAAAAATGTTTTGTATCCAGGGAAACAATGTGAAATTGAATATATTTGGCCAGCAGGTTTGATATCATAGAAAAAGTATTGTGAAATAAAGTCATATACTGTTGGTTGCCCATGGTGAGCGGGCTGAAGCCGGAAATCAGGCAATAGGCTGCTGCATATTTATCTGCATGAAAAGAAAGATTCAGTTCTTTAGCCTGGAGCATGAATTGGTCTGTGGAATCAAAAAGGTTATGGAGCAGTTTCAGTATGAACTTATCTTTATAATTTTGTAAAAATATATAGTTTTCAGAATGTCCCGATGAAACCGTGGTGATTCGGGATTCGATTTTTTTAACGGCCCGTTCAACCGCGAGGCTCAATTCATCGGGTTTTAATCCCAGCTTAATGATATAATCCACCGCCTGATACTCCAAAGCCTTTTTAATATAAGGAAAATCCTCATAACAGGTCAAAATAATGAATTCAGGCGGCCCGCCGGGAAGTGACTGGCTGGCCTCCATCAGCTCTAAACCGTTCATAATCGGCATTTTGATATCCGTGACCACGATATCAGGGTGATGGGAACGTATCATTTCTAAAGCCTGTTTTCCATTAGACGCAGTACCGCATATGGATATATGGAAATCAGGCCATGTTATCATGGACTGCAGGCCGATCTGGACTAAAGGTTCATCATCAACGATTAAAACTTTATACAAGGTCTGTTTTCTCCTTTCTCTGACAGGGTAGTGTTATCATTACGGTGGTGTAACTGCCGGGACTGCTGCTGATCTTAATGCCGTATCCAAAACCGTATGCATACTGTATCCGTTTTTGGATATTATTAATTCCTATTTTGCGGAACAGGTCGGAGGAAGCCGGTTCGTTGTTAAGGGCGGCTGCAATTTGGGCTTCGGTCATACCGATTCCATCGTCTGTGACGGAGATAAAAAGGTCTCCGTTTTCACTTAGGCGGATGTGGATTTTTATGGTGCCATGTGAACCTTTTGGCTCAATTCCGTGAAAAATGGCGTTTTCAACTACGATTTGAAGGATGAATTTCGGAACCATACAGTCATAGAGATTCTCATCCCCGATGCTGCAGTTTAACGTCAGGCCGCCTCCGTAGCGGTATTTTTGAATTAAAAAATAATGCTGAAGCAGGTCTGTTTCTTCTCTCAGAGTATGGACGGTTGCTGTTTTTTTGGATATGGATTTCAGCAGAAGGGACAGGGATGATGCCATTTCAACAATCCCTTCCGATCCCTGGGCTGCCGCCATCCAAATGATTGAATTCAGCGTGTTATATAGAAAGTGCGGATTGACCTGGTTTTGCAGGATTTCATATTCCAGTTCATATTTTTTTTCCTGATCCTCCATTCTGGACTGGATCAGATGCGATATATTTTCGCCCATAGAATTAATCCCTCTGCCTATTTCGCCCAGTTCATTGTTCCACTCAATGCTGCGGTCAGGGGAAAAATCACCGGATGATACGGTTTTTAATTTCCTTTGCAGCATCCGCAACGGGATATTGATGGAATGATGGATATAAAAAGTAAATGCCAGCCCCAAAGAGATTACAATGCCGATAATGAATAACAGGGAAGACATGTAGATAAATGTCTGTTTGGATAAGGCTGTGTGGGAAATTGTCTGGCTGATATACCAGCCGCTTTCCTGGGGCTCATAGGAAACCAGCTTACGGAACCGGTTTGCCTTAGGGTTATCAGAAACAGGGCCATCAAGGCCGAAAGCGTCTGTGTCCGTCAATTTTTCATTTTCCCAGATATAAGTTTTACTGCCTAATGTGATATAAAGTCTGCTGTCGGAAGGAAGATTGTAGCTTTTTAAGCGGTTGGTAAAAATTCCTGGTGAAACAGCAAGATAACACCAGCCTGAAATCTCTTTTCCATATACTGAATAAATAGGACGCACAATAGGGAGAACTAAATTATCAGGAGAAAAAGGGGTAATGGGATCCTGGATAAAACCTGTCCATATGTGTGTGTCGGAGTGATAGAGGAGATCAAAAAAAGGCTGTTCCTTTATGAGCTTGGCACATGGTAAATTTTGGTAGATGACAGACGGGGAGATCTGAATATAATTGTTATTTAGATCGGATACAATCAAGCGGTTTAAGTAGAGGGAACTGCTGTTGCTCAGGTATTCTTCCTGAAGTCTCTGCCAGGCGTGGTTGGCGAGAGAAACAGAATTATCCTGTTTTTTATTAGAAGCTTTTAAATAGGAGGTTATGGTGCTGTTTGACGTGCAGAAGTCTGTTAAATCCATGGCATGATTGAGATCATACTGGATGGTCTCGGCAAGGAGCTGCAGGCTGTATTCTGTTGACTGGCACAGGCTGTCGTATAAGATGGACTGGTAGGAGAAATAGCAGTAAGTGGAAGTTAATAAGGCCACCGACAGCGTAAAAAATGTGGTAATCCACAGAAGCCTTTTTTTAATGCTTTTAAATACTTTTTTATTATTCATGGTCTCTCACCTTTTATGAACCGTTCATTTTATATTTTTATCATACTAAAGCGTTTCAGGCCTGTCAATGCGGCGGCAAAGGTCTCATTGAATTGTATATATTTATAGCTAAAAAATATAAATTACGGTAAAACTCAGGTGGATATGGAAAAAACTCAGCGGAATATGGCATGTAAATGCATATCATCAACGGATACAATAGAATTATCAGAATTATAAAGAGCGGAGGTATGTTATGAAGAAACGAAAGAGAAATTTATCATTGCTTATTGCAGCAGCCATTATGCTGCAGCCTCTTGCCGGATGCGGCGCGCAAAAGGGAGGGACGGAAAACGGCGGGACATCAAAAAACGTACAGACGGCAGCGGCTGAGGAAAGCGGAAAGGGAACAAATGAGAAGAAAACGGAGAATGGGAAAAAGGAGCTGAAATGGGCGGTGTGGTCAGCCGATACTCAGCCCTATTGGCGGCCGATTGCAGAGGAGTACATGAAACAGAATCCTGATGTTTCCATTGAGCTGGTGGACTTAGGCGCTACCGATTATTCAACCGCATTGGCCACACAGCTGGCAGGAAATCATGCGCCTTTTGATGTGGTAGCCATTAAAGACAGCGCAAGCTATATCAGTCTGATCACCAAAGGGCTATTAAAAGAGCTGGACAAAGAAAAAATTCAGGAAGAAGTCTATGGGGAAACATTAAAAACTCTGACGTGGCAGGATCAGTACTACACCCTTCCGCTGAGAAGCGATTTTTACGTAATGTTTTACAACAAGGCTGTTTTTGATAAAGCTGGAATGGCTTACCCCACCAATGATATGACATTTGAAGAGTATGATGAAATGGCTGAGAAACTGGCAGATACGACATTTGGCTCGGAAACCTATGGTTCGCATTATCATACATGGAATTTCTGTGTTCAGGGAATGGCTGCTGTTGGTGAGGATAAAAATGTGCTGGAAGGGGATTATGCCTATATGAAGCCATATTATGAGATGGTTCTCAACCAGCAGAATGATAAGGTATGCATGGATTACTCCACGTTAAAAACAAGCGGTCTGCACTACATGGGCGCGTTCGGACAGGGCAATGTGGGAACCATGCTTATGGGAACGTGGGCAATCGGAACTCTGATAACCAGAATTAATGAAGGCCAGTATCCTGATCTGGGGGAATGGGCGGTCGCATCCTATCCTCACAAAGAGGGCAATGATCCCGGTAACACGCTGGGCAATTTTGTAGGCATATCCGTTGTAAAAGGGTCGGAAAATGCAGAAACAGCAGAAGATTTTGTACGCTTTGCCGGCGGCCCGGAGGGGGCTAAACTGGTTGCGGCAAAAGGGTATATGCCGGGCGCCATGTCGGATGACGCCATGGATGTCATATTCTCCGTGGAAGGCTTTCCGGCCGATGAACAGAGCAAAGAAGCCATACTGGGAGTTAACCGGATCTATCTGGAAACTCCGATTGGGGAAAACTGCCCCGAAATAGACCAGATTTTGAATACAGGCCATGATTATATTATGACCGGGGCGATGACGGTTGACGAGGGGATTTCATATATGAATGATGAAGTGGAAAAGCTGATTAAATAAGAAAACGCGCGGGATGAATAGGGGGATCATATGAAAAAGTTGAGCAGAAAGGCAAAAAGAAATTTGGTGGCATATTCATTCATAGCTCCTAATTTCATCGGATTTTCCGTATTTACCTTAGGGCCGGTGATATTTGCTTTTTTATTGGCGTTTCATTCCTGGGACGGTAATAATCCCATGGAGTTCACCGGCCTGTCAAACTTTATAAAAATGGGTTCCGATACAAGATTTTGGGCGGCTCTTAAAAATACCATTGTTTATACGGCCTGTGCAGTACCGCTTACGATGGTGACGGCATTAGGATTGGCTCTGCTTTTAAACTCTAAAATTAAAGGCAGGGAAGTATTCCGTACAATCGCCTTCTTTCCTTATGTGGCATCATTAGTAGCCTGTGCTGCGGTCTGGAATATCATATTCAGCCCTGGAGCAGGATTGGTTAACATAATATTAAACTCCTTTGGGGTTCAGAATCTGCCTAAATGGGCTGCCGACCGGCATTGGGCCATGTTCACAATCATAGCGTTCAGCATATGGAAAGATATGGGATATTATATGGTTATTTATCTGGCCGGCCTGCAGGGTATTTCAGGAGAATTATACGAGGCGGCCGGTCTGGACGGCGCCAACAGCAGACAAAAGTTCCGTTACATAACATGGCCGCAGTTAAAGCCCACTACATTTTTCATTATCATTATGCTGACAATCAACGGGTTTAAAATCTATGACAGG
>JAGZXV010000123.1 GCA_018378255.1 Clostridiaceae bacterium | reverse complement strand
TCGAGTCCGATCATCGGCTTTTTGGACCTTTAGCTCAGTTGGTTAGAGCAACCGGCTCATAACCGGTCGGTCCTGGGTTCGAGTCCCCGAAGGTCCACTAACTCTGAACTAAATATTTGATTTTATTTTGGCCTGGTGGCTCAGCTGGTTAGAGCGCCGCCCTGTCACGGCGGAGGTCGTGGGTTCGAATCCCATCCGGGTCGTTTGTATATAAATTGTGGGATCTTAGCTCAGCTGGGAGAGCATCTGCCTTACAAGCAGAGGGTCATAGGTTCGAGCCCTATAGGTCCCATTTATATACGCCGATGTGGCTCAATTGGCAGAGCAGCTGATTTGTAATCAGCAGGTTATCGGTTCGAGTCCGATCATCGGCTTTGATTCTAAATTAGATCATATGGGGGAATTCCCGAGTGGCCAAAGGGGGCAGACTGTAAATCTGTTAGCTGTGCTTTCAGTGGTTCGAATCCACTTTCCCCCACTCAGTTCTTTTAAATAAAATAATAATTATCGCGGGGTGGAGCAGTCTGGAAGCTCGTCGGGCTCATAACCCGAAGGTCGTAGGTTCAAATCCTGCCCCCGCAATTTCGCGTTACTACCATCACTGAGATGTAGCACGCTTCATGTGTTGCAGCACATACAAAGTGCGGATACACGCTCAACGTGCCTTGGTAGCTCAGTTGGTAGAGCAGAGGACTGAAAATCCTCGTGTCACTGGTTCGATTCCGGTCCAAGGCATATTTCAAAAAAATATGGGATATTAGCTCAGTCGGTAGAGCACTTGACTTTTAATCAAGTTGTCCGGGGTTCGAATCCCCGATGTCTCAGTTAATTAGGCACTGTATCTTAGCAGTGCTTTTTTTGTTGTATTGCAACATTTATTATTCTTTGATAGAATGAATGAAGTGAAAGAAAAGGGGAGATGATATGCGTGATTCTTTGTTAAAAAAAGTATTGGATTCGGCCAGACTGGGCGAATTGGATGGTTTTGAAAAATTTTATATATTGACATATAAAGATGCATATCGTCACGCCGCATCTTTTATTAAAGAACCCAATGATGTATGGAAAATTCTCTGTAATGTATATGTAAAGTTGTATGAAGACCGGGAAAAACTTCCGGGGCCTAATGAAATTCAAAAGAAGATCTTTGAGCTGATAGATGATATATCGGCCAGTTTATTGGATGAAGAGGGAATTTATTCAGGTAATGAATTAGAAAACTGCGATATTTCTGAAGAAAAAGCAGCTACAGTTTTATCTATTATCGAAGAGAAAGCGGGAATTAGCGAAAAGGAATCGGAAAATTTAAAAACCAGGGATTATATATTTATTGGATTCAGAGCGGTCATAGCCCTTGCAGTTGTAGGTTTAGCAGTATTTATTGTTTTATCAGGAACCAGAAGGGTTCAGTCATATAATTCAAAAATTAAAACTATTTTGGCGGATACAGTGATCGGAACGCTTGCGGATACGACTCAAGTTTCAGTCGATCAGGAAACCGTTACAGAAACAGAGGTGGATATTGAACCTGGCCTTAATGAATTTCCAGAGGGAATGAAATATTTAAATGAAGATAATACATATTTAAAAGATTCCTGGAAAGAGGTAGAGGGAAATTTATATTATTTCAATGGGGACGGATATGCAGTTATCGGAAATATGGTAGTCGACGATCAAGTATTTGTTTTTGGAGATGACTGTGCATTGACTATTATTGAACGTGCTGGGTCTGATAAAATTAGTACTGCCAATTCCATTCAGGCTGTAGGTGATGTGATATATTATCTGAAGGAAGTTTTAGAAAAAGAGAATTCAAACGATGAAACATATGATTTATACCGGATAAGTGAGGAAAAAAGGAAAGAGGGTAAAAAGGAATTAATTATTAGCAATATACAGGATTATTTTATTCTGGATGATATGGTTTATTATATGCAGGATGATATTCTGCATAAATGTACAATATTAAATGAAGGATATGCCGTTGAAGATATTAAAACGGAAGTTTTGAATAAGGGAGACGCTTTTTATCTGGTAAATGAACTTGAAGAGCCGGTCAGCAGTGAAAATGGCATTGTTGAGATTGAGAACCGTCTATACCGGGTGGATAATGGGAAAATTAAGTATGTTAAGCCTGGAGAGATGAGGACGCAGGGAGTTACATATTATTTTAATGGAAGCACACCCCAGACGAGCCGCGGCATTTATTGGAAGTATGCTAGTGGGGAAGGCAGTATACTGGTTGAAGAAGGGTACTGGATTGATAGTTTTTGCATTGTTGGCGACTGGATTTACTACAGCGCTTACGTTGGTAAAGCAGATGGATACAACCGATACAGCCAGCTTTATAGGATCAGTGTAGATGGCACTAAAAAAGAGGTGTTGTCTGAGGTATTTAAGGGTAATATGATGAATATGTACTATTATTCCGACAAGCAGGAAATTTACGGGGAGTATAGGCCAAATACGGATAATAATTATGGTAGATTGGCTGCTATCTCTTTAACTGGAAATATTGAATTGATTAATGACAGTGCTGTAAGGGTAGGGAAAGATACTACTGGAGAGGATACGCTGGAATTAATTATGGTGTCCGGTGATAAGATAAGCTGTTATTGGCATGACTGCGATTGGTATGCTGATGGAGGAGTTAATATATTATGGACTGTGCCCATTGAATTATCTGATAAGGAGAGGGTTCCTTTGCAGTAAAATGGGATTGTGCATCTTTATTTAGGTTATTGGCGGGAGTAAGGCCTGTAAGAAGGGAACCTGGGGCAAGGCCAGGCGGCGGAAAAGGGGCGGACTGGATGTTTGGGAGCAGAAGGGCCAAACATCCAGTCCGTCCCCCCGCCCCGCTTTTCTGCGTTACGTTCTCACTTAAGTTTTAATTTATTTTCTATTCTCTTTCTATAATGTATCTATTCGTCAAACTCAACGATCACATAAAATCCCCGTGAATTCTCTTTAATATCTTTTACTACACCGGATCTGGATTTGATTCGTTCTCTATTGGGGAAACAGCCGGACATGGCTACGGCTGGTTCTATAATATAGCTGTAATTTGTGCCTTCACGTTCTATAATTTCTACAGTATCACCTATATTTACAAGTCCTTGGCGTTCCATTTTAAATTCTATTTCTCTCATATTACGTACCCCTTTATGTTAATTTTTAATGTTATTATATCAGATTCGGCGGAATTTTGAAGAAATTATTAAGATTTATTATATAACAATATTAATTTATCGTTTTTCGATAAATTAATATTGTAAAATGATAAATATAGTGTTATATTTCAAATATGAGATTGATAGATTAATGAGGAGGGTTTTATGGATAACAGGCTTGTGAAATTTACAAAATATTTGTTAGATGTGATGTTTTATGTGGGGATTGGATTGACAATTATGATTCCTGGGTTATTTCGTATTTTTGGCAGATTTATTGTGGCATTTCGAAAATACTATTTTTTGCAGTGTGGGATTTATATGATATCTGGAGTTTTTTGTCTGATGATTGTGTATGAACTTAGGAAAATGTTTATAACTGTTTTAGCAGAGGACGCTTTTGTGGATCAAAATGCAAAGTCTTTGAAAAAAATGGGTAAGTGCAGCTTTTTTATTTCGGCATTATCTCTCGTCCGCCTGCCTTTATCTCCGACTCCGGCTACTGTGGTGATCATGATTGTATTTGCGATTGCAGGACTTTTCAGTATTGTATTGTGTCAAGTGTTTGAAAAGGCGATACAGTATAAACTGGAAAATGATTTGACTATTTAGGAGGAATGAGATGGCGATAATTATAAATTTGGATGTGATGATGGCCAAGAGAAAAAAAGGATTGACGGAGCTGGCTGGCGAAGTTGATATTACAATGGCTAATCTTTCAATATTGAAGAACAACAAGGCGAAGGCTATAAGATTTACAACGTTAGAGGCTATTTGTAAGGCGCTGGATTGCCAACCAGGCGATATTCTTCAATATGTCGATGATGAGAATCCGGCTGGAGAGACAGGAGGTAAAAATGGAAGATAAGTCATTAAAGGAAAGTGATTTAAAAGAAGTGAATCCAGATACGAATCAAAGAATCCACTATAAACAAGAGCCACAGGTTCAACAAAACCTGGAACCTTGGGAAATAGAGCCGTATGAGGATGAAAAAATTATGGATGAGGGGGAGAAATTAAGAAGAGCACGGCTGGCGGGAATTGGGGGAGATTTTGAGTTTTACGGATTTTTTAGTATATTGTTTGGATTGTTGTATACTTTGTTTTTGTATAATAATTTTTATGGGATTACCTATCCGCTGTTTGTGATTGAGCTTTATGCATTTGCTTTGTTTGTGATGAAGCATAGAGGAATTGAGATAAAAAAGGGATCGCGGTTTCTGATGGGAGCGGCAGTGTTGATTTCGGTTTCCGGCTTTTTTACGGCCAGCGATGTGATTTTTAGATTTAACCGGTGGGCTGTTATAATGCTGTCAGTGGTATTTGTCCTTCATCAGATTTATGATGATTCTAAATGGAATATTGGTAAGTATATGGGAGCGATTATTACCTATTTACTTAGTTCGTGCTGTTGCATTGGTTATGCCTTTTCTCATCTGTTCTGTTATTTTAAGAATGTTAAAAGCCGGCGGATGAAGATGTTGGGAATGATACTTCTCGGGATTATTGTTGGAGTGCCGATGGTGATCATATTGGCATCGCTGTTATCTGAAGCGGATATGGTATTTGAGAATATGTTTGAACAGTTTTTGGATAATTATATGAACCCGTGGGTGATTTGTCAAATTATATTTAAGATGGCTGTGGGCACAATTGGGATTTATAGTCTGATCTGTGGGGCGGCTGTTAAAAATATGAAAGAAGATGTGAAGGACAAGAGGAATGCACAGCCGGTTGCAGCTATTAGTTGTATGGCAATTATTGCTGTTGTGTATTTGATCTTCTGTGGAGTACAGATTATTTACCTCTTTTTGGGCCAGGGCACGCTGCCGGATGGAGTTACTTATTCGGATTATGCGCGTCAGGGATTTTTCCAGCTGTTGACGGTTGCACTTATTAACCTTGTTATGGTTTTGTGCTGTATCAAATATTTTAAAAGGAGCAGAATTTTAAATGGTATTCTGCTGGTGATTTGTCTGTGCACTTATATTATGATTGGGTCGGCCGTTTATAGAATGCTGCTTTATGTGGGGCAGTATCAGCTTACATTTTTACGTATTTTTGTGCTGTGGTTTCTGGCTATGCTCAGTATTTTGATGATAGGTGTTACGGTGATTATTTACCGGAATGAGTTTCCGTTATTTAAACACTGTTTGGTTACGATTACTGTCTTTTATCTGATATTTGCCTGGATGAGACCGGATTATGTGATTGCATCCTATAATGTGGCTCATATGACGGATGAGAACCTGTATGAGACGGTTCAGTATCTGACAGGGCATCTTTCGGCGGATGCGGCGCCGGTGATTGCAGAAATTGAGGGGATTGATGATATGAAAAAAGAATATTTTGGAAGGATTCACTGGCAGGGGCGGAAAATGACTTTTAAGGCTTATAATTTATCTTATGCCAGAGCTTTGAAATATTGAAACAGTTCAGACAGTTTTAAGCTGATTTCTTTATCATTTTTCCCGTTGTTTGAACGGTTGTAAAATATTAATTTTGACGGTCTCTTTTCTATGTGGTACAATGACAAAAAGAAGATGGAGAGGCCGTGATCAAATGAAAGATAAGTGTTTAATAGACAGGCTGAAGGAATACAGCAGATCGGATTTTTATCCGTTCCATATGCCTGGACATAAAAGACAGATAGAGAACGGGGTGGGAGCAGATTTTCCTAACCCCTTTTCTATTGATATAACGGAGATAGAAGGGTTTGATAACCTTCACCATGCCAAGGGCATTTTGCGTGAATCTATGGAGTGGGCTGCGTCTGTATATGGGGCGGATAAAACTTTTTATCTGGTAAATGGAAGCAGTTGTGGGATATTAAGCGCTGTCAGCGGAATTGTTATGGACGGCGGTAAGATATTGGTTAGCAGAAACTGCCATAAGTCGGTATATAATGGTATTTTTCTTAATCATTTGGAAAGCGAGTATATTTATCCACAATTTATTGACAATTTCGGGATAAGTGGTGGATTGTCTGCAAATGATGTGGATAACTTACTGACCAAGTATGAGGATATTCAGGCAGTTTTAGTGGTTTCCCCTACTTATGAGGGAATTGTATCGGATATTGGAGGAATTGCAGAAGCGGCGCACAGCCACAATGTACCTTTGATTGTGGATGAGGCTCATGGGGCGCATTTTACATTTGGTAAAGAGCTTCCGGTGTCGGCGCTGGAATTGGGGGCGGACGTGGTGATTCAGAGTGTGCACAAAACATTGCCGTCTATGACTCAGACTGCGCTTCTCCATATAAAAGAAGGTTTGGTTGATATGGACAGAATTGAACAATACCTTCATATCTATCAGAGCAGCAGCCCGTCTTATGTTTTGATGGCTTCTATTGAACGGTGCATTGACTGGATGAATACGCATGGACGGGAGCGGATGGAAGAATTTTTAACGGTTTTAGAAGAGGCCAGGAAGAGGCTGGGAGATATGAAGCATCTTAAACTCCTGGACAGGGATTTGATTGGCAATGGCGGCATATATGATCTGGATATTACAAAGATTGTGATATCCACGAAATGGGCTTCTATTGACGGCGCAGGGCTGGATGAAGTTCTCAGAAAGAAATATCATCTGGAGATGGAACTGTGCGGGCCGGAGTCTGTGGTAGCATTGACTTCTCTTATGGATACGAAGGAAGGGCTGGACCGGCTGGTGCATGCTTTGATTGAAGTGGATGCCGGGCTTACGGACAGTGAAGCGGAGAATACGGTGATTAAACCGATCTATCCTAAAATTAAGTTTAAAATAGCGGATGCCCTTTCCGTCTCGGGAGAGCCGATGGAATGGCAGGAGGCGGTGGGACGGGTTTCTGCGGAATATGTTTATATCTATCCGCCGGGAATACCGATTATTGCGCCTGGAGAAGTCCTGCAGGAAGATTTAGTCGAAAAAATAAATGATTATAAAAAGAGGGGACTGTCTGTCCAGGGATTGATGGATGAATCTCTGGAGATGGTGCGGGTTGTCCCTGCGAATGTTATGCGGAGAATGATATGGGAAAAATATTTTATGTAATGGGAAAAAGTGCTTCTGGAAAGGACACGGTTTATAAGTTATTATTAGAGAGGATGCCGGAATTAAAAACCGTTGTGCTTTATACTACCAGACCAATCCGGGATGGGGAGAGGGAAGGGGTTGAGTATCATTTTTCCGATGAAGATGCGCTTATTAAGGCCAGGGAAAATGGACATTTGATTGAAGCGCGGACATATGATACGGTATTTGGACCATGGAGTTATTTTACAGTAGATGACGGGCAGTTTGATCTGGAACATCACGATTATCTTATGATCGGGACGCTGGAGTCGTTTGAGAAGATGCAGGAATATTTTGGGAAGGATATTATGGTGCCTGTATATATCTATATAGAGGACGGAGTCCGGCTGGAAAGGGCTCTGAGCCGGGAAAAGATGCAGAAGAATCCTAAATATTCTGAACTGTGCAGGAGATATCTGGCGGATGAGAGGGATTTTTGTGAGGAAAATCTGATACGGTGCGGTATTACACGCAGATATGAAAATCTGGATCTGGATGGCTGTCTGAAAGAAATTATTGGTGATATGAAAAGATCTATGATATAATAGCAAGGATACATGAATAGACAGTGATAAGTGAGGGAACTGGTATGCCTGGGTTTAGTGATATTTTAGGCCATGACATGATAAAAGAACATTTTAAGAAGGCAATTGAGGCACATAAGGTGTCCCATGCATATATTTTAACCGGAGAGGCAGGGATGGGACGGAAATCCCTGGCCAATGCATTTGCTATGACGCTGCTCTGCGAAAAGGGTAAGAGTGAGCCTTGTATGGAATGCCATGCATGTAAACAGGTTATGACCGGGAATCACCCTGATCTGGTGTATGTAACTCATGAAAAACCGAACAGCATAGGTGTTGATGATATCAGGGAACAGATTAATGATACCATTATGATACGCCCTTACAGCAGCTATTATAAAATATACATTGTGGATGATGCGGAGAAGATGACCGCGCAGGCGCAGAATGCGTTGTTGAAGACCATGGAGGAGCCTCCGTCTTATGCGGTGATTTTGCTGCTTACCACCAATCAGGAAGCATTTCTTCCTACGATTTTGTCCAGGTGTGTGCAGTTGAAGCTGAAACCGCTGCAGGATTATGTGGTAAAGCAGTATCTGACGGAAAGCGTGGGAATTCCGCAGGCAGAGGCGGATGTTTATGCGGCGTTTGCCAGGGGGAATCTGGGTAAAGCCATTCATTTGGCTGAATCGGAGGATTTCCGGGTGATGTATGACGATGTTCTTTATCTGTTGAAGAACATTAAAAAAATGGATATATCGGAACTTCTGGACTATATTAAAAAGCTGAAGGAGGACAACCAGGATATCTATGAGTGTCTGGATCTGATGCAGCTCTGGTACCGGGATGTTTTGATGTTTAAAACGACAAAGGATATCAATTTATTGATATTTAAGAATGAATATGGAACAATTAATGAGATGAGCCAGAAAAGCAGCTATGAAGGCATGGACAAGATCATTAAGGCGGTGGATAAGGCCAGAATTCGTCTGGATGCCAATGTTAACATGGAACTTGCCATGGAACTCATGCTTTTAGCTATGAAGGAGAATTAATTTATGATAACAGTAATTGGTGTGCGGTTCAGGAATGCGGGGAAGATCTATTATTTTGATCCTGCAGGAAAGGACATTCATGCGGGGGATCACGTGATTGTGGAAACAGCCCGCGGAATTGAATTTGGTTATGTGGTGCTTGGCTGCCGGGAGGTGGAGGATTCTAAAGTAGTCCAGCCTTTAAAAGCGGTGATCCGTATGGCAACCGCGGCGGATGAAGAGACTGCCAGGAAAAACAAGGAAAAGGAAAAAGATGCGTTCAGGATCTGTTTAGAGAAGATCAGAAAACACGACCTTCAGATGAAGCTGATTGACGCGGAATATACATTTGATAATAATAAGGTTCTGTTTTATTTTACGGCTGACGGCAGAATTGATTTCAGGGAACTGGTAAAGGATCTGGCAGCTGTATTTAAAACCAGAATTGAACTGCGCCAGGTGGGCGTCAGGGATGAAACTAAGATTATGGGTGGAATCGGTATCTGCGGACGTCCGCTTTGCTGTAATTCCTATCTTTCCGAATTTGTGCCGGTTTCCATTAAGATGGCCAAGGAGCAGAATCTGTCCTTGAATCCTACTAAAATTTCAGGCGTCTGCGGACGTTTGATGTGCTGTCTTAAGAACGAGGAAGAGACTTATGAGGAGTTAAACAGCCGCCTTCCTAATATCGGTGATTATGTGACTACTGATGATGGATTAAAGGGTGAAGTACAGAGCGTGAGCGTGCTCAGACAGTTGGTGAAGGTGATTGTCACTGTGGAAAAGGATGAAAAAGAGATCCGTGAGTACAAAGTGGAACAATTAAAATTCCGGCCCAGAAGGAAGAAAGAAAAGCTGGATGTCAACGATAAAGAGCTGAAAGCATTGGAAGCGCTTGAGAAAAGGGAAGGAAAATCCAAGTTAGATGACAATTAATCTGAAAGACAATGAACGTTTTGATGACCTTCAGAGAAATGGATATAAGATTATACAGAAAAAGGACGGGTTCTGTTTCGGCATGGACGCGGTTCTGCTTTCCGGGTTTGCTGTGGTGAAGGAAGGGGAACAGGTTCTGGACCTGGGGACAGGGACGGGAATCATTCCCATTCTTTTAGAGGCTAAGACGAAAGCCGGACATCTCACGGGACTTGAGATTCAGGAAGAGGTGGCGGACATGGCGGCCAGGAGCGTTTTGTATAATCATTTGGAAGAGAAGATTTCTATTGTCCAGGGAGATATTAAAGAAGCCGGCCAGTTGTTTGGATTGGCTTCTTTTGATGTGGTTACATCCAATCCGCCCTATATGAACGATGCCCACGGACTTAAAAATCCTGATCTGCCCAAAGCCATATCCAGGCATGAAGTGCTTTGTACCCTGGATGATGTGGTGAAGCAGGCGTCCAGGCTGTTAAAGCCGGGCGGCAGGTTCTACATGGTTCACAGGCCCCACCGGCTGATTGAGATAGTGACGGCTTTGACAAAGTATAAGCTGGAGCCTAAGAGAATGAAGATGGTTCATCCTTTTGTGGATAAGGAAGCCAATATGGTGCTTATTGAGGCAGTTCGGGGCGGGAGGTCCATGATTAAGGTGGAGGCGCCGATTGTTGTATATAAGGAGCCGGGCGTTTATACGGATGAGATTTACAGTATCTATGGATATTGAGCAGCCGCGGCATTGGCCGGTTGTGAAGTTTGGAATATATGCCGTTTAAGGCGGCGGAATAAGGGGAAATGATGGCGGGAAAATTATATTTGTGTGCGACACCTATTGGAAATCTGGACGATATCACCTTCAGGGTGCTGAATACCCTGAAGGAAGTGGATCTGATAGCTGCAGAGGATACGAGACACAGCATTAAGTTATTAAACCATTTTGATATTAAAACGCCGATGACCAGTTATCACGAGTACAATAAATTCGATAAGGCCAGATACCTGGTGGAGCTGATGCAGCAGGGAGTGAATATTGCCCTGATTACCGATGCGGGCACGCCGGGCATTTCTGATCCGGGAGAAGAGCTGGTGAAGCAGTGCTATGAGTCGGGGATTGAGGTGACTTCTCTGCCCGGGCCTGCGGCTTGTATTACGGCGCTGACGCTGTCGGGAATGTCTACCAGAAGATTTTGTTTTGAAGCATTTCTGCCTTCTGATAAAAGGGAAAAGCAGTGGATTTTGGAGGAACTGAAAGGGGAAACCAGGACAATTATTATATATGAAGCCCCCCACCGGCTGGTTAAGACATTAGAAGAGCTGAAAGAGGCATTGGGGAACCGGAAGATTACGGTCTGCCGGGAACTTACTAAAAAATATGAAGAGGCGTTCAGAACCACTTTGGAGGAGGCCGTGATCCATTATCAGGCCAATGATCCAAAGGGGGAGTGCGTTATCGTAATTCAGGGAAAGAGTATTGACGACATTAAAGAGGAGCAGAAGAGGTCCTGGGAGGAGATGTCTCTGGAAGAACATATGAGATATTATGAGGACCAGGGAATGGAGCGGAAAGAAGCCATGAAACAGGTGGCCAAAGACCGTGGTATCAGTAAAAGGGATGTCTATCAGCAGTTATTGTCGTAAAATGCCGGATCAGCGTTAGAAAAGAGGAGTTGGTTGTCGATATTTTCATCTTGACAAAAGGGATTTCTTCCTATAATATTAGTTTGAATATCAAAACATTTGAAAATAAAAACATTCTCAATAGGAAAATGTCGAGTATAATATGCTGTTGCAGACAGCAGAATGAGAGGATACTATGACAACACAAATAATAGGAACCGGATCTTATGTGCCGGAGCGGATAGTTACCAATGATGATCTGGCTAAGATCGTGGATACCAGTGACGAATGGATTCAGAGCAGGACCGGTATCAGGGAAAGAAGAATCACACTGGGTGAGGGAACGGCAGCTCTTGCAGTTAAAGCGGCAGGGCGGGCGTTGGAAGACGCAGGGGTCACAGCGGAAGAGATTGATATTATTATTGTGGCTACTTCATCTCCTGACAATTGTTTCCCAAGTGACGCATGCCAGGTGCAGGCGGCAATCGGCGCGGCAAATGCGGTGGCATATGATATCAGCGCTGCCTGTTCGGGATTTATTTTCGCATTAAATACCGTACATAGTTTTATACAGGCAGGTATTTATAAAACAGGGCTGATTGTAGGGGCGGATACCCTCAGCAAGCTGGTGGACTGGAATGACCGGGGAACCTGTGTATTATTCGGGGACGGAGCAGGGGCTGCAGTGGTTCAGGCATCGGGAACCGGGGTAATGCGTATGTCCATGGGATCAGACGGCACCAGAGGGCATGTACTGGCTTGTAAGGCCAGGTCTGTGGGCAACTTCCTCACAGAGAAAGAACCTGAACTGGGATTTATGACGATGGATGGTCAGGAAGTATTTAAGTTTGCAGTTAAAAAGGTGCCGGAATGCATCCGTCAGGTTTTGAGCATGAGCGGTACGGATATTGAAGATATTAAATATTTTATTATGCATCAGGCAAATTACCGGATATTTGAATCAATCGCTAAGAGGCTGAAGGTTCCGGTTGAGCGGATGCCGATGAATATTGACCGTTACGGCAATACATCGGGAGCTTCTATTCCTCTTATACTGGATGAACTGAACCAGGCCGGGAAATTGAACCGGGGAGATAAGATTGTATTTGCTGGTTTTGGCGCAGGGCTTACCTGGGGAGCAACCTTGATGGAGTGGTAGGATAGCTAAGCAAGACGGATCAGCCGGACTGCTTTCTATATATAAAATAAAAAATTAATAAGGATAATTAAGGAGATTAAAACCATGTTGGAGAAAATGAAAGAAATTATTGCAGAACAGTTAAGCGTTGACGCAGAGAGCATCACAGAGGCTTCTTCTTTTAAAGAGGATTTAGGAGCGGATTCCCTGGATTTATTTGAACTTGTTATGGCTTTGGAAGATGAGTATTCTGTAGAGATTCCGGCTGAGGATTTACAGGAATTATTAACTGTTGGCCAGGTTATGGATTATCTGAAAGCTAAAGGCGTTGAAGCATAATTAAGGTTTCTCAGACACAAGAAGCAGGTACGCTGTTGGCAGCAGAATGAGAGGTTACAATGAAAACGAGAATAACAGAACTTTTAGGAATTGAACATCCGATTATCCAGGGAGGTATGGCCTGGGTTGCAGAACACAACCTGGCAGCAGCCGTTTCCAATGCAGGTGGTCTGGGTTTGATTGGCGGTGCCAATGCTCCTGCGGAAGTGGTACGTGATGAAATCCGTAAGGCAAAAGAACTGACAGACAAACCATTTGGCGTAAATATCATGCTTTTAAGCCCTCATGCGGATGAGGTTGCTAAGGTAGTTGTTGAAGAGGGGATAAAGGTGGTTACAACCGGAGCCGGAAACCCTGAAAAATATATGGATATCTGGAAAACGGCAGGAATTAAGGTGATTCCTGTGGTTGCATCCGTAGCGTTGGCAAAACGTATGGAGAAGTACGGAGCTGACGCGGTGGTTGCCGAAGGATGCGAATCCGGCGGACATATCGGTGAACTGACCACCATGACCCTGGTTCCGCAGGTTGTGGACGCTGTTTCCATCCCGGTTATCGCGGCAGGCGGAATCGGAGACGGAAGAGGAATTGCAGCGGCATTTATGCTGGGGGCAGAAGCAGTGCAGATGGGAACACGTTTTGTTGTTTCCGATGAATCAATTGTACATGAAAATTATAAAGACAGATTGATTAAAGCAAAAGATATCGATTCTACCGTTACGGGCAGAAGCCATGGACATCCGGTCCGCTGTCTGCGCAATCAGATGACCAGAGAGTATATTAAGCTGGAAAACAGCGGAAAGTCATTTGAAGAACTGGAGTATTTAACATTAGGTGCTCTCAGGAATGCGGTAATGGAGGGCGATGTGATCAACGGCACAGTTATGGCCGGACAGATCGCAGGCATGGTTACAAAGAAACAGTCTTGTAAAGAGATGATTGATGAGATGATGGCTCAGGCAGATGAGTTGTTGGGTCACAGCCAGAAATAAGGAGTTTTAAAATGAGTAAAATTGCATTTATTTTCCCGGGTCAGGGAGCACAGGTTTGTGGTATGGGTAAGGATTTTTATGAACAGACAGAGATTGGAAAACAGGTTTTTGATAAAGCATCGGAACTGTTGGGATTTTCTATGCCGGAATTATGTTTTGAGGAAAATGACAGGCTGGATATCACGGAATATACCCAGGCTGCAATGGTAACGACGAGTATAGCCATGATGAAAGTGCTCACAGCCCGGACTGGAATCAAGCCGGATGTGGCAGCAGGCCTGAGCCTGGGAGAATATTGTGCAATAGCAGCGGCAGGAGTGATGAGCGAGGAAGATGCCATTACAACTGTCAGACAGAGAGGCATTCTGATGCAGGAAGCCGTTCCGGTTGGCGTAGGCGCCATGGCGGCGGTTCTGGCTATGGATGCCAAAAAAATTGAAGAAGTGATCGGGGATATAGAAGGCGTTCAGATCGCCAATTATAACTGTCCGGGACAGATTGTGATCTCGGGGTTAAAAGAAGCGGTGGAAACCGCATGTGAGAAGTTAAAAGAGGCAGGAGCAAAGCGCACCGTAATGCTGAATGTCAGCGGACCCTTTCATTCTAAGATGCTGACAGGGGCTGGTGAGAAGCTGGGCAGGGTTTTGGAAGGTGTGGAGGTACATACTCCTGTGATCCCTTATGTGGCAAATGTGACGGCTTCTTATGTTACAGATGCTAAAGAGGTTAAGCCATTGCTTGAGAAACAGGTTTCTTCCTCCGTGAGATGGCAGCAAAGTGTGGAAGCGATGCTGGCTGACGGAGTGGATACATTTATTGAAATCGGACCTGGAAAAACTCTGGCAGGATTTATGAAGAAGATAGATAGAACCGTAAAGGTGATTAATATAGAAAAATTAGAAGATATTGCTAAAGCAGCAGAATTGATCGGTTAAAAACAGACAGCCGCAGCGGCGGCAGAATGTGAGGGAATTATGGGATTAAATGATAAAATCGCAGTTGTAACAGGTGCAAGCCGCGGAATCGGACGTCAGATTGCCGTGACATTGGCTTCTAAAGGAGCAATTGTTATTGTTAATTATAATGGTTCGGCTGCAAAGGCAGAAGAGGCAGTCAAAGAGATTGAAGCAGCAGGCGGTAAGGCGGAAGCGGTTCAGTGCAATGTTTCCAACTATACAAAAGCCGGCGAGCTGATGGATTATGTGATTAAAAAGTATGGAAGAATTGATATATTGGTGAACAATGCGGGAATCACCAGAGACGGACTACTGATGAAGATGAGCGAGGAAGACTTTGACGCTGTGCTGGATACCAACTTAAAGGGCGCATTTAACTGCATGAAGCATGTATCACGCCAGATGATCAAACAGAAGGCGGGAAGAATCATCAATATGTCTTCTGTATCCGGTGTTGCAGGCAATGCGGGACAGACCAATTATGCGGCTTCCAAAGCGGGTATCATCGGACTTACCAAGGCAGCGGCAAGAGAGATGGCCAGCCGTGGTATTACGGTAAATGCAATTGCACCGGGATTCATCGTCACAGAAATGACGGATGTGCTGCCTGATGCCATCAAGGAATCAACAAAAGAACAGATTCCTATGAAGAAATTCGGAGAAACTGCCGACATCGCCAATACGGTTGCATTTTTTGCATCGGATGAAGCGAAGTACATCACCGGACAGGTGCTGTGTGTGGACGGCGGAATGGCTATGTAAGTAAAAACCGCAGTCGGCGGTGGAATGGAGATAAATATGAAGAGAAGAGTTGTTGTAACAGGATTGGGAGCGATCACCCCGATTGGTAATGACGTGGAAAGCTTCTGGAACGGATTGAAAAATAAAACAGTGGGCATCGCTCCGATCACTTATTTTGATACTGCTGATTATAAGGCAAAGCTGGCGGCAGAAGTGAAAGGCTTTGATGCAAAACAATATATGGATCCCAAGACGGCGAAGAGAATGGAGCAGTTCTCCCAGTTTGCAGTTGCGGCCTCCAAGGAAGCGTTGGAAGATTCCGGTATCAATATGGAAAATGAAGATCCATACCGGGTTGGCGTCTGCGTGGGCTCCGGGATCGGAAGTCTGCAGTCAATGGAGCGGGAACATAAAAAACTGCTGGAAAAAGGGCCGGGAAGGGTGAATCCTCTCTTAGTTCCTATGATGATCAGCAATATGGCGGCAGGCAATGTGGCAATCCAGTTCGGTATGAAGGGAAAATGCTTTAATGTGGTAACTGCCTGTGCTACAGGAACCCATTCCATCGGTGAAGCATTCCGTTCTATCCAGTACGGAGAGGCGGAAGTGATGCTGGCAGGCGGAACGGAAGCCAGTATTTCTCCTATTGGAGTGGCCGGATTTACTGCTCTTACAGCACTCAGCACTTGTGATGATCCGAAGAGGGCATCAATTCCATTTGATAAAGACAGAAGCGGATTCATCATGGGAGAGGGATCAGGCGTTGTGGTATTAGAATCCTTAGAACATGCTAAGGCCCGCGGAGCTAAGATCTATGCGGAAGTAGTTGGTTATGGCTCTACCTGTGACGCTTACCATATTACATCTCCTGCAGAGGACGGAAGCGGTGCGGCAAAAGCAATGGAATTCGCGATGGAAGATGCGGGAATTACTCCTGACAAGATCGATTATGTCAATGCACACGGAACCAGTACCCATCACAATGACCTTTTTGAGACAAAGGCGATTAAACTGGCTTTAGGTGATCATGCTTATAATGTAAAGATCAATTCGACAAAATCAATGATCGGACATCTGCTGGGAGCAGCAGGCGGTGTGGAATTTATTGCGTGCGTAAAATCCATCCAGGATGGTTTTGTTCATGCGACCGCAGGTTTGGTACAGCCGGATGAGGAATGTGATCTGGACTACACCATGGGCGACGGAGTGTCCATGGATGTCAACTATGCGATCAGCAATTCACTGGGATTCGGCGGACATAACGCCAGCATTCTGGTGAAAAAGTTCGAAGATTAAGAGGGGTGCGGTTATGACTATCAATGAGATCATAAAATTAATTCAGGCAGTATCTGATAATGGATTGTCCAGCTTCGAATATGAGCAGGGCGATGAAAAACTGGTATTAAAGAAAAAGAAGAATGTTCCCCAGGCCCCAGCTCCGGTTGTATTTTCCCAGGCTCCGGCTCCTATGATGGCTGCTCCTGCTATGCCTATGGCAGCGCCTGTCCAGATGCCTTTAGAGCCTGTAGAAGAGAAACAGGATACGAATCTGATCGGTTCTGACAATGTGGTGGTTTCTCCTCTGGTGGGTACTTTCTATAATGCGGCGTCACCGGATTCCGAACCATTTGTTAAAGTGGGCGATACGGTGAAAAAGGGCCAGGTACTTGGAATTATTGAAGCGATGAAGCTGATGAACGAAATAGAAAGTGAATTTGACGGCGTGGTGGAAGCTGTTCTTGTTAATAACGAAGATATTGTGGAATATGGCCAGCCGTTATTCAGAATCCGTTAATTGAGAGGCAAATCCAAAGAGAGGGAGGCAGTAACATGCTTGGAATTAAAGAAATTCAGGAAATCATTCCCCACAGACATCCATTTCTTCTGATTGACTGTATCGAAGAGCTGGAACCAGGGGTGAAAGCCGTTGGATATAAATGTATTACTTATAATGAGCCTCAGTTTGAGGGACATTTCCCGCAGGAACCGGTTAT
>JAGZXV010000122.1 GCA_018378255.1 Clostridiaceae bacterium | reverse complement strand
ATTTAGGGAGCCTGAATTGAGAATTTCTTCAGGAATTCTCAATGAATGCTCCCGGTACCCTTCATTTCCCTTCCTTTCAGCCCTAGAGCTGCCCCGGCCGGAACCATGAGCTGGAACCGTGAACCGTGCTCCGGTCTCCCGCAAACCAGGAGCCGCATCCGGCGAGAACCAAAATCCCACCCGCCCGGTCCGACGCCCCGCCCCCGATCCCTGGATTCACGGCGTTACTCCCGCCAATAACTCAAATAAAGATTTTTCTACAAATCAAACAATGACAACTGATTGGACTCCGGCAGATCCCCTAAAAGCCCCAGATCCCCCATCAGATCACAGACCGTCTTGCTGACCTTAGTTCTGTTCCTGAAGTCTTCTCTGGACAGGAATTTTCCATCCTTGGCCGCATCCACAACTGCTTCCGCCGCCTTGTCTCCCAATCCGTCGATACTGCTCAGCGAAGGCATCAGCTTTTTATCAATAATCTGGAAATGATTGGCCTTGGCCTGATACAGATCAATTGGCGTGAATTCAAAGCCCCTCGCATACATTTCCTGAACTATCCTCATATCCCTGAGAGTATCCTGCTCCTTCTTGGACAGGGAATCCCCTCTCTTCTTGTAATCCGCCAGATAATATTCCAGTTTATCACGCCCCTGGCACATCAGTTCATAGCTGAATCCATTGGCACGGATGCTGAAAAACGCCGCATAATAGGCCAGAGGATAAAACACCTTACAATAAGCGATACGCCACGCCATCATAACATAGGCAGCAGCATGGGCTTTTGGGAACATGTATTTAATCTTTTTACAAGACCAGATATACCAGTCCGGAACTCCGTGACTGGTCATCTCCTCTTCCCATTCCGGCTTCAGCCCTTTTCCTTTTCGGACGCTTTCCATAATCGTAAAAGAAAGTCCCTCTTCCAGCCCCATCTGGATCAGATAAATCATGATATCATCACGGGTACAAATGGCAGTCTGAATAGTCGCTTTGCCTTCCTGAATCAATGTCTGCGCATTGCCCAGCCAAACATCCGTACCGTGAGCCAGTCCGGCGATGCGGACCAAATCGGAAAAATACTTAGGCTGGGTATCAATTAACATCTGCATGGCAAAGTCGGTACCAAACTCGGGAACACCCAAGGCGCCAAGTTTACATCCGCCGATATCATCCGGAGTAATTCCCAATGCGGAAGTATCCTGAAACAGCGACATAACCTCCCTGCTGTCCAGAGGCACGTCCTTAACCGGATCAAAGCCGATTAAGTCCTGAAGCATACGGATCATGGTCGGATCATCGTGTCCCAGAATGTCCAGCTTGAGCAGGTTGTGGTCGATGGAATGGTAATCAAAATGGGTGGTAATCGTTTTTGTGGTCATATCATTGGCCGGCCTCTGCACAGGCGTAAAGGAATAGATCTCCTCCCCCAAAGGAAGTACGATAATACCGCCCGGATGCTGGCCGGTTGTCCTGCGAACGCCTACACAGCCCTGTACGATCCTGTCAATTTCACAGTTCCGCTTTCTTGTCCCCCGCTCTTCAAAATAATTCTTCACATAACCAAATGCAGTTTTATCTGCCAGCGTACCGATGGTACCGGCCCGGAACGTCTGGCCCTTGCCAAAGATAACCTCCGTATAGTCATGGGCCTTACTCTGATATTCACCGGAGAAGTTAAGATCGATATCCGGCTCCTTATCCCCTTTAAATCCAAGGAACGTCTCAAAAGGAATGTCAAATCCGTCTTTTTTCAGAGGAGTTCCACAGACCGGACATACTTTATCCGGCATATCGCATCCCGCCATACCGCCGAACTTCTTTACGTCTTCTGAATCAAAATCGTAATAATGGCATTTTTCACAGAAATAATGAGGGCTCAGTGGGTTTACTTCCGTAATACCCGACATGGTAGCCGCAAAAGAAGATCCTACCGATCCCCTGGAACCAACCAGATATCCGTCCTCATTGGATTTCCAAACCAGCTTTTGGGCGATGATATACATAACCGCAAATCCGTTGGAAATGATGGAATTCAGCTCCCGTTCCAGACGCTCCACCACGATCTGCGGCAGGTTTTCTCCATACATATTGTGGGCCGTATCATAACAGATCTTGCGCAGAGTCGCATCCGAATCCTCGATGACAGGAGGACATTTATCCGGGCGCACAGGAGAAATTTTCTCGCACATATTGGCAATTTTCCTGGTGTTGGTGATCACCACTTCTTCCGCCTTGTTGGGACCAAGATATTCAAACTCCTTTAACATCTCCTCCGTCGTTCTGAGAAAAAGAGGAGCCTGATCATCACAGTCTGAAAATCCTTTTCCTGCCATTAGTATTCTGCGGTAAACCTCGTCCTCCGGATCTAAGAAATGAACATCACAGGTGGCGCACACCAGCTTTCCGAACTGTTCTCCCAGCTTGACGATCTTTTTATTGATTTCAATCAAGTCTTCTTCCGATTTGACAGAACTCTTTTCATCCCTCAGCATAAACGCGTTGTTCCCGAGGGGCTGTATTTCCAGATAATCATAAAAATTGACCAGTCTGGCGATTTCCGTATCCGGTGCTCCGTTTAAAACTGCCTTATAAAGCTCGCCGGCCTCACAGGCCGAACCGATAATCAGCCCCTCCCGGTGTTTATTCAGCACGCTCTTTGGAATACGGGGATTACGGGCATAGTATTCGATATGGGAGCTGGAAATCAGCCGGTACAGATTGATCCGCCCCACGTGGTTTTTAGCCAATATGATCACATGGTGTGTCGGCAGTTTTTTGATAACGCTGGGCGACATCTCATTTAATGCATTTAACTGATCCAAAGTCTCAACATCCCTGTCCTTCAGCATCTTGACAAACGCCACAAATATCTCCGCCGTCGCTCCCGCATCATCCACAGCACGATGATGGTTTGCCAGCGAGATATTAAGCGCCTTCGCCACCGTATCCAGCTTAAAACGGTTCAGATTGGGGAGCAAAAGCCGTGCCATGCCCACCGTATCTATGATGGTAGGCCGGTATTTAATGCCCAAAAGCTCCGCATTATGTTTGATGAAACCGGTGTCGAAATCCGCATTATGCGCAACCAGCACCGCGTCCTTGCAGAACTCCAAAAATTCCGGCAACACCACGTCTATTTTGGGTGAAGATATTACCATATTGTCATTAATGCCTGTCAACTGCTCAATTTGAAACGGAATCGGCACATCCGGATTGACAAATGTGCTGTACCGGTCGGTAATCACGCCTTTTACAACCTTTACCGCTCCTATTTCGATAATCTTATTCTTTCTGGGGCTGAAACCGGTGGTCTCGATATCGAATACCACATAGGTGTCGTCCAGATTCTGGTTTTTCGAATCCTCAACCATCTGCTTTAAATCGTCCACCAGATACCCTTCCACTCCATAGATAACCTTGAATTCATCCCCTTTATCAATGGCATGGTTGGCATCCGGAAACGCCTGCACATTACCATGATCGGTAACGGCGATGGCCGGCATTCCCCATTTTTTCGCCCTCTTTACAATATCTTTTACCTCGGAGACACCGTCCATATCGCTCATCTTCGTATGGCAGTGAAGCTCCACACGTTTTTCCAGACTGTTGTCCACACGCTTGCTGGTAAAATCCTCACATTTTTTAATTCCCCACACGGACCCCAGTGTCAGCTCACCGTCGAATTTATCAATGGTGGTGATACCGTTGATACGGATGAAATTGCCGGAAATAACCGCCGCCTTTATGTCTTCCAGCGCCTCATCCTTTGCAAACATCTTAACGGTAATGGTATCCGTAAAATCAGTGATTGTGAATATGACAATGGTTTTACCGCTTCCCAGAAGCCGGCTGTCCACATTCAGTATCTTGCCGCGCAGCGTCACGGCTCCCATTTCACCGTCAATCTTATCTATCGTAATGAAATTGTCTTCAAAATCCTTGCCGTAAAGCACATCCGGATTGTCCGTCCGCCGCCTGTATGTATTCTTATCCTGATACGTCTTTTTGAATTTGGAATCCTTTTTCTCCTCCTGATTCTGCTTTGGAGCCGGTTTTCCTTCTCCATTTCCGGCCGTCTGCTTGCTGTCGCCTTCCGTATCCTCTTTCTTTTTCATGAGGGCAGTCCGCTTCACCATTTCCTCGCCCTCTTTTATCATCTGGGCCTCTTTTTTCTCACTCAGGGTGTTTTTCTCAGGTTCCACGTATTCATAAATCACATCCACCGGCAGCCCGCACCGTTCATAAAAGATTTTTTCCAATATGGTTTTAAGTTCCCGTTCCTTTTCCCGGGCTACTATGGTGTCCTCTATGGTCATTTTAAGCTTTGTTTCTTCCGGAAAATCCATTTTGGACTTGCGGAACATGTTATATTCAATAATGCTGTAATTTTTCAGCTCCATCAAAATGCTGTCTTTATACACCTTCAAAAGCTTTTGCGGAGTGTACTGGCTGGACAGATGGAATTTCTCAATAATCTTTATGGAAAGCTGTTTGCCCGGGAAAAGCTGGTCTTTTATTCCCGTCTCCAGCCCATATATATTCTGCTTATGGATCAGTCTGGGACTGACAATATAAATGCGAATAGAGCTTCTATCCCTGGTGGCGGATACCTTATCCACCTGAACCAGATTTAAAAGCTCACGCACTTCATCCGTTATGTGTAAATCCGGAAATACTTCTAAAAATGATTTAGCCATGCTTTTTCATCACCTGTTACATCTTCTTCAATTCTTCTCTGAGGGCATTTAAAAGCTGGTCCTCCGGGAGTTTCTTAACTACTTCCCCCTTGCGGATCAAAAGCCCTTCTCCGATTCCGCCGGCAATCCCGATATCCGCCTCTTTCGCTTCTCCCGGACCATTGACAACGCAGCCCATGACAGCTACTTTGATATCAAGATCATCAAATTCCGTCACCATCTGCTCTACCTGGTTAGCAAGTCCGATGAGGTCAATTTTCGTTCTCCCGCATGTGGGGCAGGAAACCACTTCGATTCCGCCTTTTCTCAGCCCTAATGTCTTCAAGATCATCTTAGCCGACTTAATCTCCTCAACCGGCGCTCCTGTCAGTGAAACACGGACCGTATCCCCGATTCCTTCATATAGGATTATGCCAAGACCCACCGATGATTTTATATTGCCTGCTGTCAGCGTCCCCGCTTCCGTAATTCCCACGTGAAGCGGATAATGGGTTTTCTTCGCGATGATCTCATGGGCCTTTACACACATCATCACATCGGAAGATTTAATGCTGATCACCATATTATCGTATCCCATATTTTCAATAATGGAAACCTTATCCAGGGCGCTTTCCACAATTCCTTCCGCTGTCACCCCGTTATACTTTGCCACCAGATTTTTTTCCAGTGAACCACTGTTAACGCCCACGCGGATTGGGATATTATATTCCTTTGCCTTATCCACGACTGCCTGAACTCTGTCCTTTGCGCCGATATTCCCCGGGTTAATACGGATCTTATCCGCTCCGCATTCGATAGAGGCAATGGCCAGCCGGTAGTCGAAATGAATATCTGCCACCAGAGGGATGTGGATTTTCTTTTTAATGGAACGGAGCGCCTGGGCGGCTTCCATGGTCGGCACAGCCACCCGTATGATATCACATCCTGCGGCTTCCAGTTCCAGAATCTGCGCGACCGTCGCCTCCACATCTTCCGTCTTCGTGTTGCACATGGACTGGATCAGGATTGGATTACCGCCGCCAATTACCCTGTTTCCTATATGAATTTCCTTTGTATGTTCCCGATACATCTTCGATCTCCTTTAAAAAATGCTTTTAATATCATTAAACAACACAAGAACCATCAATGTCATGAGCAGAACCATACCCGCCATATGGATCATCCCTTCTTTTTCCCGGTCAACAGGCTTTCCTCTCACAGCTTCAATGATTAAGAAGACCAGACGTCCTCCATCCAAAGCCGGGATCGGAAGAAGATTCATAATGCCCAGGCTGGCGCTTAATATCAAACACCAGTTGGAGATAGTGAGCAGCATATTCTCCACGCCATACTGACGGCTTTCACTCACGGTACCGCCTATCATAGTGACAATCTTTATGGGGCCGGCCACCGCATCTTCCGGTTTAATCTTGCGCTGGATCAGCATTCCAAGGCCCTGGATGGTAGAACGGACGTTGTATTCGATCTCATAAACGCTGTATTCCAGCATCTCCATAAAAGAACCGGTCTTTTCGTAGGTACCATAAAACTGCAGCCCCATCAGATAGGACTCTTCCTCTTTCGAATACTTGGGAGTGATCAGTGTCTGATAAGTTTTCCCTTCAGAAGGCCGTTCATAGACCACCCTTAAATCTTCTCCCTGATGGAACGCCAGATAAACCATGACATCACGGTAGGTCTTAATCTTCTGGTCATTCAGACGGGTTATCACATCTCCCGTCTCCAGCCCCGCTTCCGCCGCCGGATATCCTTCCATGGTTCCCGCCACTTCCGGCGGATCATATCCTGCAACCCCTACAATGATTACAGCGAACAGGAAGGCCAATATAAAGTTAAAAACAGGGCCCGCTGCTATAACCGAAATCCTGGCCCAAACCGATTTATTATTAAACGCTCTGTCATCGCTGTCTTCTTCGTCCTCTCCCAGCATCATACAGGAACCGCCGAAAGGCAGAATTTTAAGCGAATACCTGGTTTCTCCTTTGACAAAGCTGTAAAGCCTTGGCCCCATCCCTATGGAAAATTCAACTACCTTAATACCATTTAATTTAGCAAACAAAAAATGTCCGAATTCATGGATCAGCACAATCAGGCCGAACACCAGAAATGCCACAATACCACTTAGCAAATTACCACCTGCTTTCTAAATATTCATAAGTCTCTGCCTCTGTCTCAAGTATCTTCTCTACAGTTGGTTCTTTTACCGCCTGATGGTGGTTCATCGCTTCTTCAATCATATCCGTAATATCCAAATACCCGATCTTCCGATCCAGGAATTTCTTTACTGCAAGTTCATTGGCCGCATTGAATACGGTCGGCATTGATCCCCCTGTTTTACCAGCTTTATATGCCAGCCTCAGCCCTTTAAAGTTTTCAAAATCCGGATTCTCAAATGTTATGCTTCCAAGAGCGGCAAAATCCAGACGCTCTCCCGGCAAATATCTTCTTTGCGGATAATACAGCGCATACTGGATCGGCAGCTTCATATCCGGTGTTCCGAGCTGCGCCATAACAGCGCCGTCCTCAAACTGTATCATGGAGTGAATCACACTTTGAGGCTGTACAACCACCTGCACCTGATCCATCTCCACACCGAACAGCCATTTTGCCTCCATCACTTCAAGGCCTTTATTGACCATGGTGGACGAATCGATGGTAATCTTCCGCCCCATAGCCCAGTTCGGATGTTTCAGAGCATCCTCCACCTGTACCTGCGCCATCTGCTCCCTGGTTCTTCCCCGGAACGGCCCGCCGGAAGCAGTCAGAAGGATCTTGTGGATTTCCCTTTTGTTTTCTCCATTCAGGCATTGGAAAATAGCACTGTGTTCGCTGTCTACCGGCAGTATCCGCACCTTTTTTTCCTCAGCCAGTTTCATGATAATGTGTCCGGCAGTAACCAGCGTCTCTTTATTGGCCAGAGCAATGTCCTTTCCGGCTTCCATGGCAGCTATGGTAGGCCGGATCCCGATCATTCCCACAACTGCTGTGACCACAATTTCAGCCGACGGTTCCACCGCGGCTTCAATCAGCCCGTTCATACCGGACACCACTTTTGTATCCAGATCCCTGATAAGACAAGCCAGTTCTGCCGCCTTCTTCTCATCCCACACACAGGCGACAGCCGGTCGGAACTCCCTGATCTGCTGTTCCAGAACAGCAATATTGCTTCCAGCCGCCAGCGCAGTGACCTGTATATCTTTTTGATTTCTAACCACTTCTAATGTCTGGGTTCCTATAGAACCCGTCGATCCCAAAATTGAAATCTTCTTCATGGTTTTTCAGCTCCTAACGTAAAAATAATATGGCAAAATAGATGGCCGGAGCCGTAAACAGCATGCTGTCAAAACGGTCCAGAATTCCCCCATGCCCCGGTATCAGATGTCCGTAATCCTTAATATTATGGTTCCTCTTAATTGCAGATGCCGCCAGATCGCCGATCTGGGAGATCACCGATGCAATTCCGCAGGCAGCCGTACAGGCAAGCTGGGGATTGGACATCTCCGTCATATGGGCTCCGAAAAAACTGGCATAGATAAAGCCCAACAAAGCCGCTCCGGCCACACCGCCCACCGCGCCTTCAATTGATTTTTTAGGGCTGAGTACCGGCGCCAGTTTGTGCTTCCCAAACAACATTCCGCAGCAGTAAGCACAGGTGTCACACCCCCAGGAGCTGAGGAAAATAAGCCATACAAGATACCTTCCATCCGGTATCACCCTCACCTGATAGAGGTAAGAAAGCATGACAGCCGCATAAAAAATACCGAAAAATGCAACCGTTACCTCTTCCGTTTTATATTTAGGAAATGTAAAAACGTAGACGGACATCAAAAGCATCAGCGCTGCAATCACCATCAGCATCACATACTGCTGTCCCTCAAACCACAGCAGGCCATAATAGGATATCACAGTCAAGTATCCAATAACACCAAGAGGCTTTTTTTCTATCTGCATCACGCGGTATAATTCAAACAAACCTATCAATGAAATCATTCCCGTTGTCAAAAAAAGTATACTGCCGCCATTCACCACTACGAAAAGCGCAATGATAACTAAAATGATTCCGCTAACCAACCGAGTTGTAAACATACCGTCCCTCCTCTTTTGTTATTTTGCTCCGCCAAAGCGCCGTTCCCTACTATTATATTGAACAATAGCTTTTTTAAATTCATCTATATTAAAATCTGGCCATAAACAATCCGTCACATAGATTTCCGTATAGGCCAGCTGCCAAAGCAGGTAATTGGATAAACGCAGTTCTCCGCTGGTCCTTATCAAAAGATCCGGATCCGGCATACCGGCGGTATCCAGGTAAGAATTAAACACCTCTTCATTCATATCTTCCGGCGCAATCTTCTTTTCCAGACAGTCTTCCATCACATGTCTTACCGAACGGACAATCTCATCCCGTCCGCCATAATTAACGGCAATTACAAAGGTGAGGCCGGTATTGTGTTTCGTCTCTTCCTCCAGACGGTTAATCCCATCTATGATATCCTGGTCAAACCGCCGCCTGTCGCCAATCATCTTAACCCGCACATTGTTGGCCGACGCCACTTTTAAAAGGCGGACCATATAATAGCGGAAAAGCTGCATAAGAGCCCCGACTTCTTCCGATGACCGTTTCCAATTTTCCGTAGAAAAACCGTATACAGTCAGATACTTAACTCCTAAACGGGCCGCATCTTCAACCGTCTTTTCCACAGTAATACAGCCTTCTTTATGACCAAATGATCTGGGAAGGCCTCTCTTCTTTGCCCATCTTCCATTACCGTCTAATATAATCGCCACATGGCCGGGTATTACCATATTCTCCAATTCTACTGCCATATATCTCTCCCTATTCAAACAATTACAGCCTAATCCAGCCGGTACATTTATATAATCGAAAAAACAGGGACAGGTTTAGAGCCTGTCCCCGCCATCCCCTTACTAAACGGTAAGAATCTCTTTTGTCTTAGTTTCAATGGCTTTGTCTACTTTCTCCACCATCTTATCCGTTAACTTCTGGATCTTTTCTTCCGCTAATTTCAGATCGTCTTCTGAAATTTCATTGGCTTTTTCCATCTTTTTAAATGAATCGTTGGCATCCCTGCGGATATTGCGAAGCGCAACCTTGCAGGCATCCCCTTTCTTCTTAACATCTTTTGCCAGATCTTTTCTTCTCTCTTCAGTCAGCTCCGGGAATACCAGCCGGATCATATTTCCATCATTCGTAGGATTAATTCCCAGGTCTGAGGTGAGAATTGCCTTTTCAATCACTTTCAACAGGCTCTTTTCCCATGGCTGGATCAGGATCATTCTGGCTTCCGGTACAGAAACGTTCCCCACCTGCTGAAGCGGAGTAGGCGTTCCATAGTAGTCCACTTTAATCTTGTCAAGCACATGCGGATTCGCACGTCCCGCACGGATGGATGCGTATTCATCCAGCAGCACCTCTAAAGATTTTTCCATCTTCTCCTCATAACTCTTTAATTTTTCCTGCATAAGTCCCTCCTGATTATACGGTCACTACTGTGCCATTAATTTTACCCTGCATCGCATTGGCAATGCTGTCTTTTTCATTCAAATCGAATACTGCCATCGGCATCTTATGTTCCATACACATGATCGATGCAGTCAGATCCACCACTGCAAGCTGCTTGTCAATCACTTCCTGAATGCTGATCGTATCATAACGCTTTGCATCAGGATTCACCTTTGGATCGCTGTCATATACCCCATCAATGGATTTGGCAAGTAAAATACAGTCTGCATCCATCTCTATCGCTCTTAAAGTGATTCCCGTATCAGTTGAGAAATAAGGATGTCCTGTTCCCCCTGCGAAAAATACCACCATACCATGTTCAAAATACTTATTGGCCCGGTCCTTTGAAAACAGCTTTGTCATGGAACCGCATTCAAACGGCGTGAGGATCTGTGTTTTCATCCCTGCGTTCCGGAATATCTCCGAAACGTATATGCAGTTCATAACTGTGGCCAGCATACCGATCTGATCCGCTTTTGTACGGTCAATGGCATTGCTGGTACGCCCTCTCCAGAAATTGCCGCCGCCGATCACAATTCCTACCTGAACGCCCGCATCAACTGAAATCTTAACCTGCCGGGCTACTTCCTTTACCGTATCTTCATCAAATCCGGTCTTTTTAGGGCCGGCAAGAGCTTCGCCGCTTAATTTTAATAAAACCCGATTCATCTTCATCAGACTAATCTCCCTGCAATCTATTATTCTTCTGTTTGTCTTGTATATCATACCATACTTCCATGAAATTGAAAAGAGAGAAATCCGCTCCTTAACAAGAAAGAATCCCGCTCGCGGGATTCTCCGCCTACGGCGGATCGCTTCAGCGACATAATTCCCTGCCGCCGTAGTGCGTTCCTGCCCGGAGGGCTTTTTTATTTCATAGGACGAATTTTCCTATGAAATCAAAAAGGGCAGCCGTTAAGCTGTCCTTTCTATCGTCTATTTAAACTTTTCAACCTGCTGATTGATCAATTCCATATCCTCAAAATAGTTAATCTTCATGGCATTTTTCACATCTGTCAGCGTCTTGGCCGCTGTCTCATGAGCTTTTTCACTTCCCTCTTTCAGGATGCGGAATATCTCAGGGATATCCTTTTCAAACTCTTTTCTGCGGCTGCGGATCGGCTCTAACTCTTCCTGGAGAACAGAATTGAGGAACCGTTTTACCTTTACATCTCCCAGTCCGCCACGCATATAATGCGCCTTTAACTCATCCAGGCACTGATAATCCGGCAGGTACCGTTCAAAATGCTCATCATGACAGAACGCATCCAGATAAATAAATACAGGATTGCCTTCCACCTGACCCGGATCAGATACTTTCAAATGATTCGGATCCGTAAACATGCTCATAACCTTCTGTTTCACTTCATCCTCCGAATCAGAGAGATAGATGCAGTTATTTAAGGATTTGCTCATCTTAGCCTTGCCGTCAATGCCGGGCAGACGCAGACAGGCTTTATTGTCAGGAAGCAGGATATCCGGCTCCACTAACGTATCCCCATAAACAGAGTTGAACTTGCGGACGATCTCCTTCGTCTGCTCTAGCATAGGCAGCTGGTCTTCTCCCACCGGTACGGTGGTGGCTTTAAATGCCGTGATATCAGCGGCCTGGCTGATAGGATACGTAAAGAATCCTACCGGAATGCTGGCCTCAAAGTTTCTCATCTGAATCTCGGATTTCACCGTAGGATTTCTCTGAAGTCTGGATACCGTCACCAGATTCATATAATAAAAGGACAATTCACAGAGTTCGGAAATCTGCGACTGTACAAACAAGGTGGATTTCGCCGGATCCAGCCCGCATGCAAGGTAGTCCAGCGCCACTTCGATAATATTCTGCCGCACCTTCTCCGGGTTGTCCGCATTGTCTGTCAATGCCTGAGCATCTGCAATCATGATATAGATTTCGTCATACTGGCCCGAATTTTGAAGCTCCACCCTCCGTTTTAAAGATCCTACATAATGGCCCACATGCAGCCTTCCGGTAGGTCTGTCGCCAGTTAAAATTATTTTACCCATCTTATGTCCTCCAAACAGTCATTTATTATTGTTAAATAAAATCCTGATTTATTTAAATCATAGGATTTAGTATACCATAAGTATTAGAAAAGTTACAATAACTTTCCTGGATTTATTCCTTCGATTTGTTTCTGTTTCTTAATATTTTGCAGCTTTCCTTCTGCTTTTTGGCATTCTTTCTATTTTTCAGTTCAATTTTTCAGCTCATTTTCTATTTCTCAGCTTCCGTCTCCTCATTGGCACTGAATTCCACCCTCACCTTAATATCCTGGTTATAATTGCCGAAACTCTTTCCAAAAATAGTCAGTCCCCCCACATGTTCAGCTTCGGAAGGAACAGAAAACCGAAACCGTACCGGGCTGTTTTGGTTCAGCTCCAACTGGTCTATGGTGGTATCCGACATTTTTATGCCGTCAATAAAAGAGCCCTCATGATTGACGGTAATACATTTGAGAAGCCCGTACTGGTTCATATTAACATTCCACCACTCCGGCGTAAACCTGCCCTTCATATCCCCGAAATCCCCCGGGCTGGTCCATAGCCCCAGAAATTCCCCATTCAAATAAAAGTGAATATCGGAAGGCCACTGGTTATTGCTGCCGGGCGCCTCAGAACACAATTCCGCTGAAATGGTAATCTGATCCGCTTTTTGGCGAGGGGGGAGCAGATTCGGAAGTATGTATTCCACATATCCTTCCGTAAACCACAAAATTTCGCATTCAGCCCTGTCCGGATGTGAAAAATATCTGGGATCATCCACCTGTCCGATATAATGGGCTGCTGTGGACAGTCCGCAGGATGGTGCCACCCTGTAGTCCGAATAAGAGCCGACTTTTATATCCGCCTCATAAGTATTGGACGCCTCCTTCTCCTTCCGTATCTGAACCAGCAGGCGCTCCGCAGTAACACTGTATTTTTTTTCATTTCCAACGCTGTTTTTCGTATTCACTGCAATCATCCCTGCTTCTTCCAATAGCCGGATATGGCTTGTCAACGCCCCATTGGTGAGATTCAGCGCCGTTGCCAGATCATTCAAATTCATATTGTCATCCTCCAGCAGCAATTCAAGAATCGCAATGCGGATGTCTGATCCCAAAGCCTTAAACAGCTTTTTCCCTTCCCTCAAACTGGATACCCGTATCATAAAATACCTCCAAACCTCATCACAGACATATAAATAGATTATAGAATACCTCGAACCAGAAAACAAGGATTTAAAATCTCCAATCCAATTGACAAACATATAAAATTATGGTACTTAATATTATATGAATATCTAAATATTATACATTTTTCTAAAAAGGAGATCAGCTATGGCAAATCAAATGATTATTAATGCGGCTTCAACCAAAGGAATCATCAACCGGATGATCTACGGACATTTTGCCGAACATCTGGGCCGGTGTATTTACGACGGATTTTACGTAGGCGAAGATTCCCCAATTCCAAATGTGCGCGGAATCAGAAAAGACATCGTAGATGCCCTGAAAGCTTTAAATATCCCCTGCCTCAGATGGCCCGGCGGATGTTTCGCAGACGAATATCACTGGAAAGATGGCATTGGCCCTAAAGAATCCCGTGTGGAGATGGTCAATACCCATTGGGGCGGTGTGGTGGAAAATAATCATTTCGGAACCCATGAATTTTTTGATCTCTGTGAGATGCTGGGCGCAGAGCCTTATATCTGTGGCAATGTGGGCAGCGGAACCGTCCGGGAAATGTCCGAATGGATCGAATACATGACATTTGACGGCAAATCCCCCATGGCAGACCTGCGAAGGAAAAATGGCCGTGAAAAACCATGGCATCTGAAATATTTTGGTGTGGGCAACGAAAACTGGGGCTGTGGAGGCAGAATGAGGGCAGAATATTATGCCGACGAGGTTTTGCGCTACAATACATATGCCAGGGATTACGGCGAGAACCATTTATACCGGATTGCGGCCGGCCCAAGGGGTTCCAATTACCATTGGACAGAAGTTCTGATGAGAGATGCGGCCATGCATTTTGACGCCATCGCCCTGCATTACTATACCCGCCTGGGTGATCCGGTTGTCACTGTGAATATTCCGGACGGCAATGAACGGTATCTGAGGGATGAAACCAGATCCAGGACCTCAGCCACAGACTTTGCTGAAGACGCCTGGTTCGGCATCATGAAAGCCGCCAATTATACGGAAGAACTGATTCAAAAACACACGGCAATTATGGACCGCTATGACCCTGAAAAAAGGGTTGCCCTGATTGTGGATGAATGGGGAACCTGGTTTGACTGCGAGCCGGGAACCAATCCGGGATTTTTATATCAGCAGAACACCCTCAGAGATGCGCTTTCAGCCGCTGTGACTTTAAATATCTTCAACAACCACTGCGACAGGGTGCAAATGGCCAATATCGCCCAAACCATCAATGTGCTCCAGGCCATGATCTTAACAGAAGGAAGCCAGATCGTACTCACCCCCACCTATCACGTTTTTGATATGTATCAGGTGCACCAGGATGCCCAACTGCTGGATTTTGCCCTTCTTTCCGATGATTACTGTTATGGAGACGATCACTTAAAGCAGATCAGCTCTTCCGTATCCAAAGCAAAAGACGGAACAGTCAATATGACCCTCTGCAATATTGATCCGAATAAAACTGGAACCGTAAAATGCCACATTGAAGACCTCGGCCGTTTTACAGTTGACAACGGTATGGTTCTCACATCTCAGCATATGCAGGATAAAAATACATTTGACAACCCTGATACCCTGCATCCTGTACCATTTACAGATTATTTTGCCGCAGATGGAACTTTAACCATAAACATGCCGCCTAAGTCAGTGGTGCTTTTGGCATTAAAACCGGTCTGTGATTGAAATACGCCTTCTTATCAATATAACTGAAAGGTTAAAACCATAAAATGAATGATAAAAGACAGGACGAATGCCCCAGATGCGGTCTCAGCGCAGTTTCTGATTCCGATTACCACCAATCTCTTCAAACCTATATATCAGGGATTGATCCGGATATCCGCACCTCAGATACTGTTTATTCAAACCGCTTAAAGGCCTGCGGCGTTTGCAGTTACTTATCCAACGGCCTCTGCCGCCTGTGCGGATGTTTTGTGGAAATGAGAGCGGCAAAGCAAAACAGCCGATGCCCGGAAACTCCTTCTAAATGGGAAAACTGACCTACCCATTAAATCACTTTTCCTTACACAAAAAATGATGGTACAGCCAAATCTGCACCATCATTTTTTTACATTTATTTACTGACCCATCTGTTTTGCAACTTCTTCAGCAAAGTTCTCTTCCTTCTTCTCTAAACCTTCGCCGGTCTCAAAACGAACGAACTTTTTAACTTTAATCTCTGCGCCGTTTGCTTTAGCAACTTCTGCCACATACTGAGCAACAGACTGTTTTCCATCTTCTGCTTTCACATATACCTGGTCTAACAGACAGATTTCTTTTAATTCCTTGTTGATACGTCCCATAACCATGCCGCTGATGATCTTGTCATTAGCATCTGGCTTTTCGTTCTTAGCTGCTGCTGTTAAAATCTCTTTCTCTTTTTCGATATAATCAGCATCAACTTCATCTCTGCTTGTATATAATGGTTTTAAAGCTGCTGCCTGCATAGCTACATTCTTAGCCATCTCTTTTACAGCATCGTTCACTACGGTGGATTCAACATCTACTAAAACGCCAATCTTTCCGCCTGCATGGATATAAGAAGCTACAAAACCGTTCGCTTCTTCCAATCTCTCAAATCTTCTGATGTTCATGTTCTCACCGATGATGGAGATCTGGGAAGCCAAAGCTTCTTTTACTGTTAAAGAGCTATCCTTTGTCCATGTTTCAGCCATGAAATCATCAATTGCTGTGGAAGAAGAATTTAAAGCCTGAGCTGCTACATCTGCTGCGTATGTCTGGAATTTTTCATTCTTAGCAACAAAGTCTGTCTCTGCATTAACTTCTACAACAACTGCTTTTTTCTCGTCATCAGAAAGTGCGGTAACTACAATACCTTCAGCCGCAATACGTCCGGCTTTTTTCGCTGCTCCTGCAAGTCCCTTTTCTCTAAGGAATTCAACTGCTTTATCCATATCACCGTCGGTAGCTGCAAGTGCTTTCTTGCAGTCCATCATACCTGCACCGGTCATTTCTCTTAATTCTTTTACCATTGCTGCTGTTACTGCTGCCATCGTATTTCCCTCCGTTATTTGTTTTAGGTTATTATTAAACACAAAAGTGCTTCAACCTGTTTATCACAGGCCGAAGCACCCTTCATTCCAATTAAGCTTCTACAGTTTCTTCAGCATCTGCTTCAAAAGCTTCTTCAACATCTGCAACTGCTTCGCCCTGGTTTGCTTCGATTACTGCGTCTGCCATCTTAGCTACAATTAACTTAACGGCTCTGATTGCATCGTCGTTACCCGGGATTACATAATCTAATTCTTCAGGATCACAGTTTGTATCTGCAATTCCGATCAGCGGAATACCTAATGTATGAGCTTCCTGGATACAGATTCTTTCCTTCTTAGGATCTACAACAAAAATTGCATCCGGGATCTTCTTCATCTCTTTAATGCCGCCAAGGTTTCTCTCAAGTTTCTCCCATTCTTTCTTTAATGCGATAACTTCTTTCTTAGGCAGTACATCAAATGTTCCGTCTTCAGCCATAGTTTCAATTGCTTTTAATCTTGCGATTCTGCTCTGGATTGTCTTGAAGTTTGTTAACATACCACCAAGCCATCTCTCGTTTACATAGAACATTCCGCAACGCTCTGCTTCTGTTTTGATCGCATCCTGAGCCTGTTTTTTAGTTCCTACGAAAAGGATTGTGCCGCCTTCAGCAGCGATATCAGAGATAGCGTTGTATGCTTCGTCAACTTTTCCTACAGATTTCTGTAAGTCAATGATGTAGATACCGTTTCTCTCTGTGTAGATGTAAGGAGCCATCTTAGGGTTCCATCTTCTTGTCTGATGTCCAAAATGAACACCTGCTTCCAAAAGCTGTTTCATTGAAATAACGCTCATGTTATTACCTCCATTTGGTTTTTTACTTCCGCCTGCTTCTCATGCTTCTTCAGGGACCTGAATCAGGCACCTCCCAAAGAATCGACAGACGTGTTTTTTGTCAGCCTTATAAATATAGCATAAGACATAAATGTATGCAAGCACTTTTCTTCATTTTGTCCAAAAATATCTAAAAATGATAACAGTTCAGACGGTTAATCTTCTTGACCGAAAAAAACGGTCAGGAAGCATCGATATCCATCCGATGTGAAAATTGATAAAGAAAGCTGCATACAAGAGAATTTGACGCTGCTTTCTTAATCAATTTTCCCGCCGTCTGAACTGCTGCAAGAAAGAATCCCGCTCGCGGGATTCTCCGCCTACGGCGGGTCGCTTCAGCGACATAATTCCCTGCCGCCGTAGTGCGTTCCTGCCCGGAGGGCTTTT
>JAGZXV010000121.1 GCA_018378255.1 Clostridiaceae bacterium | reverse complement strand
ATTAACAGTAAAACGTGAAGGCATTTTTAAAAATGCCTTCACGCTTGATGTAAAAATGCCTGAAGTGAGAAGACATGATGCAAAACAGTTACAGATAAGCAATTAATGTGAGAAGGAGGCAGGATTTGACTATGAAGTATGTATGGTATAAGAAGGGAACGGAGTTATTAAATGAAATTGAAATGACCCAGGTGCCGGAGCACATGATGGCATTTTGGTATATCGGCCAGATGGGAATGGCGGTGAAGGGGGCTGGGCTCACTCTTTGTTTTGATCCGGTATTAAATGATCTTTGCCGCCCGGACGGTACAAGCCGCAGAAATTATGAGGCACCGTTTGGGGGGAGTGAGTGGAAAGGGCTGGATTATGTGATCTGTTCTCATGATCATGCTGACCATATTAACTTGAAGACACTTTTGCCGCTTCATCAGGCTAACCCGTCTTTGCGTTTTATTGTTCCGGCTCCGGCGGTGAGGACGCTGACTGACGGCGGGATCGGTGAAGATGCAGTGGTGGGAGCGAAGGCGGGAGAAGAAATAGCGCTGGGAAACGGAGCGGTTTTGTATCCTGTGGCAGCAGCTCATGAAACGTATGAAACAGATGAGCAGGGGAACCAGAAGAGCCTGGGATATGTGCTGGATTTAAATGGAATCAGCATGTACCATTCCGGGGATACCATGGTTACCGCACAGCTGATTGAGGATTTGAAAAGGTTCTCACCTCTTGATTTGGCATGTATTCCGATTAACGGGGCGGATACGGAACGCCATGAGCGTGGGATTATAGGGAATATGGACTGCCGGGACGGGGCTTATTTTGCCTGGAAGATCGGGGCGGATCTGACGGTGCCGATGCATTATGATATGGTTATGGGAAATTTGGAAGATCCGCTGATCTTCGCCCACTATATGCAGGACATGTATCCGGGGAAAAAGTACCGGATCATGCAGTTGGGAGAGAGAGGCTATCTGGGAAAATGAATGAAACAAATGGTGTATTAGAATAAAAAATTGTGAAATGTTTTTTTAATAAGAAAAGCCGGTGAGAAGATTCCGTGATGTTTATTGGGATTATGATTGCATACATCAGGTAAATGGTAGAAGAAAATTCAAAATGAAACACATATGAAAACAATAGAAACGGATAATGTTTCAGAAAATGAAATATTATCCGTTTTGCATAGAAAAATAAAGAGAGTTTGGCGAAAACGCCGATTGTATTTCGGGGCTGTCCAACCTATAATCAGGTCATGAGATGGAGCTTGGGGCTGATAAAAGATTGGTCCCGGGCCTCGTCATTGAAACCAAACAACCAGTTATTCGAACGATTGAAAGGAAGAGGTATTAAGATGAAAGTTGGATTTATCGGTTTAGGAATCATGGGAAAACCTATGAGCAAGAATTTAATTAAAGCAGGATATGAATTAGTAGTTTGTGATTTTAATAAAGATGCAGTTGCAGATGTTGTTGCATGCGGAGCAACCGCAGCAGAGAACGGCAAATCAGTAGCAGAGCAGTGTGATGTTGTTATCACAATGGTTCCAAACTCCCCGCATGTAAGAGCAGCAGTTTTAGGCGAGAACGGTGTGATGGACGGCGCGAAACCTGGCACAGTTGTAATCGATATGAGTTCAATCGACCCAACCGAAAGCAAAGCAATCGGCGCTGAATTAGCTAAAAAAGGCATCGAAATGATGGATGCTCCTGTATCCGGCGGAGAGCCAAAGGCAATCGACGGAACCTTATCTGTAATGGTAGGCGGAAAGAAAGAATTATTTGATAAATACTATGATTTATTAATGGTTATGGCCGGTTCCGTAGTTTATGTAGGCGAATTGGGTTCAGGAAACGTTGCTAAGTTAGCAAACCAGATCGTAGTTGCTGTTAATATCGCTGCAGTATCTGAAGCTTTGACATTTGCTAAAAAAGCAGGCACAGATCCTGAATTAGTATACCAGGCAATCAGAGGCGGTTTAGCTGGTTCAACAGTTATGGATGCAAAAGCTCCTATGATGTTAAGCAGAAACTTCAAACCTGGATTCCGTATTGAACTTCATATCAAAGACCTTAACAACGCATTAAATGCAGCTCATGCAATCAGCTCTCCAGTGCCGTTAACAGGACAGTTAATGGAAATCATGCAGGGATTAAAGGCTGACGGCTATGAGAAAGAAGATCATTCCAGCATCGTGAAATATTACGAGAAGATCGCTAATACAACCGTTGAGTCATAATCGATTTAAATGCCGCTTACGCGGCGGAATGAGAGGAAAAGGGGAAAGAAAAACCGTTCTTTCCCCCTGAGAGTTTGGGCGGACGTCCAAACTCCCCTCATATTTAAATGCCGCTTATGCGGCGGAATGAGAGGAAGATATGAATACAGATTTCATAAAGGGTGTTATCGTTCCGATTCTTACTCCAATTGATGAGAACGAAATGATCGATGAAGTTAAGTTAAGAGAACAGGTAGACTATGTAATTGAGGGCGGAGTTCTTGGAATTCTGGCATTTGGAAGCAACGGCGAGTTTTACGTGATTGAAGACGATGAGATGGAACGCGGACTGAAAATCATGGTAGACCAGGCAGCCGGAAGAGTTCCCGTTTATTTTGGTATCGGCGCTATCAGCACTAAAAAATGCTGCCGCCTGGCTAAGATGGCTGCTGCCAACGGTGCAGCCGGTATTTCTGTTCTGCAGCCAATGTTCTTAAAACCAACAGAGAAAGAGCTGTATGAGCATTTTAAAACAATTGCTGAATCTGTTCCGGAAACTCCAATGCTGTTATACAACAACCCGGGAAGAGTTAACTATACATTATCAGCTAATTTAGTTGACCGTCTGGCTCACGAAGTTCCAAACATCGTTGGAATGAAGGATACCAGCGGGGATATTACACAGACATCTGAATTTATCCGCAGGACAAGAGATGTTGGATTTAAGGTATTTGGCGGCAAAGATACCCTGTTGTATGCTTCTATGTGCCATGGCGCAGTAGGGGGCGTATGTACGGCTGCCAACTTTATGCCTGAGCTGATCACAGATGTTTATAACAAATATGTTGCAGGCGACCTGGAAGGGTCTTTGGAAGCTCAGTTTAAACTGAATCCTGTAAGACTTTCCATGGATCCGGCAAGTTTCCCTGTTGCTGCCAAAGATATGGCTAATTTACGGGGAAGAGAGATCGGAGTTCCATACAGACCAAATCTGGCCACTCCGGAAGGCCCTGTGCTTGAGAATATTAAGACAGCTATGAAGAACGCAGGATTGATCTGATTTTATTTAACAGTTCAGTGCTTTTTTGACCGGCTTTTCCGGTCAGGAAGATGAGCCGTTCTGAACAGTTACAAAAAATATATTGAAATACATAACAGACCGGTAACCAGGATTTTACAGTTGCCGGTCTATTGTTTTAAAAAAAAGAATGTGAAATTTGTGACTTTCGTAGAATTGCAGGGATATGTAAGCTATAATATCGTCAAAACCAGAACGTGAGGATAGAGAAAGCAGTTCATATTACGTGTTGAACAAATTGGCGGGCTGGAATATAATTTAAATAAGACATAAGAAAATCGGAGGGTTCAAGGTATGAAATTTTTATTTGCATCAGATTCATTTAAGGGTACGCTTTCATCAGAAAAAATTATTGATTTGCTGACGCAGTCCGCAGAAAAGGTGTTCCCGGGCTGTGAAACATTTGGCGTTCCCATTGCAGACGGCGGTGAGGGAACTGTTGACGCAGTTATCTCTGTTACTAAGGGCAGTATGGTTACTGTTGGTGTGAAAGGGCCGTTATGGGAGGATGCAAAGGCTTCTTACGGTGTATTTAACGGAGATTCCGCCATTATTGAGATGGCGGCGGCATCAGGGCTTCCTATGGTTCCCACAGAAAAGAGAAATCCTCTGAACACTACCACCTATGGAACCGGCGAACTGATTAAAGACGCATTGGATAAAGGTTACCGCAGGCTGTCCATCGCTATTGGCGGCAGCGCTACCAACGACGGCGGAATGGGCGCTATGAGGGCGCTGGGCGTGCGTTTTCTGGATGCAGAAGGCCATGAACTTTCAGGAACCGGTGCGGATCTGGGAAAGGTGGCGGATATCGATATCAGCGGTATGCATCCGGCTGTGGCTGAATCTACATTTACGGTTATGTGCGATGTAAACAATCCATTGACGGGCCCGGACGGAGCGACCTATACATTTGGAAAGCAGAAAGGCGGCACGCCTGAAATTCTGGATCAGATGGAAGGGTATATGAAGCAGTATGCCAAAGTGATTGAGGACAAGCTGGGCATGGATGTGGATAAGATTCCTGGGGCAGGCGCAGCCGGTGGATTAGGTGCGGCTCTCTGCGTATTTTTACATGCTGAACTGAAATCAGGAATTGAAACGGTGCTGGATCTGATCGATTTTAACAACCTGTTAAATGGTGTGGATGTGGTTGTCACGGGTGAAGGGCGCATTGACTGGCAGTCTGCATTCGGCAAGGTTCCGAGCGGCGTTGGAATGCGCTGCAAGGCAAAAGGGGTTCCGGCCGTGGCGTTAGTCGGCGGCATGGGCGATGGAGCCGAGAAGATTTTTGAACATGGAGTGGACAGCATTATTCCAACGATCAATGGGGCGATGGACATCGAGGAAGCGTTAAGCCGGGCAGAAGAGCTGTATGCAGGAGCTGCAGACAGGATGTTCCGCATGCTGAAGGTGGGCATGTCCATAGAGAAATAGGCCGGTTCCTGGGCAGGACGGAGGCATTATGAGGGGAAAAAGATGGGGAGCGGCACTGCTTGGCCTGGCGTTTGCCGCCGGCATGTGCGGCGCTGTGTATGGAATGTCGGAAGAATTGGAACAGGGGCAGACGGTGGGAGTGGAAGAACTGGATTTATCCATAACATTTCCAAAGGACTGGGTCTGCTTTAACAGCGGAATGGCAGAGGATGATCCGGTATTTAGCAGTTATGGCCTGGACGGAAGCGCAATGCTTGAACAGTGGAAAACCGGCGGAGTCTTTATTGATGCGCTGGACTTTTCCATGGAATGCACAGTAGTACATAATCAAAAGGGGGGAATTACCCACTTATCCCAGTATACGGATGAAGAAATCCGGAACATTATGGATGATCTGAGTTCATCGGATATGATGGAGATACTGGATTCTGCAGAAGGGGAGCAGAAAGAACTGCTGGAGCAGGTGGAGGATATTTCCATTGATTATCGGGAGATTGTACATAAGGAACAGGCAACGTATATGGTAGGGGACAGCATGATGAAGGCGGGAGGCCAAATTCTGCTGGGGAGACAGTACTATACGGTAGTAAATGGAAATTATATTGCATTTAACTTCAATTCCCTGACGGAAGAACCATTGACGGAAGAGCAGAAACTGCAGGCGGCGGCCATTATGAATACCGTGGAGTTCGGCCACCTGGATGATGTAAAGCCGGCAAAGTTCCGCTTAAACTGGGAACAGCTCATAAAAGACGGGCTGATCGGCGCCGTCATTGGAGGGGCAGCCGGCGTTTGGCTGTGGTTTTCCAATAAAAAGAAGAGACAGAATAAAAGAAATTGAGGCATGAACAAGCGGTTAAACTGTTTTTGGCCGCCTGTGCGAAAAGATTTGGCACCGACGAAGGAGGTACTGCAAAACCGGCATGAGCTGGTTTTGCAGTACCTCCTGTTTTTGTCTCAAAATCCCGGTTTAAATGAATGTTTGCCGGGTACAGGATGCGGATGGTTATATATCCCCGCCGCCACCTGCCTGAGAGTGAAGGATACGGTATTGTTTGGGGGTGATTCCTTCATGCTGCCTGAATTTGCGGGAAAAGTTGGCGGCGTCTGAGTAACCGCACTGTTCGCGGATTTCTTTGATAGAAAGTTCGGTTTCCGTCAGTAACTGCTTGCTTTTGGAAAAACGTTTCTGATCGATGAACTGCATCAAAGACACACCCTGCTTTTCCTTGAAATAACGCGTCAGATAGGAGGGAGAAAAGGACAGGGCCTGCGCGATAACATCCAGCGTTAAATCAGGAGAGGTATAATGCTGGTCAATGTAGTTGAGAATTGCAGTTTCAAGGCTGTTGTTCAATTTTGTATTCTGTAACTGGTAGATCGTATTTGCCAGAATACAGCACAGATCGTAAACTTTTTTCTCCAGATATTCAGGGGGCACATAAAAGTTTTCGTACAGCGTTTCCAACTCATAAAACAGCACTTCACGTTCCGAAACAGGACATCTTTGAATCGTTTTTGAAAGCTGGGCCATGAGGTCAAAGTATGCGAGCTTATAATCAGCGAGAGAAGACCGTTTGGTAACCTCAGAGAAGAAATTTGTGCACTGATTGGCGATTTCGGTGTGATTGCAGGAATTTATTGCCTGTATGAGCGCGCTGATGCTGATTTGTGAGCTGGTGGAACGGTTGCTCATGTCCAGCTGCTCGATATCGCTTTCACGAATGCAGCAGTTGGGGAGAAAAATGTAATACCGGAATGTTTTTATCGCATTTCGATATACGTGGGGCAGAAATTCCTTTTGTTTGATGATGCCGCTGATACTGCATGAAAGCCGGAGATTAAATTTCTGCTGCAGATTTTCCCGCACACTGCATATAAAATCGAATTCGTCGGCGCCGCCTGGCAGAAAACACAGGGCGGCATTTGCGAGAGAGCCAGGCAGGCTGGCCATGATTCCATATCCGTCCGGCTGACATTCTTCTGCAAAACGTTCGTGAAGCTGGGACTGCAGACAGGAAAGTTCGTTGGAAGGAAGGGTCTGTGCATTGTCAAAACGGAAGATACACACACAGGATTTTCGGGTGGAATCGGAGAACAGCTGATTGTATTTTTCCAGCAGTGCATCCGAAAAGTTTGTGGCTCCGGAAAGACCCATCAGGAATAAAAGGTATTGTTCCTCTTCCATTTGAGCGTGAGCTACGACCGTTTGAGAAAGTGATTTCTGCTGTGAGAGCAGATTCTGAAACGTGGAAGCTATCTGGTCAAATTCATTGCAGGAAGCATCATTATCTGGCAGCCCTTCTTGAATACGGAGCCCTTCAACAAGTGTATTCAGCGGTTTGGCGCTGTGTCTGGTGATGATCATCAGTATAGCGATGCCGAATATGAGAGAAGAAGCGCAAATACCAAGCAGAAGGTAAATGGAAGCGTTCAGTGAATCGTAAAAAGTGCTTTTGGGAATGGACTGGAAGACTGTAAAAGAATACAAATCGCTGGTGTATTCAAACTGCTCGTTCTGTTTTGCATCTGCATAGTGAAAACCATCTGCCAAACTTCGTTTCGCATCGTCAAAGGTTTGAAACGAGGTGCCGGAATAAAGAAACAAATCTCCAAACGGATCAAAAAAATAAATATCTCCCCCGTAATTTTCAGCAAGATCGGAAAATGGCTTAATAAATTCACTCCGATTCAAAAGAAAAAGGAGATATCCCGGGGAGGAAAGATCATCGGGAAAAATAGGCATTGCATACAGAAGATATTTGGACGAGACGATCCCATCGGTCAAAAAACAGGGCCCATCGATCTTTTGAAGGCTGGTGAGCAGGGTATCATAGGAAAGGCTGCTTTCACACTGCAAGGAAAGATAGCTGTCTCCGCTGTACACACCGGCGTCCGTATATACAATATGGTTGATCTCCTCATAAGGTGAGGAGGTGTAAACAAAACCAAGGCTTTTTAAGCTGCTGATATATGATTGGAGAAGGTTCAGTTCACGGATCGTATTGTGGGGATAGGACCGGTTTTTCGATATATTATATGCGCCCAGCTTGGAGTTCTTCTGGAAAATCAGGTCACACCGCATGGCTCCGTATAAAAAATACTCTATATTCTGGCAGGACTGCTCTAATGTGAGAACCTGCATCTGCTTCATTTCTTTTTTGGATTTCAAAATCGCCCGCGCATCCAATGTACCGAATATCAGAACCAGTGCGAAAAAAAGTGCAATTGAAAAATGGAAAATGGGCTGAAATGCACGCGGAAGATGTTTTGATCGCATAAAGACCTCCTGATGAGTGATGTGTAAACCGGCTGTAATAAACCGTTTTCAAACGTACTCTAGCGAACATTATACAATTATCGGGAGGGAATGTCAAATATAGACAAAAAGTGATAAAAAAACCAGCGTTAATAGTAAAAATATGCAATAAAAAGCAAAAAAAGCAAGTTGTAGCAGCAATATTCATGGTGTAATATGTACAATATGTTTGTGAAACAGACAAATAAAATATAAGGAGTAAACAAAATGGACAGAACGGTTACAAAGACGCCTCCTCCAAAAACGACCTGTTCACAGGATAAACATGGGAGATGGCATGTGATCCTGATGAAACTCAACCGCTCGAAGGGGTTGTACATTTTCCTGCTTCCGGCGGCGGTATACTTTTTGGTATTTAATTATTTTCCAATGTATGGCGTGCAGATTGCATTTAAGGATTTCTCACCGGTCCTTGGAATTACAGGAAGTCCCTGGATTGGGTTCGACCATTTTGAACGGTTCTTTCATTCCTACTATTTTACACGCCTTTTAAGAAATACTCTGTGTCTGAGCCTGTACAGTTTGCTGGTTTCGTTTCCAATTCCTGTTATTCTGGCCCTGGCCTTTAACGAAATAGGCAGTGAGAAGATGAAAAAAACGGTTCAAACCATTTCTTATGCGCCTCATTTTATTTCGATTGTGGTTATGGTGGGGGTGCTTAATCTCTTTTTCAGCCAGAGCAATGGCTTGATCAACAAAATCCTGGTGGATCTTGGAATGGAGAAGATACCGTTTTTAACCAGTTCAAGCGCCTTTCCTCATATGTATGTCTGGTCAGGCATCTGGCAGAATACGGGGTGGAATGCAATCATTTACATAGCGGCGCTCACAGCGGTTGATTCACAGCTTCATGAAGCTGCCCAGGTCGACGGTGCATCGCGCTGGCAGCGGATTCTGCATATCAATCTGCCGTCCATTCTGCCCACAATAACCATTATGTTTATTATGAATGCCGGAAAACTGATGAGCATGGGCTTTGAAAAAATCTTTTTAATGCAGAATCAGCAGAACATCGAAACCTCGCAGGTCATTGCGACCTTTGTATATCAGAGTGGTTTGCTCAACGCGGATTATGGTTTCGCGGCCGCAATCGGACTGTTCAACAACGTGATAAATGTTGTGATGCTGCTTATTGTGAATAAGATTTCGCAGAAACTGAGTGAGACCAGTCTGTTCTAAAAAAGTGGGGGTATAAAATATGCAGAAAACTAAAATAAAACAGTCGCGCACAGACAGAGTGTTCGGCATGATCGTTTCGGCCATTGTTGCATTTGCAGTGTTTATCACTCTTTATCCATTGGTCTTTGTTTTGTCGGCATCCATCAGCAGCCCGATGGAAGTGTTCCAGGGAAATGTCTGGTTTTTGCCCAAAGGAATTAATTTCGAGGCATATAAGCAGGTGTTTTTAAACAAAAAGATATGGACCGGATACAGGAATACAATTTTTTACACCTGTTTTGGCACTCTGATCGCAACTGCTCTTTCTATCAGTGCAGCCTATCCGCTGGCACGAAGGAAATTGTATGGCAAAAAAGTTTTTATGGCTTATTTCATGATAACCATGTTTTTTAACGGCGGAATGGTTCCTACTTATCTGATCGTTCAGAAACTGGGGCTGTACGACACCGTCTGGGCAGTTATTCTGGTTAACATGGTTACAGTGTACAATATTATCGTAGCAAAGACATTTATCCAGTCCACGATCCCTGAAGATCTGTACGAGGCGGCGGAAATAGATGGCTGCGGCGATATCCGCGTATTCTTCAAGGTAGTGCTGCCTCTGTCGGCGCCAATTATTGCAGTGCTGACTCTGTTTTATGGCGTAGCCTATTGGAATAACTATTTTAACGGCCTGATCTATGTGGGGTCCTCCGACAAATACCCGCTGCAGCTCATTCTGCGCGATATTCTCTTATCAAATGCGACCAGCGAAATGATCGATGCAATGGAAACGGATATTAATAAATTGATGGTCTCTGAAAGCCTGAAGTACGCAGTTGTTGTGGTTTCCAGCGTACCCATGCTGGTTCTGTATCCATTCCTGCAGAAGTTCTTTGTGAAGGGGGTTATGATTGGTTCGGTGAAAGGATAAAAGAAAGCAGTGATCCGTATTTTAAACCGGTGAGGAGGTCTTATGATGAGGAAAACGTGAAAATGAAGTCAGGGGGTTTATAATGGAAAGGAAAACGAAAATGAAATCAGGAGGGGATTTATAATGAAAAAAAGAGCGATAAGTTTGATGATAGCAGTTTCACTCTGTACCGGTATGCTCAGCGGCTGCGGCAAACCGGCGGCGAACAGCACCGAAAGCACCGGCAAGGCAGCTTCCTCTGCGGCATCCAATGAGACAGCCGGAGGTATAAGCGTCAATAAAACGGGAATGCCAATCGTCAATGAGCCCATTGTTTTAAAGGGGTTGGTGGCTCAGAATCTCAATGTGGGCGACTGGAACGAACATCCTGCGATTAAACATATGGAAGAACTGACCAATATCAAGATCGAATGGGAATGCGTTCCGGATGCGGGCTTTAAAGAAAAGCTGAATCTGGCCTTTGCCTCTAACCAGCTGCCCGACATCATCATGCGCGCCCAGATCAGCCCGTCCGATGAAATGAAGTACGCCACCAACGGACAGATCATTGCATTAGATGAATATAAGGAATATGCGCCTAACTTTTATGCGGTGCTGGAAGAATATCCTGCTATTGCAAAAGGAACCACGCTTCCGGACGGCCATATCTATTCTCTGCCGCAGATCAATTTCACCGAGGGCAACCTGATCATGCATCAGTGGATCAACAAGACATGGCTGGATCAATTAAACCTGCCGATGCCTGAAACAACAGATGAATTGTATGATACGCTGGTTGCATTCCGCGACCAGGATCCTAACGGCAATGGCATCAAGGATGAGATTCCATATGCTGTTCCGGCAAAGCAGTATGCCACCAGAATGTTCCAGCATCTTCTGGGCAGTTTCGGCATCGGCGTTAATGGCACATTGAGTGTAGTGGACTATGACTTCACCTGGCTGGAAGTAGACAAGGACAAAAAAGTTAATTTTATTCCGACAGAGGAGAAATTTAAGGCTCTTGTCGAGTATATGAATAAACTTTGGTCGGAAGGCCTTATCGACACCGAATCCTATGCTATGGATGATTCCCAGGTTTCAGCAAAGGCTAATGCCGGTCAGATCGGTTTTGTTCCCAGAATGGGAAATACACAGTGGCTGGGCGGAGTAAAAGAGAATTATGTACAGCCGCCGGTTTTAGAGGGCCCCTTTGGCGACCGCTATTACACCTACCACATCGGTAATCTCCAGTCAACCGGAACGGCAGTTATCACCTCCTCCAATCAATATCCGGAAGCGACGATGCGGTGGCTGGATTATTTCTACAGCAAGGAAGGCACCACTCTGATGCGCTTCGGCATCGAGGGCAAGAGTTATGACGTGATTGACGGCAAAAAAGTTTTGAAGGAAGAAATTACGAATAACCCGGATGGCCTGTCACTGGATCAGGCGCTGGGCAAATGGGCCCTCTTCCCAGGCGGTAAGCTGCCCCAGTGTATTACCGACGATGTGGATGCCAGCGCGGCACAGCTGCCCGCCACGAAAGCGGCCAATGATGTTGTGCGCGACTACATCAGCCCCGGACCCGCCAATTTCCTCCGTGTAAACTATACGGCTGAAGAGAGCAAGAAGATGGATATCTACAAAAAGGACATTCTGGATTATGCCAATGAAAACGTGGTTAAGTTCATTACCGGGGAACGGCCTATGAGCGAGTGGGATGCATTCATTGCTGAATTTGACAAAATGCCGGTTGATGAGTATGTTTCCATTAATCAGACTGCATTGGACCGTTAGAATCCTGGTATAAAAATCATACTGAAAAAGGAGCAGCAGAATATGAAGAAGATTCGTTTAGGAGTAATTGGATGCGGCAAAATCGCAAATGAATACCATCTGCCTGCATTGGTGCGGGTTGAAGAAGCTGAGCTGGTTTGGGCCTGCGATTTGATCGAGGAACGTGCAGTAAATGCCAGAAAGGATTTTGGGTTTGAAAAATATACCCTGGATTACCACGATATATTAACCGACCCGGAAATTGATGCTGTGTGTATATTTACGAAGATAGAAATGCATGCCATTCTCTGTAAGGAAGCTGCACGTGCCGGTAAGCATATTTTCAGCCAGAAGCCATTTGCCTACAGCATTGAAGAAGGCCGTGACATTATCCGTACAGTTGAAGAATGTGGAGTAAAACTGACACCGTCATTCATGCATTCATACATGGATGGTTCTCTTGTGGCGCGCCGGATTGTAAAGCAGGGGCTGATTGGAGAGGTCAGGCATATCAGAATGCGCAATGCAACAAAAAATCCCTTTGATTCTGCACCCGGTTATGGCGGCTGCATGATGGACATCGGCTGTCACGGCATGGATTTAATCCACACAATTTCCGGAGCCAACATAAAGCAGGTGTTTGCACTGCATATGTCTCCCGAGGATGAAATGGAAAACCGGGGGTATGGCGAGAGTGCGAACTTAAACGGCGTGGAAAATACTTCGATACTGAATTACCGCCTGGACAACGGCGCAACGGTATTCCATGAAATTTTCTGGACCCAGGTGGCGTGCACCAAGCGTTTTGAAATGGAAATTTACGGGTCGAAGGGCGTCGTTTATTTATACAATCCCCATCGCAGTGATATCGTCTATTACGGATGGAATGCTGACGGCGATCCCCGCAAGGATGTGGAATGGAAAGCCGCTCCGGAAGAACCCCACTTTTTCGGATATCTGCAGCATAAAGCCTTTGTGGATGATCTGCTGAATCATACGAATAACAGCAAAACCGCACGCGATGCATTTGTTCCCCTTCAGGTAGTGGAAGCAGCCCGGCGCTCTCTGGCATCCGGACGTATCGAAACGGTTCTGGGAATTTGAAAAGGAGAAGATTATGAATAAGATTGGATTTATTGTGGAGATGAAAGACTGTAAAGATTCCTCTGATTTACGCAGATGGGTGGATTTAGCCGAACAGCAGGGAATTGACGGCGTTGAGCTTTTATTTAATGCCAAAGCGGGACTGGATTTTAATGTGGATAAAATTAAACCGGCGTTTGAACATACGCCCGTAGTACCGGCAGCCTGCGGATGCTGGTGGCTGAACACAATCAGCCCGGATGCAGATGAGCGCGCACAGGTTCGTGAAAAAATGCTCCAGTTCCTTGACATGGTGGATCAGATAGGCTGTAAGACGGCATTCTTTAATACCGGCGAATTCGATCCGGAAGATGTGGATAAGAACATTCAGGAATTTAAGAAAGAGTATTTGTTTTATAAACAGTATGCCGATGAACGCGGCATCACGCTGGCATGTTATTTAGGCCACGGGGGAAATTTTGTGCGCAGCCGTGAAATTTTACGTAAACTGTGTGAGGAAGTCCCTGAATTCAATCTGAAGGTGGACCCAGTGGGGATTATGCGCAATATGAAAGCAGATCCGTATGAGATCATCAAGGAATTCGGGGGAAGAATCGTTCATTTCCATGCAAAAGACATTTTCCGCTATGGGGACGATGGTTTTGAAATCGAACCCATTGTGGGGATGGGCGATCTGCGGTGGAATGTGATGATCGGTATGCTCTATCATCATGGTTACGACGGTTACATCGTTATAGAGCCTCATGGGCCTATATGGTCGAAACCGGAAAACCGCTGGAAAGCGATTGTTCTTGGATCGCGCCATATTGAACAGTTTATGGTGCGCTGACAATAAAGGCGTGGGCTGGGTAGGTCTGGCCCACGCTTTAAGAAAGGAGTTCTGGTTTTGATGAACGAAAAAGTATTGCGGACAGCCATTGTTGGCTGCGGCAACATTTTCCCTATGCATGCGGTGCCGGTCCGGAAAATGAATGAAGCAGAGCTTGTGGCCGTATGTGACTGCAAGGCGGACCGTATGCAAAAAGCAGCGGCCGAATTTCATTGTGCCGGTTATGCGGATATGGATGAAATGCTCTGTAAGGAACATCCGGATGTAGTACATATCTGTACTCCCCATTATTTACATGCGCCTCTCGCTGTAAAGGCATTGAAGAGCGGCTGTCATGTGATAACGGAAAAGCCGATGGCGATCAGCGATGCCAGCGCATTGGAGATGCTTAACACATCAGAGCAAACAGGAAAGACGCTGGCGGTTATTTTCCAAAACCGCTACAATGCGGGATCTCAGCTGATCCGTAAACATATGGATGATGGTTCTCTTGGAAAGGCAGCCGCTGCAAGAATGATTCTGACATGGGACCGCTCGGAAGAGTATTACAGCAAAAGCGATTGGAAAGGAACTTGGGAAAAAGAGGGCGGCGGAGTGATAATCGATCAGGCGATTCATACGCTGGATTTAATGCGGTGGCTGACGGGCGGTAAAGTAACCTCTGTACGGGCTGCATTTTCTAACTGGAACCATCCAAACAGCCATGTGGAGGATACGGCACAGGGCAGGATTCAATTTGAGAGCGGCGCTTACGGCTGTTTTTACGCCATGAATCATTTCTGTACGAATTCGCCGGTATTTTTGGAACTTATATGCGAAAAGGGCAGGGCGGTTATGGAAGGACCGAGAGCCCATATTTATCTGAATGACGGGCGGGAATTGATCGCATATGAAGATCCGGCGGATATTTTCGAATATGGTGATGTTAAACGCTATTGGGGAACAAGCCATGTAAAACAAATCCGCAATTTCTACCGTTATCTGACAGGTCAGGAAGAGTTATACATCAGGGCGGAAGATGCATATGAGACACAGAAAATGGTGTGCGCAATTTATGATTCTGCCAGGGAAAACAAGGTGGTGTTCCTATGAAAGTAATTTATTTTGATATAGATACCCTTCGCCCGGATCATCTGGGGTGTTACGGAAGCCGGCTGGAGACTCCCAATATCGATTCGCTGGCAAAGGACGGTGTGCGTTTTACTCAGGCATTTGCGTCGAATACCCCCTGTATGCCGTCCCGGGCGGCTCTGTTTACGGGACGTTTTGGAGTTTGCAATGGAGTGGAGACCCACGGGGAACGGGCGCTTTGTGTCAACACGCCGAAAGAAGATGCCTTGTGTTTCCGGCTTTGCCAGCAGGGCGTGGAAACGGTGGGGATTTCTTCGTTCGGACGCCATCCGGCGCCGTGGTATTATCAGGGCTTCTGCCAGGTAATTGACCCTTCCTTCCGCTTAGGCGGGGGACATTTTCAGCGGTTTGCAGGAAGTGAGGTAAACCGTGCCGCCCGGGAAGTGCTGACCGCATGGAAAGGGGAAAATTTGTTTCTGCATCTGCATTACTGGGATCCCCATGGTCCGTTAGCTCCTCCTGATGATGTTCTCGCCCGGACGCCCATCCCATCCACAGAACATATTCGTGACCGGGAATTGGATGCGCTTTGCGCTTCTGTGGAGTATCGGGGCGGTGAGCATGTTGGAGTGAAAAACAGGCAGGATTTGAGTGAACTTCTGCGCAGATATGACGCGGAGATCCTGTATACGGATGAGCTGATCGGTGAAATGATTGAATTTCTGAAAGATCAAGGGCTCTACGACGACTGTGCATTGATTTTAAGCGCAGACCACGGCGAACAATACGGGGAAGCACAGATGCTGCTTGAGCACGGTACGGTACACGACAGCTGTATCCATATACCGATGATCGTTAAATTCCCGCACCAAAAGCATGGGGGAGAGGTATATGATTCACTGGTGTACGGTTTGGATGCAGCGCCGGCAATCACTTCATTTTTCGGAATAGAGCCGGCTGAAAGCTGGGACGGTACAGCGCTGCAAAACAGTATGAGACCAGATGGACAACGGGATTATCTTGTATGCGACCATGGTTTATATACCTGTCAGCGGGCGGTGTTTGACCATGAATGGAAAATGGTGCATACATTTAATTCCGGCATATGGGATTTTCCTGAATATGCGCTTTTCAATCGGCTGAAAGACCCGTTGGAGTTAGAGAATCTGGCGGCTGGAAGGCCGGATATACTGGATAGTTTTCAGAAAAAGGAAGCGTGCTGGCTGGAGGAAAAACTTTGTGGGGGACCTGATGTTTTGGAGGAACTCGGCAGGGCGGGAGCGCAGCACGGGTGGGTGGCGATTGAACGTTATCGAAACAGCCGCGGGAGCCGGTAAATTGGAATGAGACCTTCGGAATCCGCAATCTGTCTTGGAATAATAGTGGGAGTTGGTGCAAAATAGCTTATGTGTATTCGGTATCAACTCCTAAAAATAGATTGACAAACAGTATTAAACCGTGTATTATAAAAATATAACTATTACACCCGGGTGTAATAAAAACGGCGCCTTATTTATGAGGCGTAAAAAAACCAAAGGAGTACACCCGGGTGTAATACACGAAAGAGGAGAATCATGAGTGATAAAATGAAAGTTGCAACAAGAGCGGATGTTGCGAAAAGAGCGAATGTAAGTGAAACGATAGTATCTTATGTGATGAACAATAACCGTTGTGTGGATGCTGAAAAAAGAAGGCGTGTGCTGAAGGCGGCAAAAGAATTAAATTACCGTCCGAATGCTATCGCGCGCGCGCTTAGCGGAAAAAACAGCAGCCAGATTTTGTTTGTAGTTGACACGCCGGATAATGAACGTTTGATCCATTTGCTGAGCGAGCTGGAACAGTACGCATATAATAAAGGATCTTTAGTTTCATTATGTACTACCAGAAATGATTTGGAATTTGTCAGACAGATCGTGGGACGTATGTTTGACGGAGTTATTATAAGTTCTGCAAGACTTTATGAAGAGTATATCCAGGAGCTGATCGATGCAGGCATACCGACTGTTTTACTGTTGTCTCATGAGTATAATCTGACAACAGGCGTTTCGAAGATCGATACAGGACTGAAAACGGCGGCCCGCGATGCGGTCCATTATCTGTATGACAGCGGCAGGAGAAATATTATATATCTTGACCGGACTGATCCAAACGGAGTTTCGAGTGATTTGAGTGACGGCAGACTGTGTGGATTTGCTCGGGGCATGGAAGAATTAGGTTACGAGTGGAAGAGCAGGGTAATCGCAGGCTGTGTTTCGGAAGAAAGTATGAAGTCCCGGATAAAAGAATTTATTATGTCGGACAAGGTTGATGCCATCATTGCCAGATATGACAAGCTGGCGGTTTCAGCGCTGAAAACGATCACTTCTATGGGGCTTAAAATCCCTGAAGATATTGCTTTGATGGGATTTGATAATACAAGTGCCTGCGAAATTGTAACACCATGTCTGACTTCGGTGAGATTTGATGATGCAGGGATAGCAAAAGAAGCGGTGGACATGATTTACCAGATGCGTGCAGGGATAGAAAGAACAGATACGGTATATTTCCCATGTGAAATTGTTAAGAGGGAGAGCACAAAAAACGGTTGTTAAGTTCTGCGGCATGGCACATAGTTAACGGAAATTTCTGATTGGCAGGCATTTTTGGAAAGGAGGTTCTTTGGAAACCGCTGCTGAGAATGAGATAAATAAGTTAAACGAGGTGAAGCGATGAGAAGGTATGTAGTATGTATGGCATCTGTAGTTATTGCAATGAGTGTATTAGCCGGCTGTTCGCAGCAGCCGGGGACAGGGGGTGCTTCAAACGGGGATGTTTCGCAGGAGG
>JAGZXV010000120.1 GCA_018378255.1 Clostridiaceae bacterium | reverse complement strand
AACGGTAAAGTCATCAGGAGTTTACCGTGAATGGGCATCGGACCGCCTCTTTTTCATGCTGGGAGTCTTAGTTCCACTTAACGGTTGGAATCAGATCCCCGTATCGTTTGGTTCCTCCGTTCCGGTTCCCGCCCTGGTTCTCCGTCATCCCTCCGCCCCGCTTTTCTGCGTATCTTTCTCAACCAAATCTCAATTATAACGGATAGATATTCATCCGTATGATTTTCCCCGCCTCATCCGTTTCTGTCAGAAAAGCGGTTACGGGTATAACGTGATTATAGTATGTGATAAAATACCACACCACATGATCAGTGATATATTTGATACTGCTGATTTTAAATGGACCGCCATTAAAACCGAATTTGTGGTGGAACATCATTTCGATTGCCATTTTACCTTCCAGATGAATGGTGTCCATGCCGGCTTTTATGACGGAAGAGTCATGGAGAACCCCGTATTCGTTGAAAAGATCTGCCAGGGCCACTTCGTCACCTTTCTGCATGCAGTCGATGTATTGCTGTAAAATTGTCATAGTGTTATCCTCCATTTCCTTCTGATTATACCTGTTCGGAACGAAGCAGTGCATCGATACCACCGTCTACGAACAGAACGATTCCGTTAATGCCGCTTGCCAGGGGAGATGCCAGAAATACGATTCCATTGGCGATTTCCTCTGCATCCAGAAACTCTTTTCGTCCGTAACGGGTGGGAATTGGGATTAGAAGAGCTTTATCCATCTGGGCCTCTGTCATACCTTGGGTCATTGGAGTGGTGGTGTTACCCGGGGCTACGGCATTGATCCTAAGCCCGTCTACTGCCCAGGATGGGGAAATGCGGCGAACCCAGCGGGCGAGAGCACGTTTGGAAGAACTGTAGCAGGAGGGAGTTTGTTCTCTGGGAATATCCTGCGCATATTCTAAGACCCGTTCTTCATCCATGACGTTGGAGAGCATATCCACCCAATCCATGCGGACGGTCATATTCGTAATGGAGTTGGAAGAAGTGACAACACAGTTACCCTGTTTTTTCTTCAGTAAAGGGCGTAGTCCTTCGGCTATTTGAACGCTTGCAAAAAAGTTCAACGCGAAAATAGCTTTTGGAGGTGCGGTAGGGCCCACTCCGGCGTTACAGATTAATACATCAATTCCATCGGGATAGCGCCGGAATACTTCATCAATTGCTCCCTGCCGCCCTTGGGATGTGGAAAGATCAGCAAGATAATCGCCGCCTTTATAGTCAATATTAAAAACTTCATGTCCCTGGCTCTGCAGGATCGTTCGGGCTGCAGCACCAATTCCGGTTGTTCCACCGGTAATTACATAAGTACTCAATGTAATACCTCCTTTTAAAATTATTGATAAAAATAGTAATCGTTATTATTTTATAAAAATATCATATCATTTATGGAAATGTATGTCAATTTAAATAAAATATTCACAATCTGCTGCATTATGACCTGGGTATAAGAGGGGCGTTATAATATAGATTGACTTTCTTTTTAGTACCAAGTAAAATATACGGTATGAGGAAAAGGAGGTGCTGAAGAAATGACATTTTTTGAAGAGTTAGGAAAGACAATCGTAGACAAAAGCAAAGTAGTAGTAGACAAAGCAAAAGATATGACAGAAGTGATACAGTTAAAATCACAAATTTCCTCTGAACGGTCCATAATTGATGAAACATATGCCAAAATCGGTAAGGCGTACTATGAGGCGCATAAAAATCTGACGGAAGATCCATATATGGAAGAGTTTGAACAGATCAAAAGCCGCATGAGAAAGATTGAATCTTTAGAAGAGCAGATATCCAAATTGGAAGGAACACGGGTTTGTGCAGAGTGCGGGGCAAAAGTCGATAAAGATGCGGCGTTCTGCGGGAAATGCGGCGCACGTCTGGAAGATGCAGAGGAAACCGAAGACGCAGAAGTAACCGAAGATGCAGAGGAAAACGAAGATATTGAAGTAACCGAAGATGCAGAAGTAACCGAAGATACAGAGGAAAGTAAAAGCGTGGAAGAATCTGAGACTGCAGAAGTGCCTGCAGAAGCAGTGATTGATGTCACAGAGGAAATCCAGGAACCTGCGGAAGAAAAAACATCAGAGATCGAAGAAGCGAAGGAAATCTAAGACTCAATCGAGATTAGATGATGGTGCAATCAAAAATTAAAGACACGGACGTGAATATTTAACCGATATTCAGGTCCGTGTCTTATTTTATTATATGGAAGATGCTTTTATCATATAAAGAAGTGCCGAGAAAACCGTTAATGTTTTTCGCCCAAAGAATAGGTGATAACAGCTCCGGCCACGGCCAGCGCAAGACCGCCCAGTACAACCAGAATGGAAAGTCCGGAAAGCTGTGCAAATAAGCCGGTATTATAAAAAATGGCAAAAGGAGAAGCTGCGATCAGGCCAAGTATGGCACAATAGGTCTGGACGCCGTAGCGTTCAAATAAAAATGTGATCAGCTTTGCGATCAGGAAGATGCCGAGCAAAACACCGATTCCGAATGGGAACAGGATTAAAAAGCCATTGGTTAAGGCAGGCACGTCCCACGCTTTCAATGCTTCTAAAAAGCCTTTGATGGAATCCAGGATTCCGTAGTAATAACCCAGGATCATGAGCACCAAAGATCCGCTTACCCCGGGAACTACCATGGTGGCGGAAGCAATGACGCCAACTAAAAAAAGAATGATCATGGTTCCAGGCGTTGCTGTCAACGTTTTTAATGTTTCATTTTCCGGATTTAATAGAGGCAGGCAGATTGAAACTGCAAACAACAGAAGGAAAGCGGCAGTTCCGCTGATCCCAATCCGGGACGAAGTTTCGGAAAGCTTTGATTTTAAAGCATGTACGAGAACCGGAATCCCTCCCAGGATTAAACCTACGAATGTCATGCAGGTCAGATAAGTGTGCTCACTCAGCAGATATCCGATTGCATAAGTAAATCCAAGAATGCCGATTCCGCATCCAATTATGATGGGAAGAAGGGTGATAAGGCTCTTTTTCCAGTCCTTTAACAGGTTGGAAACGGATGCAATCAGTTTATCATAAATTCCAAGAGAAACTGCCATTGTACCGCCGCTTACGCCGGGAATTACGTTGGCAATACCGATAAAGATTCCTTTAATCGTATCCATAATAAAAGTCATAATATAAGTCCTTTCTTTGTGAAATTACACAGGGATAATTATATGGTTCCAGGATAAGAAAGTCAAGTTAAGAGTTCGAAAAGATATTATTGCAAAAATCATAAAAAAGATATATAAAATTTAAGAAAAATGTGTTAGACTAAATCGGATTTAAAAAGAAAAGGGAAGTATTATGAAGACTATAGCGAAAGGATATGCAAAATTATTTGTATTATCCGCGGTAATTAATTTTTTAATAGAATTGCTCAGCCGGAAAAATGTGATCGATACGGTTGGCTTTATGATGAATAAACCGGAACTATTTGTTCTGAATGCTTTGATTATAATGGCTCCGTTTACTGCGGTCTGGCTGGTAAAGCATAAAATCGCGCTGATGGCTTTTGCAGGCTTGCTGTGGCTGGGACTGGGAGTGATAAATGGTTTTTTGCTGATCTTCCGTACCACACCATTTACAGCTACGGATTTCAGGCTTGCTAAATATGGATTAAATATGCTGACCACTTACATGAGCATGCCTATGATCATCGCCGGGGCTTTGGGGATAGCAGGAGCACTGGTTCTGTGTGTGGCCGTGTGGAAAAAAGCTCCGGTTTACCAGGGGAAGATTCCATATGCCAGGGCCGTTTTTATAACAGGGATTGGAATCATCGCTATCCTGGGAGCAGCAAAACTTTATATGTACCAGGGATGGGTGGCTGTAAAGTTTGGAAATATCGGCCAGGCCTATCAGGATTACGGGTTTGCATACTGTTTTACCAACTCTATTTTCAATATTGGGATTCCGAAGCCGGAAGATTACAGTGAGGAAACGGTTGCCACCATTGAACAGCAGGAACTGATCCCGGTCCATACTTATGACGTTGCAGAGAATAAGACGCCGAATGTGATCATGATTCAATTGGAATCATTTTTTGATCCCATGGTTTGGGAAAACAGTCCTGTGAAGGAAGATCCGATTCCCTATTTTCGCTATCTGCAGAGCAGATTCCCCAGCGGATATCTGAAAGTCCCGTCGGTAGGCGCGGGTACGGCAAATACGGAGTTTGAATGCATTACCGGCATGAACCTGGATTTTTTTGGACCGGGCGAATATCCTTATAAAACAATTCTGAAAAAGACCGTATGCGAAAGCACTGCTTATGATTTAAAAGGCCTGGGATATTCCACCCATGCCATACATAACAATGAAGGTACATTTTATGACAGAAATGTTGTATTTTCACAGCTTGGTTTCGATACGTTTACACCGATTGAATATATGTATGATATAGAACGGAATCCGACGGGATGGTGTAAGGATAAGATATTGGTTGGGGAGATCGTTAAGGCGCTGGATTCTACGGAAAATCAGGATTTTATCTATACAATTTCAGTCCAGGGCCATGGGGCCTATCCGGATTTTGAATATTACTGCAGCCAGATTCATGAAATGGATTTGTTTATCAGAGAACTCCTGCTGAAGCTGGGATCCAGGCCGGAGCCGACGGTAGTGGTCATGTATGGAGATCATTTGCCTGGATTTGAGTGGGAGGCGGAGGAAATGAAGAATAAAACCCTGTTTGAAACTCCCTATGTTATTTGGAGCAACATGGATCTTCCCATGGAGAAGCGGAATGTGGAATCATACCAGCTTTCCGCCTATGTGCTTGACCTGCTGGGAATTCATGAAGGAACCATGATCCGTTTCCACCAAAATTTCCTGAACAGGGAAGATGGGGATGAGGAAGAGTATTTAAAGGATATGCAGGTATTGGAATACGATATGCTCTATGGTGAACATGAGATTTATGACCGGCAGATTCCTTTTGAAGCGACGGACCTTCAGATGGGCATTGATCCTATTGTGGTGAAGAAGATCGTATATAATAAGCCTAATTTGCTGATTTATGGGGAAAACTTCAACCAGTATTCCAAATTGTGCATTGACGGGAAGGCGGTAAATAACATGTATGTGTGGCCGGAACTCATTATAGCGCGGGATCTTCCAGAAAAGAAGGCGGAGAGCGGAAAAACCGAAATTTCGGTTATGCAGATCGGAAGGGATAAGGTGCCTTTAGGGGAGGCTGAAGCAGAAGATTTGCCGTAGCCATTGATTTTTGGCATCAGTTTGTGATAGACTATTTCAATATGAATGACAATAATATTTTTACATAATAGGAGGAATCAGAGGATGAACCAGGAACGTTCAAGAGAAACTATATGTATACAGGGCGGATGGCAGCCGAAGAACGGTGAGCCGAGAGTTCTGCCGATCTATCAAAGTACAACTTTTAAATATGAGACAAGTGAGCAGATGGGCCGTCTGTTTGATTTGGAGGAGAACGGATATTTTTATACCCGTCTTGCCAACCCTACAAACGATGCGGTTGCCAGTAAGATCTGCGAACTGGAAGGCGGCACAGCGGCTATGCTGACTTCCTCCGGTCAGGCGGCCAATCTGTATGCGATCATCAATATCTGTTCGGAAGGGGATCATGTGGTGAGTTCAGCAACGATTTATGGCGGCTCCTCCAACCTTTTCACAGTGACGTTAAAACGTTTTGGCATAGAGTTTACCCTTGTAGACCCGGATGCCTCTGAGGAAGAACTGGAACAGGCATTCCGTCCCAATACAAAGGCCGTGTTTGCTGAAACCATTGCCAATCCTGCTTTGGTGGTTCTGGATATAGAGAAGTTCGCAAAACTCGCCCATAACCACGGAGTACCGCTGATTGTGGATAATACCTTTGCAACGCCGATCAACTGCAGGCCTTTTGAGTGGGGAGCGGATATTGTCACCCATTCCACCACAAAATATATGGACGGTCATGCGCTGACCGTGGGCGGCTGTATTGTGGACAGCGGTAATTTTGACTGGGAAGCACATAAGGATAAATATCCGGGTCTTACCACTCCGGACGAATCCTACCACGGAATCATTTATTCGGAACGTTTCGGAAAATGTGCTTATATCCAAAAGGCTACTGCACAGCTCATGCGGGATTTAGGTTCCATTCAGTCTCCGCAGAATGCGTTTCTTCTGAATATTGGGCTTGAAACCCTTCATCTGCGCATGCCTTGTCATTGCGCCAATGCCCAGAAAGTAGCTGAATACTTAAAGAGCAGAGCGGATGTGGCATGGGTTAATTATCCAGGCTTAAAAGGGGATAAGTATTACGATCTGGCACAGAAATATATGCCAAACGGCACATGCGGCGTCATTTCTTTCGGCTTGACAGGCGGAAGGCAGGCTGCTGGAGAATTTATGGATAAGCTGAAGATGGCGGCCATTGTTACCCATGTGGCGGATGCCCGTACTTCCGTACTTCATCCGGCCAGCCACACTCACAGACAGCTCAATGAACAGCAGCTTAAAGAGGCGGGGGTTGATCCTTCACTGATCCGTTTAAGTGTTGGTATTGAGAATGCAGACGATATCATTGCCGATATTGAACAGGCGTTGAGATAATCGGTTATTTACTATCCGGGAGGGATTAATTTGGTTAAAAAACTTAGAAAACTGCTTAGAATCGTTTTTGGAAGAACCACACTGCTGGTTATATTTCTGCTGATTCAAATTGGTATTCTGATGTCCTGCTTCCGGTGGCTGAGACAGTATATGTTTTATATCTACGGCAGCTTTACTCTTTTGAGTGCTGCCGTAGTTATTTATATATTGAATAAGAAAGAAAATCCAAGCTATAAGATGGCTTGGATGATTCCTGTTTTGGTTGTGCCCGTATTCGGATCCTTGTTCTACTTATTTGTAGAGCTTCAGATCGGAGTGAAAGTGATCAACAGGCGTTTAAATGAAGCCATCCGGGATACCAGGCCATATCTTGAACAGAATCAGGATGTGCTTGGGCAGATTGAAGCACAGAGCCACAGAGAAGCGACACTGGTCAGATATTTTAATGATTTTGGCAAGTATCCGGCCTATACGAATACCAATGTTAAATATTATCCATATGGAGAGGATGCATTTCCTGAGATGCTGGAACAGTTAAAAAGCGCCAGACATTTTATTTTTATGGAGTACTTCATTGTGGAAGAAGGCCTGATGTGGGACAGCATTCTGGAGATTTTAAAGGAGAAGGTAAAAGAGGGGGTAGAGGTGCGTTTTATGTACGACGGCATGTGTTCCATTGCCCTGCTTCCTTACAGCTATCCCAAGCGGCTGGAAAGCTATGGGATCAGGTGCAAACAGTTCGCACCGATTAAGCCGGCTTTGTCCAGTTACCAGAATAACAGGGATCATAGAAAAATTACGGTAATTGACGGAGTAACCGCGTTTACCGGCGGCATTAACCTGGCGGATGAGTACATCAACCAGAGGGTGAGATTTGGCAGGTGGAAGGATACCTCCATTATGGTCCGGGGGGACGCGGTGGACAGTTTTACCATGATGTTTCTTCAGATGTGGAGCATCAGTGAGCGGGTGAAGGACGATTACGCCCGGTATTTAAAGCCGGCAGATTACCAATATCCGCAGGACCTGAACTGGCAGGGATTTGTGGTTCCCTATGGCGACAGCCCTATAGACCAGGAACCGGTAGGAGCTAATATATATAAAGATATATTGAACCAGGCTACCAAATATGTCCATATCATGACACCTTACCTGATTTTGGATGACGAGATGGTATCTGCCCTCACTTATGCAGCAAAAAGAGGGGTTGAAACGGTAATTATCATGCCTCATATACCGGATAAAGTCTATGCCTATCTGCTGGCCCGGTCTTATTATCAGGAGCTGATCGAAGACGGGGTGAAGATTTATGAATATACTCCGGGATTTGTGCATGCCAAGGTATTTACCAGCGATGATGAAAAGGCGGTGGTGGGAACAATTAATCTGGATTTCAGAAGTCTGTATCTGCATTTTGAATGTGGTACTTACATGTACCGGAATGCGGCAGTGAAAACGGTGGAAGAGGACTTCCAGGACACATTAAAGATGTGCCGGATGATTACCCTGGAGGACTGCAGGGAATATCCTGTGATCAAGAAGGTTGCAGGAAGCATGTTGAGATTATTTGCCCCGCTGATGTAGTTTCGCGTAAAAAACCGTTTTAATATCCGGATATTGGAAATGATGAATAGGATAGTGTTTTTATGCCGTGTCAAGCGGCGGATTGAGAGGTAGAGATGACAGAAGGTGCATTGGTTTTGGAAGGTGGTTCTTTACGATGCCTGTTCACATCAGGAGTGCTGGATGTGCTGGTGGAGCAGGGCATTGAACTGTCTTATGTGAACGGCGTTTCGGCCGGCTCCATGTGCGGAATGAATTATATCAGCAAACAGGTTGGAAGAACACTGAAAATCAACACACAATACGTACATGATAAGAGGTATTTGAGTTTCAGGAATATGCTGAAAAACAGGGCTATATTCAACTTTGATTTCCTGTTCGGGGAACTGAGCAATGAGCTGGTCCCATTCGATTATGAGACATTTTATAAATCTGAACAGAGATATGTAGCGGTGGCTACCAGATGCAAAACAGGAAAACCGGAGTATTTTGAAAAAGGGGTTTGTACAGACCTGATATCGGCAATTCAGGCATCCAGCAGCATGCCGGTGCTTTCCCGCATGATCTTGGTGGAAGGAAAAAATTATCTGGACGGCGGTGTTTCCATGCCGATTGCTTATCAGAAGGCATTGGATGAGGGCTATGAAAAGGTGGTTTTGGTTCTCACCAGGGAACACGGATACAGAAAAAAAGAGCCGGGAAGATGGATGAGACGTGGATATGACCAGTATTTTGCCCCTCTCCCTCAGCTGAGAGCCGCATTGGAGGAGATTCCTGAGCGGTACAACCGCATGCAGGAGGAAATTGACCGGCTGGAAGAAGAGGGCAAGGTCTTTGTAATACGTCCCAGAAACAAAGTGACGGTTTCCAGAGTGGAACAGGATGTGAAGAAATTGGAGGCTCTTTACCAGGAAGGAAGAGCGCTGATGGAGGATACTCTGCCAAAACTAAGAGAGTATTTGGGGATTTAAAATGCAGAATGTTATGCGGTGTTTCCTGCTGGTTTTTCTGGCCGAAATAATTATAAGGCCGGTATACAGCCGGGGAGACAAGGAAGTATGGGCCAATGGCCCAGGCTTCCTTGTCTCTCCGGCTGTTATTTTTTTCAGTTAGATAAAACTTTCCTTTGTTATTTGAGAAACCTTAAAGGATTTTCAGGTTGAATACACAAATTTAACACATTCAATTGGTAGAGTAAAAATAAAGAAATTTGTGCAGATACGTATCCGGTGATGGCATCGCCTGGGATGGAACATTGGTGATTTTATTGGCGGAGAGCGTTTCGGAATGGAGGAAATTGATGTACAAACGAAGTATGGCGGCAGTTTTAGCAGTCGTTGCAGCCGCAACCGCGGTATTTCCGATAACAGCAGAGGCCTCTTCTGATTTTGATATGAGAAAAAAGGTGATCGGTATAGCTGGGATCATGAATGTGACGAATGTCAGCGAACAGGTGACAAGAGGGGAATTCGCCTATATGCTGGTCAATTCCACTACATATAAGAGCACAGTATCTCAGATGAGCAATGTTTCTGTATTCGCGGATGTTCCCAGGGACCACCGCTATGCGGCTCAGATCAGGATTGCGGCAGAACAGGGATGGATGAGCGGCTATCTGGGCGGTTTATTCAAGCCTGACAGCTATATAACGATGCAGGAAGCGGCGCGGGGGCTTCTCGCTCTTTTAGGATATACCAATGAGGATTTTACAGGAGACCAGCTTAATTCCCGGCTTTCTAAATTTTATTATCTGGAATTGAACGAAAATGTAGAGCGCAACAGCGATGAGATATTGAATAAGTCGGACTGCATTAATCTATTTTATAATCTTTTGAAGACAGATACAAAGAGCGGGACATTTTATGGTAAAGTGTTGGATCTGGAGCTCAATTCAGATGGAGAGATCAATCCGCTGACTCTTGCGGATAACAATTTAAAAGGTCCAAAACTGGTCAGAAAAAGTTATGATCTGGAAGATTGGGTTCCCTTTGATCTGGGGGAAGCCAATTTATTCTTAAACGGCTCCGGAAGTTCTATTTCTGAAATCAGGAGCAAGATGTCCGAGTATGGATATGTGATCATCTATTACAGCACTGCGACGAAAAGCGTCTGGGCTTACAGTGAGGACAATGGGGATGCCAGCCATACGGTCGTCAGGGGAGAAGTCATCAACATTTATTATACATCAGCTGATGTCATGACTCCCAATGCCATTACACTGGATACTTATGGAGATGACGAGAAGTTTTCTCTGGATTCATCTCAGGTTCAATTTGCATTTTCCATGTACGGGACTGTTGGAATCGGGGATGAAGTGGCCCTCGTCTGTGAGACGACAGAAAAATCAGACGGTACGACAGTCTATACTGTAATCGACTATATTGAATATTAATTAACCCGGGAGCTATGAGAATGAAAATAGGATTCAGAAAAAAAGACAAATCGCCGAAAACTGAAATCAGACGGGACGGTAGAAAAAGGAAAAACAGCAGTAAAAAAATCGGGCTCATGGTTTTGGCCCTGACTGCTGCCGCCGCAGTGGTGATTGTTCCAAAAGTGACGGCCGGTTCGAAAAAAACGAATGCAGGAGCTGAAACGGTCAGAACCGCAGTGGTGACAAAGGGCGATATCACGTCAGAGCTTTCCTCCTCCGGTACAATATCTCCAAAGGATACCTATGAGATTACATCGTTGGTGGAAGGCGAGATTATTTCGGCCGGTTTCGAGGAAGGAGATCAGGTGGAAAAGGGGCAGATTTTATATCAGATCGATGTTTCCTCTATGGAAACGGATTTAAAATCCGCAGCAAATTCCCTGGAACGTGCACAGTCCAATTATGATGTGGCGGTGGAAGATTATAATGAGGCGCTGGAAAAGTACAGCGGCAATACATATAAGTCGACACGAAGCGGTTTTATCACGAAGCTGAACATACAGGCAGGAGATAAAGTGGGTTCGGAGAAAGAAATTGCCTCCATTTATAATGACCAGACTATGAAATTAAAAGTGCCGTTTTTATCCGTGGAAGCCGCATTAATTCCCATTGGCAGCCAGGGAATCATTACCTTGACGGATACGATGGAGCAGTTGAACGGTGTGGTCACTGCGGTCAGCAATATGGATGAAACATTGACCGGAGGCCGTCTAATCCGCTATGTTACGGTCGAAACAGCAAATCCAGGCGGGTTAACAGCCGATCATTGGGCGACTTTGACCGTAGGTGATTTTTTGAGCGCGGCGGAAGGCCAGTTTGAGGCCGTTCTGGATACCAGTTTAAAATGCGATGTGTCGTCCAATGTAGAAGTCGAGGCATTACTGGTTAATGAAGGGGATTATGTGACTGTGGGAACCCCCATTTTCCGTATAGCGGCTAAAGACGCGGAAAAGCTGATAAGAAGCTATAAAGATGCTATGGATAAAGCAGAAGAAACATTAGAATCGGCTCAAAGCAAAGTGGATACTACCCAGGATTCTTATGAGGACTATACGATTACGGCCCCGATATCCGGCCAGGTGATAACAAAGACCAGTAAAGTGGGAGATAATATCAGCAGGAGCAGCAGCAATTCTACGGTGATGGCGGTAATTTATGATTTGTCTGAGGTGACATTTGAGATGTCCATAGATGAGCTGGATGTTCAGAAAGTAAAAGTAGGGCAAAAAGTTGAGGTTACTGCGGATGCCATTGAGAATCAAACCTTTACAGGAACCGTTACCAATGTCAGCCTTCAAAGCTCTTATTCCAATGGGGTGACTAATTATCCTGTAACCGTTACTCTGGATGAGGTGGGCAGCCTTTTGCCGGGGATGAATGTGGACGGCCGGATCATTCTCGATGAAGCTTCCGATGTACTGCTGATTCCGGTTGGAGCTTTAATGCGCGGCAACCGTGTTTATATAAAAGATGAAACCGTTACAGAGGCTCAGGGCATGGTTCCGGCGGGATTTCGCTCGGTTGAGGTGGAGACCGGATTGATAAATGACGATTATGTGGAGATCGTGAGCGGAATTTCAGAAGGAGATACTGTGTATCTTTCCGAATCCTCCGGCAGTTCCACCAGCTTCATGATGCCTGGAATGCAGGGCGGAATGCCTCAGGGCGGCGGAATGCAGGGCGGGCCGGGCGGCGGTCAGCGTCAGGGCGGCAGCCAGCGCCAGGGAAGCGGAAGATAGCAAAGGAGAGTTTTAGATGGCAGAAGCGCTTATCGAGCTTAAAGACATTTATAAAATTTACCAGATGGGATCCGAAGAGGTGCGGGCCAATGACGGCATAGATTTAACCATTGACAGAGGCGAGTTTGTAGCCATTGTGGGAAAATCAGGAAGTGGAAAGTCAACGCTTATGAATATCATAGGAGCGCTGGATGTGCCGTCATCGGGCAGTTATCTGCTGGGAGGGGAGGATGTGGACCAGATGACGGATAATCAGCTGGCACGGGTCAGAAACCGCATGATCGGTTTTATTTTCCAACAGTATAATTTACTGCCTAAGCTGAATCTGCTGGAAAATGTGGAACTGCCTCTTCTCTATGCAAAAGTGGGGAGAGAGGAACGCCATGAGAGGGCTCTGCGTTCCTTAGAACGGGTCGGCCTGGCTGAAAAGTGGAAAAATCTTCCCAACCAGTTATCAGGCGGCCAGCAGCAGAGAGTATCCATTGCAAGGGCGCTGGCCGGAGACCCTTCCCTTATATTGGCTGATGAACCCACAGGCGCACTGGATTCCAGAACCAGCCGTGATGTGCTGGACTTTTTAAAACAGTTGAATGATGAAGGAAATACAATCATTATGATCACTCATGACAGCTCCATCGCAATGGAAGCGAGGCGGGTGGTCCGGATCCATGATGGGAAAATCAATTTTGACGGAGATGTGAAAGAATATGCTGCAATCATTTAAACTGGCATTAAAGAGCATATGGAGCAACAAAATGCGCTCCTTCCTGACCATGTTAGGTATTATTATTGGCGTTGCATCCGTTATTATATTAGTCAGCCTGGTCAATGCCTACATGTCCTATATGACTGAAAGTTTTGCGAGCATGGGCACAAACCAGATCACTGTGAGAGTGACGAACCTTTCTTCCAGGTCTGTTTCGGAAAATGATATGTACGCATTTCTGGAGAAAAATTCAGATGTATTTGACCATATGACGCCTATGGTTTCTGTATCCACTACGATCAAGCATGGCAGCGATTCCCTGACCTCAACCAGCATAAGCGGCGTGAGTGAAGAATATCTGGATATTAAGGATTACGAGCTGGAATCAGGGCGCAATATCCAGTATTCCGATATCATTTCCCGTCAAAAGGTTTGTGTGGCTGGTTACTATACGGCCAGCGAGTTGTATGGAAGCCCGGAAAAGGCATTGGATCAGACGTTAAAAATCGGCGGTTATGCATACCGGATTGTGGGAATTGTTAAGAGACAGGACGAAGACAGCCTGAAGGAAGGCGGAGCCGACGATTTTGTGTGGATGCCTTACAGCTGTGCCGTAAAACTCAGCAGAAATGCCGTGATTAACAACTATACCTTTACAATAACGGATATAAAAAATGCCGATACGGCAAAAAAGAAGCTGGAAGATTATCTGTATGAGGTATTTAAAGACGATGATTTATATTCGGTTACCGCTATGAGTGAACTGCTGGATTCTTTGAATTCCATGATTGCCATGGTCTCAGCAGGACTTGGAGGAATTGCCGGGATTTCGTTACTGGTTGCCGGTGTCGGGGTCATGAATATTATGCTGGTGTCGGTAACGGAGCGCACCAGGGAGATCGGCATACGCAAGGCACTGGGGGCGGAAACAGGGGTAATTATGCAGCAGTTTGTCATAGAAGCCGCTGTGACCAGCTCCATAGGAGGGCTGATCGGAATTATTTTAGGCAGTGTGGCCACCACGACGGTGGGGGCTGCGGCCGGGTTAAATGCGACGCCGACTACTTCGGCGGTGCTGGTATCGTTCAGCGTTTCCGTTGGCATTGGACTGTTGTTTGGATATATGCCGGCGAAAAGGGCCGCCAGGTTAAATCCGATTGATGCTTTGAGAAGTGAATAGAAATATGTATTGAGCGGAAAAATCCCTGAACACAGAATATGCTGAGGCAGACCGGCATCATCCGTTATCCGTCTTATCAAGTGCGGATACAAAGAGGAATTTACGGACCAGAAACAGAATTGCAATTGCCAGAATGCCCAGAAGCGTTTCTAATATCGGCATATGCTCAACGATAATGCTTCTCGCCACGGCAAATAGCAGCACTTCCACCACGGAATCCAGATCGTGGCGGCAAAGCATTTTTAACAGCTCGATTCCGATGATAATGTTAAAGGTGGCTTTGAGAAAGTTGTTGAATCCGCCGCCGGCGTAAAGTGTCGCCATCTCACGAGGAAGAGTGGTTAAGGTGATCAGAAGTCCGATAATGACTGATATGGCGATCAGAATTTCAAAATACTGGGCTGTCTGAAAGATAAATTGATGCAGTTTAGATACTTTACAATCTTGTGAAGGTTTCATAATATCCTCTCATTCCCCATAAGATACCCTGAGGCCTGCAAAACTCTTATCGGTTTAGCAACACGCCTCGGGGTATTTGGCTAATATTGTTCCAGAAGCCATAAGAAAATTGTGATGGCTAAAAGGTCCGCACAGCCGCCTGGACTTATATTTTTCTCTATAAAAACCTGGTTCAACTTTCTTATTTCTGAAATCCCATGTTCTGTAAATGCACCTCCGATTTCCAAAATTCTGGAAGCCTCCCGTTTTACGAAAGAAAGCGTCTCAGGATCGGAGCGTGTCAGGATGTTGGTATCCTCCACCTGAGACATGAGGGTCATTAAAATCTGAATGAATACGAGGCTGCAGTCTGAAGTTTCCCCAGCCCATCTGCGGATACAGGGGAGGCCGATGGTCCGGACAGACGGGAATCCGTTTTGCGCTTCGCCGCGAATCCCCTTACAGCCATACCGGATATACAGTTTCTCCCCATGGGTTTTAGGATGATTGGGGTCTATCCGGTTAAAATCCTGTTCCAGAGTTTCAAAGGTCATCGGCCGGCAGGACAACAAAATCGCTTCGGAATCGAATTTCTTATTCCCGGTGTAATAAAAACCGGCTGCCGCGGCTATAATGCCCATGGAAAAAATGATTCCTTTATGGGTGTTGATGCCTCCTGTAGCGGAGAACATGGCCTGTTCAGCCTTTATCCCAAGGGGCCGGATCTGGCCGAAAAGCCCCGGAAGAGAGCCGTTCCACATCAGCCCGGCCCGGGCCATCTCTGTAATATAGGGAACAACGGCCTGGGTGCTGAGTTCGAAAGTGTGGTAGCACATATCTTTATGGGCCCCACTGTCATGTTTGTCCACCAGGCCAGGTTTTGGCGTGGCTCCGACCTCCCCCATAAGGGCTTTCACGGCAGCGGTGTCGATGTAAGTGAGGACAGATGTCATGGATTAAAGCCTTTCATTCAGTATTTTTTGAATCTGTTTTGTCAGCTCAGGAACGGAATGGGCGCGGCTGCGGCTGCATTCGTGGGCCGGGCGGCCGCAGAGCAGACAGAGACGGGGCGGCAGTCCGAATTCTTCTCTGGACAACTTCATGCCGTTTTCTCCAATCACATCTATATCAAAAAGACGGCCGAGCCGGTCCTGATCTTCGATGGAAACCATGGCTTTTTTTATATCGGAGGCATTGGCATCTATAGAAAAAAATGCTTCATAGCCTGTTTTGTCTCTTGTTTCAATAAAATCGATAACCGGAAACTGGTTTTGAGTTAAAAGGAAACGAATGCGTCTGCATCCTTCTTCGTAGGCATCCGGTATTTTAGAAAAAACTTTTACAGGTCCCGGAATATTAAGGGTCAGGCAGATCAGCGGCAGTTTATGCCGGGTGAGAAGATGATTTTGAATGGACACCCTCCGTTCCCTGGCATCCAGCATTTCGGTTAGGGTTACTTCTTCCATAAGATTCTCCTTGTCCTGAAATGAAACACAAACTGCTATCAGGTATAAAATTAATTAATTGGCAGTAAATCAGATTTATTGATGATAGCAGTTCTTGTTTCTTCAATATGTAAACCGATGTTTTACATCAATCATTATAATTCGTAATGATAGTTTTTACAAATACAATATAGGTTATATCCTATATAGATTTAGTCTTATTAAAAGGCAGATCAGGCATTTAAGGCAGTCTGATTCATCAGAAAAAACTTTATCGCGTTAAATTTATAGGAATTTAACGTAATGAAATTGACTGTGGCAAATTTTTGTAGTATGATACCAATTAGTTCAATATTCAAAAGCGGATTGAATAAATGAGAACGAATTTGTATTAAAAGAGGAGAGTTGGATTATGAGAAAAACATCAAAAGTATTATCACTTGTACTTGCCGGTGCGCTGGCCCTTTCCATGACAGCCTGCGGCGGCGGTAAGACGGCTGACAGCACCAAGGCGGAGACGGCAGCCACAACTACGGCAGCCACAGAAGCGGCAGAAGCCAAAACCGAGGCAGCAAAAGAAGAGACAAAGGCAGAGGAAAGCAAAACTGATGCACCGAAAGAAGCGGCAGCCACAGATAAGACATTTAAAATCGGCGTGCTTCAGTTAACACAGCATGCGGCATTGGATTCCGCAAATGAAGGCTTTTTCGCAGCTTTGGACGAGGCCGGTGTAAAATATGAGGCAGACCAGCAGAATGCTTCCGGCGAGCAGTCCAACTGCCAGACAATTGCAGAAAAACTTGTCAATGACGGCAGCGATTTGATTCTTGCAATCGCTACTCCAGCGGCTCAGACCGTTGCAGGATTGACATCCGATATCCCGGTTATTTTAACTGCAGTAACAGACCCGGCAGAATCAGGCCTGGTAGCGGATAACAAAGCGCCGGGCGGTAATGTTACCGGTACTTCTGATTTGACCCCGGTTAAAGAGCAGATCGACCTGCTTCAGCAGTTGATCCCTGATGTTAAGACGGTGGGAATCCTGTTCTGTTCCGCAGAATCCAATTCAGAGATTCAGGCCCAGATGGCGAGAGAAGCCCTGGATGCGGCTGGAATCGAACACAAAGACTACACCGTTTCCAATTCAAATGAAATCCAGACCGTTGTGGAATCCATGATCGGCAAAGTGGATGCAGTTTATGCTCCTACGGATAACGTAATCGCAGCAGGCATGGCCACCGTAGGCATGGTTGCCAATGATAATAACATTCCAGTCATCTGCGGTGAAGGCGGAATGGTAGAAGCAGGCGGTTTAGCTACATACGGCATTGACTATTACCAGTTGGGATACCTTGCAGGACAGCAGGCCATCCAGATTCTGGTGGACGGCGTTTCACCGGCTGAGATTCCGATCGGTTATCTTCCGGCGGATAAGTGTGAGCTGAAGATCAATGACGAAACAGCTACAGCATTGGGAATTGATACTTCTGTTGTAAAATAAACAAAGATCTGATATGATAGTACAGGTGGATGCCCCGGTGAGGGGCATTCATCTGGTTTTTTATTCAAAAGAGATCCTTTTATGAGATGTTTTACATAAGGGATGGCAGGAACCGTCATCCCTTATGTAAGACATTTACGGATGGAAAATGGAGGGAGTTTTTATGAGCGGTTTATTGCTGGCACTTCAGGGTGCTGTTGCACAAGGG
>JAGZXV010000119.1 GCA_018378255.1 Clostridiaceae bacterium | reverse complement strand
TTCATCCTTGCCATCCTTCCCATGGCAGGCGATTACAACATGCATATCATGCGTGCGGAAAGTCCTGGCCCAGCTGTGGGTAAATTAGTACCACGAGTGAAAATGACCGCAAAAATCCTATATGGTATTTATCTGCTCATGACTTTAATCCAGATCGGCCTGCTTCTTTTAGGAGGTATGCCCTGGTTTGATTCTATAGCCCTCAGCTTTGGTACTGCAGGAACCGGCGGGTTTGGCGTTTTAAATGACAGTATAGCGTCGTACAGCACATTTAACCAGATGGTGATTACGCTTTTTATGATTTTATTCGGAATCAATTTTAACGTATATTATCTCTTCCTGATACACAAGCCTAAAGATGCATTCCGCTGCGAAGAAGCCAGAACCTACCTGGGTATCATATTGGTCAGTGTACTGCTCATAACATGGAATATCCGCGGCAGTTTTTCAAATATTCTCATGGCCCTTCATCATGCTGCGTTTCAGGTGGGATCTATCATAACTACAACCGGCTATTCCACTGTAGATTTTAACGTGTGGCCCGAATTTTCTAAGACAATCCTGGTTTTCTTAATGTTTATAGGAGCCTGCGCAGGAAGTACCGGTGGAGGAATAAAGGTATCCCGCGTCATTATAGCCTGTAAAGCGGTAAAAAAAGAATTGTCTTCCCTCATTCACCCAAGAAGTGTAAGAGTTCTTAAATTAGAGGGAAAGGGATTGGAACATACGGTTGTCCGTTCTGTAAATGCATTTATTCTTGCCTATATTTTAATATTTGCTATTTCCATGCTGATAGTGAGCCTGGACAATCTGGATTTTACCAGCACATTCACGGCAGTTGCTGCTACGTTCAATAATATCGGTCCAGGATTGGAACAAGTGGGGCCCGCATCGAATTTCAGTATCCTGTCCCCGTTGTCTAAATATGTTCTGATGTTTGATATGCTGGCGGGAAGGTTAGAGATATTCCCGATGCTTTTACTATTTTCACCGTCAACCTGGCGGAAGCAGTAGTTTATAAAGAACCAGCTGCGGATACTATGAAAAAATTTACAAAAAAAGTAAGTTTGTCATTGACATTATAATATTGAAATGTTATCATATACAAGTATGCCGCACAATGAGGTCTAAAAGATTTGACTTTTGTTAAAGCACCGAAGTTGGCGAGTAATGATAATAGGAGGTGCCATATGTACGCGATTATTGCAACAGGTGGTAAGCAGTACAAAGTAGCTGAAGGCGATATCATTAAAGTAGAAAAACTTGGTGTTGCTGCTGGTGAAACAGTAACATTCGACCAGGTACTTGCAGTAAACAACGGCGAATTAGCTGTAGGATGCCCAACTGTAGACGGAGCAAGTGTAACTGCTTCTGTAGTAAAAGAAGGCAAAGCTAAAAAAGTTATCGTTTACAAGTATAAGAGAAAATCTGGATACCATAAGAAAAATGGTCACAGACAGCTTTATACTCAGGTAAAGATCGAAAAGATCAACGCTTAATAAGACTATGATTAAAGTAACTGTATTTCGTGATTCTGATCAGGTATATAGAGAAATTGATATTGCAGGACATGCAGGTTATGCTGAGTCCGGACATGATATTATATGTGCCGCGGTTTCATCTCTGGCTTTGAATATGTATAATTCTGTAGAGACATTTACAGAAGATGCGTTTGAAGGATCGGTAGAAGAGGACACGGGACGCTTTCGATTCCGTTTTACGGAAGATATCAGTTTAGAATCAAAACTCCTTATGAACTCATTAGTTCTCGGTTTAGAGAATATTCAGAGTGAATATGGAAAACAATATATAATAATCCGTTTTGAGGAGGTGTAAGTTATGTTAAAAATGAACCTTCAATTATTCGCTCATAAAAAAGGTGTTGGTTCTACCAAGAACGGTAGAGATTCCGAATCTAAGAGATTAGGCGCTAAGAGAGCAGATGGTCAGTTCGTATTGGCTGGTAATATTCTTTACAGACAGCGTGGTACTAAGATTCATCCTGGTATCAACGTAGGACGCGGTGGAGACGATACATTGTTCGCTACTGTTGACGGTGTCGTAAGATTTGAGAGAAAAGGCAGAGACAAAAAACAGGTTTCTGTTTATCCAAGAACAATCAACGAATAATTTGAGTGGCTTCATACTTCTTATTAGTATGAAGCCATTTTTCGAATAAGGTGGTGAGTTAATGTTTGCCGACAGAGCAAAAATATTTATTAAATCAGGAAAAGGCGGCGACGGCCATGTCAGTTTCCGCAGAGAATTATACGTCCCAAACGGCGGACCGGATGGCGGTGACGGCGGAAAGGGCGGCGATATCATATTTGAAATCGATGATGGATTAAATACCCTTACAGACTTCCGTCAGGTCCGTAAATACGCTGCCAGGGATGGTGAACAAGGCGGTAAGAAACGATGTCATGGAGCCAATGCATCCGATCTGGTAATTAAAGTTCCGGAAGGCACTGTTATTAAAGATTTTGAAACCGGAAAAGTGATTGCAGATATGTCAGGCGAAAACCGCCGGGAGGTCATCTTAAAAGGCGGAAAGGGTGGACTTGGCAATATGAATTTTGCTACTCCGACCATGCAGGCTCCAAAGTATGCACAGCCCGGACAAGCAGGGCAGGAGATATGGGTTCAGCTGGAATTAAAAGTTATCGCAGATGTGGGATTGGTTGGATTTCCTAATGTGGGTAAATCAACGCTCCTTTCCAGGGTGAGCAATGCAAAGCCTAAAATTGCTAATTATCATTTCACTACATTGGATCCCCATCTCGGGGTTGTAGACCTGGATGGCGGTGCTGGCTTTGTAATGGCGGATATCCCCGGATTAATAGAAGGTGCATCACAGGGCGTTGGATTGGGACATGATTTTCTACGCCATATTGAGCGCACGAAGGTTTTGATTCATGTTGTCGATGCTGCTTCAACAGAAGGACGTGATCCCATCGCAGATATCAAATCAATCAATGCCGAACTTGGTGCTTATAACCCGGAACTTTTAGAACGGCCAATGGTGATTGCGGCGAATAAGACAGATGCAATTTATTCAGGGGACGAAGATCCGGTAGAAAAGCTGAAAGCTGAATTTGAGCCTGAAGGAATTAAGGTTTATCCAATATCTGCTGTCAGCGGAAAAGGGGTAAAGGAGCTGCTTTATGCAGTTTATGCGCTTCTTCAAACAGTTGACCGCACACCTGTAATTTTTGAAAAAGAATTTGATCTTTCCCAGGTGCGCCCGGATCTCAATCTTCCTTATACAATTGAACAGGATGACTCGGGAGTTTTCATCGTAGAAGGACCGAAAATTGAAAAAATGCTGGGTTATACAAACCTTGAATCTGAAAAAGGCTTTTTATTCTTCCAGAAGTTCCTGAAGGAAACAGGGATATTGGATGAATTGGAAAAGGCAGGAATTCAGGAAGGCGATACGGTTCGTATGTATGGCCTGGAATTTGATTATTACAAATAGGAGATATTATGACAAGTAAACAAAGAGCTTATTTAAAAGGGCTTGCCATGACAATGGATCCAATTTTCCAGATTGGTAAGTCCAGCGTAACACCAGAGATCACAGCGGCAATTGATGAGGCCCTGGAAGCGCGGGAGCTGATAAAGCTGACAGTTTTAAAAAACTGCATGGATGATGGCAGATCAATTGCAGAGGTACTGGCAGAAAGAACTCATTCCGAAGTAGTGCAGGTGATCGGTAAGAAGATCGTGCTCTACAGGGAAGCAAAAGATGCCAAAAAGAGGAGAATTACATTACCTAAATAAAGGGGATTGTATACCGATGTCAAATATTGGAATCATGGGCGGAACTTTTGATCCAATTCATAACGGCCACCTGCAGCTCGGACAGCAGGCCTATCAAGAATATGGATTGGATCAAATCTGGTATATGCCATCCGGACGTCCGCCGCATAAAACAGACCATAAGGTTACCGATATAAAAGACCGTTGTGAAATGACAAAATTAGCGATAAAACAATATCCTCATTTTGTCTTTTCTGATTTTGAAGTAAATCTGGGCGGTAACAGTTATACTGCCAGAACCCTGGAGCTGTTAAAGAAAGAATATCAGGAAGATACCTTTTATTTTATTATAGGCGCGGACTCATTATATCAAATTGAAACGTGGTATCATCCGGAAAAAGTGATGAAACAGACAACATTACTGGTAGCCGGACGGGAGTATGGTCACAGCCATTTAGATATTGACGAACAGATTGCATATCTTATCCGGACCTATGAAGCCGAAATTTACCGGCTTCACTGCCCGGAAATGGATGTATCATCCGCGCAGCTAAGAGATATGATACGGGAGGGTAAATCCATATCCAGATATCTTCCCCCTTCAGTAGATGAGTATATAAGTACCCACGCCCTGTATGCCGGGGATTAATATATTGGAGGTAATAGAATGGACAGTCAAATATTGGCAATTCGTGAGAAATTAAAAAATAAACTTGATCCAATGCGTTATGAACATTCCATCAGCGTATCTTACACTTGTATGAATCTGGCTATGCGTTATGGTTATGATATAGATAAAGCGGAATTAGCCGGATTACTGCATGACTGTGCCAAACGATATATGGATCAGATTATCATTCAGAAGTGCGCTAAGCACAAGATTGAAATAACAGAGGATGAGCTTCTCGCTCCGGCCGTTCTGCACGCTAAATATGGGGCATGGCTGGCCTCAAATAAGTTTGGGGTAACAGACCCTGAAATTCTCAGTGCGATTGCCTGCCACACTACAGGAAAGCCGGATATGAAGTGTCTGGATTTGATTTTATACATTGCTGATTACATTGAACCCAGAAGATATAAAGCTTCCAATTTAACGGAAATGAGAAGGATGGCATATGTAAATCTGGAAGATACCGCTTTTGAAATATTGAACTCTACTTTAGTTTATCTTAAAGGCAAGGGCGGTTATATAGATTCCATGACCCTAAAGGCTTATGAATATTATCAGGCATTAAGGAATGAACAGAAGGGAGTAAATACCATATGAATGACTCGAAAGACATGGCAAAATTGGCAGTAATGGCTTTAGAAGAGAAGAAGGGGGAGGATATCAGAATTATCGATATCCGTAAAGTCTCTGTTCTTGCAGATTATTTTATTATTGCGCATGGAAATAATGTGAATCAGGTGCAGGCTATGGCTGACAACGTTGATGAAATGCTTGGAAAGGCAGGTTATATCTGTAAACAGACTGAAGGATATGGGAGCGGAAACTGGATCCTGATGGATTTTGGTGATATAATCGTTCACGCCTTTAATAAAGAAGACCGGTTATTCTATGATCTGGAAAGAATCTGGAGAGATGGTTCTATTGTTACTTCAGTCTCAGATTTGAAATAGTAGAAAATAAACAGAAAGCTGATTTTATTACAGTTGCTTCATCTAAAAGATATAGTACAAAACTATATGTTCAAACACCAGTTAACATAATATTTTTATGTCAACTGGTGTTTCCTTTATTTAATTTTCATTGCTCTTTATCATTCTTCTATATATCTAAACGAACCAAACCAATTACTTTTCCTTGTATCTTAACATCGTCTGCGATGATCGGTTCCATAGAATCGTTTTCCGGCTGGAGACGATAATGCCCGTCTTCTTTATAGAAACGTTTAACCGTAGCAGAATCCTCCAGCAGTGCAACTACAATATCACCGTTATTCGCTGTTGGCTGCATAGAAACAATGACCTGATCTCCATCGAAAATACCTGCATTAATCATACTTTCCCCTTTTACTTTCAACATAAAAAGTTCTGTATTGGGGAGCATATCTACCGGAATTGGAAAATAGTTCTGTATATTTTCTTCTGCTAAAATGGGCTGCCCGGCGGCAACGGTACCAACTAAAGGCACATTAACAACTTCACGCCGTGTCAGATTAAAGCATTCATCAATGATTTCAATTGTTCTCGGTTTTGTAGGGTCACGTCTTATGTAACCGTTCTTCTCCAACGTTTCTAAATGAGAGTGAACTGAAGAGGTTGATTTTAACTGGACTGCCTCACAGATCTCGCGCACAGCCGGCGGATATCCCTTCTTCAAAATAGTTTCTTTAATATATTCAAGGATTTCCTGTTGTTTTGCAGTAATCTTGCCTTGTGCCATATGGAGACCTCCTAAAATCGATTTTATATTTTATATACTAACATATGTTCGATAAAAATGCAAACCTTTGTTCGAAAAAAGTGCAAAAAAAGATTGACAAACAAATGTTCGGATACTATAATAATGGCATAAGTACAGAACATACGTTCCCAAATGTACGTTTGCTTTAGGAGGGCATACATATGAAAAAGACTTTATTGTTTTTAACACTTATTGTAATATTAGGATCTAACTTTTTCGGCAATTCCATATTGAATGTCATGGCAGAAGAAGCCTCCAATCAAAATCTGCATCCTTATTATAAAAGTATTCAGATAAAAGAGGGCGATACATTATGGAATATTGCTCTGGAATATAAAGAGAAAAGCGGTATGGATACAGTCCAATATGTAAGAGAATTAAAAAATATCAATAATCTGAAAGAAGATACCATCCATGCAGGCCACTATCTGACCATAGTCTATTTTTCAGAGAACCCTATTGCCAACGGTCAATAAAATTCCTTTTTTATAAAATAAGAGATGCTGGCAAATACTAAATTTGTTCGCCAGCATCCCGCATGATCTTACCTCTTATCTGTTTTCAAAATCGTCATCATCAAACTCGTCCAGTCCGCCATGATCCATACATGCATGACCATTCTGTCCATAAAACTCCTTACCAACCACATTACGCTTTTGACGGCTTTCCTCTACCAACTCAGATAACATATTACGAACAATAACCGGTTTTCCAATGTTTTGCAGTATGATCTCCGGAGTATGATCTACTTTAGCTTTTATAATAATCGAGCCGGTTCCGAATATTTTACCGCCCAAAGACTGCTTCAAAGTGATATCCACAATTCTATATAAAAGCGTTTCATCCAGCGTAGTATTGAACAGTCCGCTTTGAATCATTAATCGGTCATTTTGAATATAATATTTTGTAAAGCTCCATGGAAACCATAAATGATGTTTTCTATCTTTCCATAAAACAGTATCTTTATTTTCATCCATAATTTTTTCCTCCTCATTCTGGATATTCCGTTAATTAATCCTATTATATCATAGTGTTTTATATACGTCCCTATTTTACAATTTTTTAAAAAAATTTAGGCGAATTTATTTTTCTTCTCTCAACTTAACTGCATTTCTAGCGCTTCTTCGCCGCTCATCTTCAAGCGCCGCATAATGACGTTTAGTTGTATTAACATCAGAATGGCCTAAAACATCCGCAACCAGATAGATATCTCCAGTTTCCCGATAGAGATTAGTTCCATATGTACTTCTCAGTTTATGTGGTGTGATTTTTTTTAATGGTGTAACGATTTTTGCATATTTTTTTACCAGATTTTCTACGCTCCGCACATTGATTCGTTTTCTCTGTAAAGAGAGAAATACTGCATCTTCGTGCCCCTTTTCCGCAGTTATGTGCTCACGCTCCTCCAGATAATCATATAAAGCCTGTTCCACCTCATTTCCAAAATAAACAGTGACTTCTTTCCCCCCTTTACGGTGAATCCTGATTCCTCCGTTTTTGAAATCAATATCCTGGATATTAAGTCCAACACATTCCGAGACACGGATTCCAGTACCAAGTAATAGCGTAAGCAGTGCTAAGTCGCGTATTTTTGTTTTTTCATGAAATTTTTTCTGCTTTTCTGTGAGATTTTCACCAGCTTCCACTTCGTCTAAAAGAAGCGCCACTTCATCAATATCTAAACGTATAATTTCCTTTTCATGCAGCTTTGGAAGCTCTACCAAAGCTGCCGGATTATTCTTTATCTTTTCTTTCCTGTAATAATAATTATAAAAACTTTTTAATGAAGAGATTTTTCTCATAATTCCACGTTCTTTATTGACAATTTCCTGATTCTGATCATTAAAACGGTATTTCAGATATTCCATGTATTCTTCTAAATCCGAAACCGTTATCTGGTCAAGATGGGAGAGAGTGATATCCATAATATCGAGTTTACTCAATACTGGATTTTCTTTTTTCAAAAAATCAAAGAATACTTTCAGATCATATGCATAAGCAATCCTTGTTCTTGAAGAAGTCCTGGGTTCAATTCCACGAAAAAAATCAGCGCAGAAGGGTGGGAGTTCTTTAATTTGATTTCGAAGCTTCAATGTATTTTCTCTATCCTTTTGTTCATGATAAGGCAAATTATTCATTTTTTTCACCTCCAAAAGTTAAATAAAGTTCTTCCGGCCAGCCGTTTATTTTTCCATTTACGATAGCATGGAACATTCGTTCTTTAGCTCCATGATTTTCCTGTTCTATCCTATTAGTTAATATTTTAACATATTCGCGTTTCGTATGTCCATCCACAGGGCAGGGATTCTTACAGACAGGTAAATCGTATCTGTTTTTAAATCCAACCACATCAGCCTCAGACACATAGATTAAAGGCCTGATTACTGTTAAATCCATCTTATCTAAATAAGTGTAAGGAGAAAAAGCATAAAAACGACCTTCATAAATTAAAGACAATAACATGGTTTCAACCAGATCATCCTTATGATGTGCATAAGCGATTTTATTACATCCTAATTCTTTAGCTGCTTTATTAAAAGCCCCTTTACGCATTTTAGCACACAGGGCGCAGGGGTTAGATTCTTTACGTATATCAAACAATATTTTTCCTATATCTGTAGAAATAACCGTATAAGGAACCGATAATTGCTCACAAAGTGCTTTAACAGGAATCAGATCAAAATTATTAAAGCCTAAATCAACAGTTATTGCAGTAATAGTAAATTTCTTGGGATAAAAATTCATCAGGCCTTGTAATGCATATAATAAAGTCAGGCTGTCCTTGCCGCCGGATAAACCGATAGCGATATGATCGCCATCATCAATCATATGGTATTTATCAACAGCCTGCCGGGTTAAACTAAATAATCGTTGTAATTTCATAATATTATAGATATGGTTTTTAAACCAAAAACCTCCTTAATTAATTATAGATGATGATATGTGGGAATAGCTATAATTTTACCACTATTTATTCGTTAAAGTAGACTTTCGCGAATAGTTGGATATCACTATCAATTCTACTTCAATTACGCCTAAATGTCAATTCATGGCTAAAAAACTAAATTAAATAAAAAACGCATCCTTATCCGTCATATGTATTCCAGCTATAAGGATGCGTTAATTTAATTTTTTAGATTCCTGGCCCCATGGTTTTAGTTTCTTCAGAAGCACCTGGATTTCCACCAGGACCATTTCCGGCAGGATCTTTTGGACCGTTTGTTCCGGATGTGGGATCTTTTATACTGTCTGATCCAGGCCCTTGGTTTTCAGGAGCTTCGGTTGTCTTGTCAGTTCCCGGTTTTTTATCTTCCTGTTTTTGGGTTTCCTCTGGCTTCTCTGGTTTTGTTTCTTTTTTGCTCTCTTCTGGTTTAGAATCTTCTTCATCCAGATTTACTCCAGGGCCAATTTCGGTTTCCGATTCGGTTTCTTTTGTCTCCACTTCTTCAGAGGTCTCCTCTGTCTCTGTGCTGGTTTCCTCTTCTGTGGTGGATTCCTCAATGATAGGTTCTGTTTCAGGCGGAGCTGTTTCCTGGGGGGCTGGCTGAGCGCTGCTTTCCTTTTTACTGCCGCCTCCTGAAGAAGGATCTTTCCTTCCGGTTTCCGTATCCTTTCCTACCTCTCCCATACCGCTGTCTTTAGCAATCCGGGCACTAATCGTTTTTACAGTAGAAGAAGGTTTAAAGTCTGTAACTCCAAATAAAAATTCATGCAGCTGTATTACATTGCTTTCTAATGTTAATGGTATAACGGAATCACGTTTATTAATCTTTGTCTCGGCATGTGCGAATGGAAAGCCGCTTGTCTCCCCAATATGGTACTTCTTAACATTTTTAGCTAAAGGAATCATATCGTCAATTCCAAGGTTTGTAGACACCTGCGGAAATACTGTTACCAATATATTATTCAGCACTGCGAAATCGGCATTCCTGGCCTTCTCCATCGCAAGTGTAATAACTTTTCTCTGACGTGCGGTCCGGTTAAAGTCGGTATCCATAAGCCTTAATCTGGCATAAGCAACTGCCTGGACCCCATCTAAATGATTCATACCGGCACTTGCCAGATGAACGGATGCAACTCCGGTGGATTCAACAGTTTCAGTGATAAAGGAATTAATATACTTAAACTCACTGTCTGATATTTCTAAATCAATACCGCCTAAAATGTTGATTGTATCCGCTACCGCCTTCCAGTTAAAGGTTACATAATCGTCTATATCCAAATCCAGGTTTGTATTTAAAGTACTTAATGCCTGTTTAGGCCCTCCTTTAAAATACGCCTCATTCATTTTAAAATAGGTATCATTATCATCAATTTTTAAATATGTATCCCGGAATACTGACACCAGCTTTATTTCACCGGTTTCTTTATTGATACTGCAAATTAAATCCACATCCGCCAGAGCGCCTTTTCCGAGATTTCCGTCCCTGGAATCCACGCCAAAAACCGCTATATTCCAATATCCGGTATCCTTTTTGAAAAAACGGTATACTGACACCAGTAAAACAGCCAGAACAACCAATTCAACAGCCAGAATCATTCTTTTTTTACGTCGCCTTTTCTTGCGGGCAGCCCGTATATCCCGGTGCAGATCGTCTTTACGGCTTCGTGAGTTTTCTCTTCTGGGCGGATTATAGTAATCGCTCTCATCCAGATCCTCCGTCACCTGCTTTTTTACTGCCTTTTTTTTATATCGTTCCGGGTTTCTCTGCCTGTCCCTCATACGGTCCAGCTCATCCTTATATTCCATGTTGCATGACCTCTTTCTTTACGTTCTTGTTTCTGCAAAGCCACAGTATATTCTAACAGAAATTCATGCTTCATTTCTTGCTTTTCTCTTAATATTACATTACCTATGGCATAAGAATCTAGTCTAAAAGAGAACGGAAATAAGGCCAGTCCGGGTGTTTGGCACTGATCATGACATTTCCGCCGTTCTGATCGCTGCTTTCATGAATTACAATCATTTCGCCGGTATCGGACCAGGCTAAAAACATAACGACATGGGCATTTGCACCCAGACGTACCATAATATCTCCTGGTTTTAATTCTTCCGGAGTAATTCCTCTGCCAATTTTACTCAAGCCCTCTGTCCCCTGATAAGCCAGAGGCTGGCCTGTGGCCGTCCAATAAACCCAATTGATCCAGCCGGAACAATCCAGCCCTTTTAATATACGGCCCTGTTCATCGGGAGACACATTGGAGCCGAATGAATTGCCTTCATAACCGGCCTGTGAAGGCTTTCCGCCCCAATAGTAAGGAATCTTACCTACGGACTGCAAAGCGGTCTTAATAATCTGTTTCCGCTCTTTCGATGTGTCTTTTGGCAGCATATTCATATAAATCCGTATTTCCGCTCCTGACAAGGGCATTCCAATAGCTGCTTCCAGGCTTACATTCAGACCATAAGAAGCTTCCCAATCCTGGCGGTTTATGTACTGGGCGTAAACCTTGTTGTAAAAATCCCAGCCTTTCCATGCGGAAGACATGATAACCATATCATTGCCGTCGTCATGATTTAATTGTGTAACATTGGGATTGAGTTTAAATAGTCCATTTTCCTCTTCGATTCCCTTAATAGTCAGTGTGAGCTGAAGATCAACATGACCGGGACAAACCAGATTTTTCAATTCTGTAGTTTCTGCAGCCGCGGTTTCTTCAGAACCAGCGCCCGGCGTTCCTTCTGCTGCAATTGTTCCTTCTGAAGAAGTATCTACTGCATTTGAAGATAACTGCCCTGTCTCCGCCCCTTCCGCTGCTCTGTCCGTCATATTTTCCTCATCTGCTATGCTTTCTTCATCCGCCATAGTCTCCTCATTTGCCATACTCTCCAGATATTCTGCGATGAGGGCATCCCTTCCCGGCCCTTCGACAGCCAGTATTTCTTCCGGAATTTTCCCCTCTGCGTCTTTTTGACCGGCCGTTAAAAGGTCTCCTGCATTTCCCTCAGATATCTCCTGACAGCCGTCGCAGTAATAAACATCGCTCATCTCCAAAGTATAGCTGTGAGATTCTTCCCATAAAAGACCCGCATATTCCCGGAAAAGTTCTGCGTCATCTACCCCATTGTAATAACAAAAAACGCTGGCCAATGATAAAATCTCTTTTACATTTGAATAAACGTTAATGGGATTTCCATCCCCATCACAAACGGATACTTTGATGTTTTCCCAAGAGTTTACCGTCCACGTTGACGGATCTTCTTTTATGTGGCCGGCATCCTCCGGATTATACGTTCCCATGAACTTCTCAGGCCCCGCGCCCAATTCGGCAGCCAGCTGCTGCGGCGTTTTGTCAATAACATGATATAAACTGTTGAACCATTGGGAATCACGTTCTGACAGCTCTGACAAAACGATTTCTGCGGCGCTTATTTCGCTGCCGTCAGTTCCAGGCTGCATGAGAAAAGCCTGGTTGAGAGATGCAGCGGATTTCAGCCGTTCGCCAGGACCAGCGATTTCAGGTTCTGTTTCTTTGTAGGAAAGGCCTGCCATATAGGAAGAGCCTGTCTTGCAGGAAGGAACAGCCTCATAGGCAGCATCAGACTGGGATGCTGCCGCAAAAGACGGGGTGGCATTCATTGTTTCGGATATACGTTTAGGCGTCTCAAAAGGCACTGTAAGATGATCTGCCATAGCTGCCGTACCGATTCCGGCAGCCAGCATAAATAACACACTTATGATCTGTTTTTTCTTTCCATCATCCATTATAGTTTAACTTTCCTGAGTTCATATTTAAGTAAAGTATTAAGAATTTAGTTCTTAACTCTATGAATATATCATATTTATTGGAGAAAATACAGAGAAATCTTTTAATTGACGTATTTAAACTTAGGAGATATAATGGTCTAAATCTATGTCAAGGAGGAATAGACTTTTAATAGCAAAGCTAAGCGCCATGTACCAGGTAAGGGATCGTGAACAATGACAGCCGTTATTGCCATTACCGGGTTAACGAGGTGAAGAGTTTATCGAAAATTCGGCGGATGCTCTTCCATGCCATTTCCGGGCGTGTTATATGCTGTGAAATATGCAGGCGACTGCAAAACAACCTCAGCATAACCGGAACAAATCAGATCAGGATTTGCTGCCATACCATGAGACGTGACAGCTTATTTTTGTTCGCTCTTTTTACTACTAAATAGAATGGAGAATAAAAATTATGTGTGGAATTATAGGATATACAGGCCCGTTGGATGCAAAAAAGATTTTATTGGATGGTTTGGCCGGCCTGGAATACAGGGGTTACGACAGCGCAGGCATCGCTATGTTTAATACCGATTCTAAGATCGAATTAATAAAACATGTGGGCAAAGTCGCTGCTTTAAGAGAATGTTCGGATAACCAAAAGGGTACCTATCACTGCGGAATCGGCCATACCCGCTGGGCAACCCATGGAGGTGTAACAGATGCCAATGCTCACCCCCATCAGGCCGGCGCCGTCACATTGATACACAATGGTATCATAGAGAATTATCATAATTTAACCCAGCAATATCATTTGGAGGAAAAACTGCAGTCTCAGACAGACAGCGAAGTGGCTGCATGGGTTTTGGATTCTCTGTACGATGGTGATCCTTTAGAAGCTGTAAAACAGCTGGCTGGGCTTCTGAAAGGCTCCTATGGCTTCTGTATCATGTTTAAAGACCGGCCTGGTGAAATATATGCCATCCGCAGCGTAAGCCCTCTTGTTGCCGCATACACGCATTCAGGAGCGCTTGTAGCTTCAGACCTCACGGCTTTGATTCCCTACACGAAGAAATATTTCGTTGTTCCCGAAGGCTGTATCGTCCGTATGACCCCTTATAAAGTCCGTGTATACGATATGGATTTTAATAAATTGGATCCGGAACTTCTGGAAGTGAACTGGAATATGGATGCTGCCATGAAAAATGGTTTTCCACATTTTATGCTGAAGGAAATACACGAACAGCCGGAAGCGATGAAAAATACCATACTGCCAAGACTTAACAAGGGCCTGCCCGATTTCTCAGAAGACCATATTCCGGATGAGATTTTCCTAAACTGCAGTAAAATACATATCATTGCCTGCGGTACGGCAATGCATGCAGGAATGGTTGCCAGAGCTTTAATGGAACCCCAGCTCCGATTGCCGGTTACTGTTTCCATTGCATCGGAATTCCGTTATGAAGAACCTCTAATCGACGATAAAACTTTAGTTATTATAATCTCCCAGTCAGGTGAAACGATTGATACTCTGGCAGCTTTACGCCTGGCACATGAGTACGGCTCCACCACGCTGGCAATTGTCAACGTAAAAGGTTCCACCATTGCCAGGGAAAGCGGTTATGTACTATATACCCATGCAGGCCCTGAGATCGCTGTAGCCAGCACCAAGGCCTATTCTGTTCAATTGGCAGCCCTCTATATGGTGTGCTGTAAGATTGCATATGTGCGCGGCTGCTGCACCTCACAGGAAGCCAGAAGCTTTCTCTCCGGTCTTATGGATGCAATTCCTGCTATGGAGGTGATGATCAGTCAAAAAGAAACCATAAAACGCCATGTGACCACCCATTTAATCCATCACCCTGACGCATTTTTTATCGGGCGCGGCCTTGATTACGCTTTTTCTTTAGAAGGGGCTTTAAAATTAAAAGAAATTTCATATATACATGCAGAGGCTTATGCTGCCGGCGAATTAAAACATGGCACGATTGCATTGATTTCTGAAGGTGTTCCTGTTATCGCAATCGCCACACAGGACAAAATTTTCAGCAAAACCATATCCAATATCCGTGAAGTGAAGGCCAGAGGAGCTTTTGTAATCCTGTTTACCAAAGACAGTGCTGTCGTAGACCAGGGAATTGCCGATCTCCATATCAGGATCCCTGATATCGATGATAAATTTACCGTATTTCCGATTGCAGCCGCTCTTCAGCTGGTCGCTTATTATGCTTCTGTCGGTAAAAATCTGGATGTGGACCAGCCCAGGAACTTAGCCAAATCAGTTACAGTAGAATAACACAGAAAAAAGAAGCTGATGCAAAACCCAGATATCAGTTTTGCATCAGCTTCTTTTAGTACCTTTAGTACCTGTTTAAATATACCTGCGCATTATTTACTACTTGCTTTTAAATTCCTGTTTTATCTTTGCAAAATCAATAATCATCTTAACTGCGCCATCAATGCCTACAGCGCTGCTGTTAATGCACAAGTCATAGCTTTTGGCATCTCCCCATTTTTTACTGGAGTAATAGTTGTAATAGCTGGATCGTTTCTTGTCTGTCTTTACCATGGCATCCTTCGCATTGGATTCCGTCATCTTATAGACCTCCTCCATACGTTTAATCTTATCTGCTTCATTTCCACAGATAAATACCGTTACCGTATTAGGCCGTTCTGCCAACGCATAATCACCGCATCTGCCTACAATAACGCAGGATTCCTCTTCAGCCAGTTTCTTAATTGTATCAAACTGAGCCAAAAACACTTTGTGGTTGATTGGCATATCCATGTAGCCTGATGTCGTATAGCCGAGAGAATAGGTATCCATAACAAGCGAATATAAAAAGCTGCTGGTCGGTTTTTCGTCGTGGGTTTCAAATAACTCCTCACATAAACCGCTGTTCTTAGATGCCATGGCCAACAATTCTTTGTCATAGCATTTAATGCCTAATTCTTCGGCCAGCTTCTGACCAATCACGCGTCCACCGCTGCCGCACTGACGTCCTATTGTAATAACTAGTTTCTCATTCATAAATACCTCTCCTTTCAGCTGTACAAGTTGTCTAATAACTGATCTTATATAATATATTATACACCAAAGTATCAGAAAAGTATATAAACACAAGTGAGAAATCCGTCTATTTTTCTTTTTTTACAACAAATTTTGTGGTAAATTATTGTTTTTCCAGCTTTAAAAGCAGTTCCTGAAAATATTCCGGCAATGGAGCTGTAAATTCCATATATTCGCCGGATCTGGGATGTACAATTCCCAGAACACCTGCATGAAGGGTCTGACCCTGGAGCTGGAACGGACACCTGGCCGGTCCATAAACCTGGTCTCCCAATAAAGGATGGTGAATACTGGCCATATGAACCCTGATCTGATGGGTTCTGCCCGTTTCCAATTGACATTCCACATAAGTGAACTGGCCATACCGTTTCAGCACATGATAATGCGTCACGGCTTCCCGTCCGTTTTTATGGTTAATGCTCATTTTTTTACGGTCCGTTGGATGACGTCCTATGGGGGCATCAACGGTTCCGTCCTCTTCTTTTATCACACCATGCACGACAGCATAATACTTTCTTGTAATGGAATGTTCTTTTAACTGTGCGGCAATTGAATTGTGGGCCATGTCATTTTTGCAGACAATCAGCACGCCGGTCGTGTCCATATCGATCCTGTGTACGATTCCAGGACGCAGCACTCCATTAATTCCCGATAAATTATCACGGCAGTGATCCATAAGACCGTTGACCAGGGTCCCGGTGTAGTGTCCTGCCGCAGGGTGTACCACCATTCCCTTAGGCTTATTGATTATAATGATATCGGAATCTTCATACAGAATGTCCAGATCCATCTGTTCCGGCTCAATTTCCGGCTCTACGGCTTCCGGAATCTCTAAGTCTATCATATCCCCGGCTGCCACTTTATAATTGCTTTTAACTGCCCTCTGATTCACCAGAACAGTTTCTGATTTCACCAATTTCTGCAGATAAGAGCGTGAAATATTCTCGCATGCCAGAGAAAGATATTTGTCAATCCGGGTTCCCGCCAAATCCTCTGAAACGATTAACTGCTGTTTCAAACTCATTCTCCTCTCTTCTTCCAGGAAAAAAAGGCAAGATCCTCTTCCGAGTATCTGAAGAATAACAGTACCAGTAAAAGTGCTGTTGCAATTGTCACATAGCAGTCCGCGATATTGAATATCGGAAAGTTAATCAATTTGAAATAGAGAAAATCCACGACATATCCCTGTCTCAGCCGGTCTATCATATTGCCTAATGCTCCTGATAAGATCAGCATCATACAGATCTCCAGCGGTAAATATTTTTTTTCTGGCGGCAGTTTATAAAGGGTATAAGCCACTAATGCGGCAACAACAACTGCCACGAGGAAAAAGAATCCCTGTTTTCCGGAAAGCATTCCCCATGCCGCACCGTCGTTGGTTGAATAGTGCAGTTCAAATACTCCATCCCATAATACAAAAGGCGGATTGGCCGACAGATGTAAAACCGCCATCCATTTGGTCCATTGGTCAAAGGCCACCGCTATGACAGTGCCAAGCAAAAACCATATAATATGTTTTGTTTTCTGCATTCTAATAACTCCTTATTCAGTAATATATTCCAGTCCGGCTTTCATCTCTTCTTCTGTAACAGAACGGTCCACATAAGCGGAGCCAATGCTGCTCAACAGGATGAACTTAATGACGCCGGCTTCCATCTTTTTATCATTTTTCGTCGCCTCAATCACGTTATCGGGATCCAGGGCCGAAATGCCGGCCGGAAGCTGGAAATACTGCAGTATATTACGAAGCTGCTCCACTTCTTCTGAGGAGATCAGCCCGCGGACCGCAGATATATGGGCGGCAGCCAGGCAGCCAACCGCTACGCAGTGTCCATGCAGCATCCGGAAATTCATCAGTTTTTCTATAGCATGTCCCAGGGTATGGCCAAAGTTCAGAAGAGCCCGTTCCCCCTTC
>JAGZXV010000118.1 GCA_018378255.1 Clostridiaceae bacterium | reverse complement strand
GGGTCCCCGGCTTCGTCCACCGGCTCCCGCCCAGTCTCTGGCTGGCCCTGCGAACCGGGAAGCGCCTGCTGTTGAAGCACCTGGGCCCGCCTGCGTATCTGTTGCCCCGACACACGTTCCGATGATTCACGGCTGTTGGAGGGCGAAGTTAGGCTGAACGATTTTGTGGTGAGAGGAGTCATGCGAGGGAGGAAGAGATTTTACATAGAACGTGAAGGGATTTTCGAAAAAGCCTTCACGTTTTACATTAAATCGTGAAGGCTTTTTCGAAAATCCCTTCACGTTCTATATAAATATTCATATGGAGAAAATCAGCAGGAAAGCGGGGAGAGGCCCCAGCCCGTCCGGCCCGTTTCCAATCCCAGCCCTCTGGCCGCTGCCTCTCCCCGCTTTCCTGCGTTACCTTCTGCAACAAAATCAAACATCCATAATTTGGCTATCCCTTATATGCCTCCCTAAGCATCTTAATCTCCCTGGCATATCCATCCAGATCATTAGGTGTTTCCAGATAAAAAGGAAGATCCTTTAATTCCGGGTGATTGATGATCCTTACCATGGCATCCAGCCCAATGTGGCCTTCGCCGATCTTGGCGTGGCGGTCTTTATGGGCGCCCAGCGGATTCTGGCTGTCGTTCATGTGGATAGCCTTCAGCCGCTTTAAGCCGATAATCCGGTCAAACTCCGTTAAAACCTCATCCAAATGGTTTACAATATCATAACCGCCGTCCCAAACGTGACAGGTATCCAGGCAGACACCCATGTGATTTTCTAATTCCACCCGGTCCAGGATCATACGGAGTTCTTCAAAACAGCGTCCCACCTCGCTTCCCTTGCCCGACATGGTTTCCAAAAGGACGGTGGTATTCTGTTCCGGCTTCAGGATCTGGTTCAGCATGGCGGCGATATAGTCCACACCGGCTTCTGCGCCCTGCTTTACATGGCTTCCCGGATGGAAGTTGTAGCAGTTGCCCGGAGTGTATTCCATGCGGATCATATCGTCCGCCATGGTGTTGGCCGCAAATTCCCTGAGGCCCGGATCAGCGGAACATCCGTTCAGCGTATAGGGCGCATGGGCCAGGATTTGGGAAATGCCATGATCATTTGTAAATTCCAGAAAATTCCTGACATCCTGTTCATCGATCGCCTTAGCATTGCCCCCTCTTGGGTTCCTGGTGAAAAACTGAAATGTATTGGCTCCTATTTTTACTGCCTCTTTTCCCATGGCCAGATAGCCTTTGGAAGAGGATAAATGGCATCCGATTTTAAGCATATAATATCCTTTCTAAGAGTTCCGCCGCATCTGCCACCAGTTCGGCGCAGGGGCGTTTCTGATAATATTCCGTGGTCCGTTCTGACGGCGCCGGATCATCCCTTTTCTGTTCCATATTTAAAAGTTCCCGGCAGATAATGCTGCCGTTTTGGGCTTCGAATTCCCGGGCCAGCTTCTGTACCAGTTCGTATTGGGCGGTTTTTCCCTCTATATCCTTTGGATCGCTGTAGCCTTTAATCAGCCCTGCTGCCATGAACATTCCGCTTACGGCTCCGCAGACTTCCCGCAGCCGTCCCATGCCTCCGCCGAAAGAAGACGCCATTCTGGCTGCAGTCTCTTCATCCAGCCCGGTTTCGCCGCAAAATGCCATAAATACGGATTGGGCGCAGTTGTAACCAGACAAGAAATACTCTTTTGCTTTTTCTCTGTGATTTATCATATCTTATGTCCTCCAGTGACATAATTATAGCATGAATTGGTTGACAGATATACCCCCAGGCTGTCATAATAACAGTGATTTGAATTAACAGTTCAGACGGAGGGAAAACTGACAGAGAAAGCAGCGTCAAGCCTGCTTGTTAGCATCTTTCTTTATCGATTATCACATCGGATGGAGATCCGATGCTCTCTGACCGGCTTTTCGGTTAAGAAGATTCGCCGTTAAAACTGTTACTTTTGCAGCATCTGCTGTGAAAATGGACTTCAGGGAAAATGCACAGAAAAGAGGCAAATATGAGTGTGAGGATTATATCGGATTCTACATCAGACATCGGTGGGACAAAGGCAAAAGAATGGGGAGTAACGTTGGTGCCCTTAAAGGTATTGTTTGGGGAAATGGAGTACAAAGACGGAGTGGATCTGCCGCTTGACCGTTTTTATGAGATGCTGGAAGACGGCAAAGAACTTCCTACTACCAGCCAGCCTTCGCCGGAGGCATTTGTGGAGATATTTGAAGAAGTGAAGGCAGCCGGAGATGAGGCGGTTGTGATGACCATCAGTTCCGAACTGAGCGGGACCTATCAGAGCGCATGTATTGCCAGGGAAATCTGCGGGTACGATAAAATTTATGTGATAGACAGTAAACTGGTCACCCTGTCCCTTCAGTTATTGGTGCGCCGCGCCATGGAGCTGAGAGAAGAGGGAAAGAGCGGAAAAGAGATGGCCGCAATACTGGAAGCGGATAAGAAGAACTTTTGTTTTTACGGTGTGATCGATGATCTGAGTTTTCTGGAAAGAGGGGGACGGCTGCCAAAGAGCGGGGCGGTGGTCGGATCCATGCTCAATTTAAAGCCCATTATTAAGATCAATGAGGACGGCAGGATTAAACTGGTGGGAGTGGCCCGCGGAGTAAACGGGGCATTTTCTAAAATGCTTAAGATGGCGGAAACGGACGGAGCGGATTTGACCGGACGGGAATACTGCATTGGTTATACTGGGAAACCGGAAGTTCTGGAACCGCTGGAAGCCTATCTGGAAGGAAAATTGGGGAAGGAAAACAGGCTGACAAGTTCTATCGGAACGGTTATCGGAACCCATGGCGGACCGGGGTGCAGAGTGTTTGCATTTTCCAGAAAAAGGTGATATAGTAAGGATATGAAATAAAATTACACGATATCAGAGGACGATGAAAATGCAGGATAGTAAAAGTGTACTGGGAACTTTGTGCTCTAATTATGATTTCTTTTTTGACGCGGAAAAAAAGATCGCTGACTGTATCCTGGAGCGGAGGGAAGAAGTGATCGACATGACGGTTGCGGAACTGGCTCAGGCCAGTAAAACCAGCGATGCGACAGTATCACGGTTTTGCAGAAGATGCGGATTTAAAGGATTCCATCATTTAAAAATCACGTTAACAAGAGAACTTGCTGAGGAACAGGGAAATGGTTTCCAGGCAGATAATGAGATCGACCGGGAGGACCTGGGACAGGCGCTTCAGAACATTCTGGCTAATAAAGTGGAAGAACTGAAACAGACTGTGGCCATGATGGATATCAATAACCTGGAACGGATTCTGCGTGTGCTCGAGCATGCCAGGGCAGTGGCCGTGGTGGCTGTGGGAAACACCATTCCGGTGGCTATGGATGCGGCGTTTAAGCTGAACCAGGTAGGGATTTTAGCTACCGCTGGGCCGGTGATCGAGACACAGCTGTCCTATGCATTTAACCTGCAGAAGGAAGATGTGGTTATGGTGATCTCCAACTCCGGATATTCCAAGCGCCTGCTGACCCTGTTAAATGGAGCGAAAGAAAACGGGGCCACCATCATTGCGATTACCAACAATCCGGATTCCCCGATCGCACAAAGCAGTGATTATCACATCATTACAGCGACCAGAGAAAAGCTTTTAATGGATGATTTCTGCTTCTCCAGGGTTTCTGCCACCGCAGTGGTGGAGATGCTCTATCTGCTGATCGCTGCCAATAAGAAAGATGCTTATAAGATCCAGATGCGCAATGAAATGGCTATCGCGGATGATAAAATTAAAGATTGATGCTATGAAAAAGGGAAAGTTGTTGCATACTAAGTGCAGCAGCTTTTTTTATTGCCGCTAAAGCGGCCCCGCCCCGGGCGGATTTTTGCCTGATACTATGAGAAAATTGCTAAAAAATGTTAAATTCCATATTGACGGATATGAAATTGTGTATTATTATAAGACCATAGATATGAAATAAAATTTCATTAAGAAAAGGAGTAGTGACATATGATTTACACGGTAACGTTTAATCCGGCATTGGATTACGTAGTAAAAGTAGATCATTTCACCCTTGGGGAAATCAACAGGACATCGGAGGAACACATCTTTTATGGGGGAAAAGGGTTGAATGTATCGGCAATTCTTGCCAATTTGGGTTTTGAAACAACAGCGTTGGGATTTGTCGCAGGGTTTACAGGAGATGAGATTGAGCGCGGGGCTAAGACCCTGGGATTTCATTCGGAATTCATCCATGTAAAAAAAGGCATGTCCAGAATCAATGTAAAGCTTAAATCGGCAGAAGAAACTGAGCTCAACGGCATGGGCCCGGAGATCACGAACGCTGATGTGGAGCTTTTATTCGGACAGCTTGACCGGATTCAGGATGGGGATGTGCTGGTTTTATCGGGAAGCATACCGAAAACCATCAGCGATGATATTTATGAACGGATTATGGAACGCCTTCAGAATAAAGGGGTGCGCATTGCCGTAGATGCTACGAAAGATCTTCTTATGAATGTTTTGAAATACAGGCCCTTTTTAATAAAGCCAAACAATCATGAACTGGGCGAGATGTTCGGCGTTGAGCTTCACGGGGACGAAGAAGTCATCCAATATGCCAAAAAACTACAGGAACTGGGGGCCCAAAATGTGCTGGTGTCCATGGCCGGTGACGGAGCGGTTCTGGTAACTGGGTCCGGGGATGTGCATAAAATCGGAGTGCCCAAGGGAACGGTGAAAAATTCAGTGGGAGCCGGTGACTCCATGGTCGCCGGATTTTTAGCGGGATACCTGGATACAGGCGATTATGGCTATGCGCTGAGGCTGGGAACGGCTGCCGGAAGCGCTACGGCATTTTCCGACGGTATCGGGGAAAAGGATTTAATTATGGATCTGTTAAAACAGATATCTTAGTCAGGAGGGCTATATGAGGATTACAGAGCTTTTAAAAAAGGAAAGTATTGCATTGGGCGTGCAGGTATCTTCAAAAGAAGAAGCGATCGACCGTCTGGTTGAACTGATGGCGGCCGGAGGCCGTCTCAATGACAGAGCAGGATATAAAGAAGGAATACTGGCAAGAGAAGCCCTTGGAAGCACTGCGGTAGGAGAAGGGATTGCCATTCCTCATGCGAAGGTGGCAGCTGTGAAAGAACCGGGGCTGGCGGCAATCGTGGTGCCGGATGGTGTGGATTATGAGGCTTTTGACGGTTCGGCGGCCAACCTGATCTTTATGATCGCAGCTCCTGACGGAGAAGCGGATACCCATCTGGAGGCGCTATCCAAATTATCCACCCTATTGATGAACCCGGGATTTAAGGATGCCTTGATATCGGCGAAGACAAAAGAGGAATTTTTAAAAATCATCGATGATACGGAATCCGAACGATATGAAAAGGAAAAGAAGAAAGAGGAGCAGAAAAATGCTCAGGCAGCAAATGCAGGAGGGATTAATGCAGGAGAGGTAAATGCGGACGGCGGATACCGTGTCCTGGCGGTCACTGCCTGCCCGACCGGCATCGCACACACCTTTATGGCGGCTGAAAACCTGGAGAATACGGGAAAGAAACTGGGAGTTCCGTTAAAGGCGGAGACAAACGGATCGGGCGGAGCCCAGAATGTGCTGACAAGGGATGAGATCGCAGCAGCGGACTGTATCATCATCGCAGCCGATAAGAATGTGGAGATGGCCCGGTTTGATGGAAAACCAGTGATTATGGTACCTGTTTCAGACGGCATCCACAAAGCGGAAGAACTGATTCAAAGGGCGGTGGGTGGAACTGTCCCTGTTTATCATCATGCCGGAGGCGGCAGCGCCGAGATTTCGGAAGGCGGAGATGGAATCGGACGCACGATTTACAAACACCTGATGAATGGCGTTTCCCATATGCTGCCGTTTGTAATCGGCGGCGGTATTTTGATTGCGCTGGCATTTTTGTTCGATAATTATGAGATAGATCCGGCAAATTTTGGTAAGAACACGCCGTTAGCGGCTTATTTAAAAACAATTGGTGAGCAGGCCTTTGGCATGATGCTTCCTGTATTGTCCGGCTATATCGCCATGAGCATTGCTGACCGTCCGGGACTGGCAGTTGGTTTTGTGGGCGGTCTGGTTGCGAAAATGGGGGCTACATTTGCCAATCCGGCAGGCGGGGCGGTAAATGCCGGTTTCCTCGGCGCTTTGTTTGCCGGTTTTGTAGGCGGCTATATTGTAGTTGGTTTGAGAAAGCTGTTCAGTAAACTTCCAAAATCATTGGAAGGAATCAAACCGGTACTTCTGTATCCGGTTCTTGGCATTCTGCTGGTAGGAGTGGTTACCACATTCATCAACCCTTATATGGGCATGATTAATGACGGCCTCACCGGACTTTTAAACGGCATGGGCGGTACCAGCAAAGTGGTTTTAGGCATGGTAGTAGGCGGCATGATGTCGGTGGATATGGGCGGCCCTGTGAATAAGGCTGCATATGTATTCGGTACAGCCCAGTTGGCGGAAGGCAATTTTGAGGTGATGGCAGCCGTCATGGCGGGAGGTATGGTTCCTCCTCTGGCAATCGCCCTTTGCACCACATTCTTTAAGAGAAAGTTTACGGAAAAGGACAGACAGTCAGGTATAGTGAATTATATCATGGGGCTTTCCTTTATTTCAGAAGGCGCGATTCCATTTGCAGCCCAGGATCCCCTGAGAGTTCTTCCATCCTGTATCATTGGATCTGCGGTGGCAGGCGGACTTTCCATGTTCTTTGACTGCACGCTTAGGGCGCCTCACGGCGGCATCTTCGTACTTCCTACCATCGGAAACCCGCTGATGTATTTGGCGGCAGTTCTCATCGGGGCTGCCATCGGATGTCTGATTTTGGGCCTGCTTAAAAAGGACGCGGAATAATTGCGTGATTGCCGTTGCATATGAAAGGCATTTCCATTATAATGGTGAGCAGGCAGGGGAGCAGCCGGCGAACGCTGTGATGGAAACGGGCCAGAGCCACATGCATGCACACCTGTCATTAGAGGAATAAACTGCCGGTTTTACAGGCGGAATGAGAGGGAAACATGTATCAGTGTTGTATATTTGATTTGGACGGTACGTTGATTAATTCTATTTATGCATTGACAAAGACCATCAATCTGATGCTGGCTGAGTATGGATACGGTCCGGTTGACGATGAACACACCAAGGTTTTTGTCGGTGACGGTTATAAGAAATTTGTGGAGAGGGCGTTAGTTTACAGCGGGGATAAAGACCTGGTTCATTATGAAGACGCTCTTAAAACTTATAACAGATATTTTAAAGAAAACTGCCTTTACCGGATTGATGCCTATGACGGCATCCGGGAACTGCTGGAATTTCTGAAGGCAAATGGTGTGAAAATTGCGGTGCTGTCCAATAAAGCCCATGAAAGAACGATCGAGAATATCGAAACCGTGTTCGGAAAAGGGTATTTTGATGTGATTTCCGGGGAAAAAGAGGGAGTGAACCGGAAACCTGATCCGGCCGGGGTTTATGCGGTTCTGGAGGAATTGGGGCTGAAACCGGAACAGGGACTTTATCTGGGAGACACCAGTACGGATATGAAAACCGGGCTGGCGGCCGGCATGGATACGGCCGGTGTGACCTGGGGGTTCCGCTGCAGAGAGGAACTGGAAGCATATCATCCTAAGTTTATTGTGGATGATCCGAGGGAAGTAATTGATATTATAAAGAAACCGCTATCTTATGAAAAATAGCATGAAAAAAGACCTGCATGTTTCCGAATCGCTTAGATCTGGAGATGCAGGTCTTTGATGTACTTTCCGTTTGTATCATTGGAAATAACCTGAATTATAATGCAGTCTATTCGCTAAAAAGCCGTTCTGCTATAATTTTTACCGCGTCTGCGATGCAGTCATTACATGGGCGGAGCACAATCTGCGTGTCCAGGCCTTTCAGTTCCCGGCAGACCAGGCTTTTGTTCTGTTCTTTAAATGCATCCATACAGGCTTTTGAACTTCTATAGGAATCGGCTTTGGAATTGGGGGCGTCCAGATTGCAGGTGCTCAGTTTCAATCCTGATAAAATGGCGGCGGCCGAGATGGCTCCACAGGTTCCGTCCGTACTTCCCATTCCCAGCCCCAGGCCTTCCGTGATTCTGAAAATGGCCTCTTCATCCAAATCCACCAGGTCGCTGAACGAGCAGGCTACGGACTGGGCGCAGTTATATCCTTTATTATGTTTGTCCAAGGCAAGGGCAACCCTTGAATCGATAGAATCCTTTGTCATGATATCCTCCATTTCGATGTGAAAGGCATAATTTTGAATAAAAAATGCCGGTCGTCATACTGCGACGGAGTTTATGATAACACCGGAAATGAAAAATGTCAATTTGAGGTGCTGCGTAAATTGTTTCCATAGATAACGGCCTGGTTTTTTCCGGCTTTTTTGGCTTCATACAGGGCGATATCCGCCCGCTCGTAAAGAAGGTCGAAGTCGCTGCCGTCTCTTGGGGCCAGAGCGATTCCGATGCTGAATGTCACGTGTTTCCATTGGGGTATCTGGCTGAGGGAAGAGGTAACGGCATAGGTAATCCTGGACACTTTTGTTTTAACATTTGGAATCGATTTGATATGGGGCAGGTAGATGACAAATTCATCGCCGCCCAGGCGTCCGATAATATCAGTGCTTCTGATGTTGGATTTAAGAATTTCGGATATGTGGGAAAGCAGTTGATCTCCGCATGGATGTCCATACGTATCGTTTACCTGTTTAAAACAATCCAGATCGATGAGAACAAATGCGTCCAGAATCCGGTTGTCCTGTTTGTGAAAACGCCGTATTGTTTTATGTTTAAGGCTGCGCTGGATTTTCATCCGCAGTGATCTGCGGTCATACAGCCCGGTCAGATCATCGTAACGGAATATCCTGTTCTGGATGGAAAACCACTCCGCTATTATAATATAAGCCAGAAGGGGTATGGTTATCAGAATAATCAGTGCAATCGCAGCAGCAATGGTAATCGGATGGTTGAAAAAAGACATAAGTACCTCCTGCAGGCGAGTTAATTCTCATAGTATACCACAGGCCGTTCCTTTTTTATAGGAAAAGAGGTCGTCAAATTGTGACAAAAGATGGGAAAACGGAAAGAAACATGGATGTGAATGAAGTTCCCACTTGATTAATTTAAAAAATACTATATAATGTATACGAGATAGTATTAATAATTATGCATTTGTTCTGTATATTAAGGAAGAGAACGGATGAGAGTAAGAGGAGGATATGTTATGAAAAAGAAGATTTTTGTTTTAGCTATGGCAGTGTGCATGGCAGCATCCCTGGCAGCCTGCGGCAAGAAAAACGATAAGCTGATTATGGCGACCAATGCGGAGTTCCCGCCATATGAATACCATGAGGGAGATCAGATCGTAGGTATCGATGTGGAGATTGCAAAGGCGATCGCTTCTGAGATGGGAAAGGAATTTGAAATTTCCGATATGGCATTTGATTCCATTATTCCGGCTGTGCAGTCCGGAAAGGCATCATTTGGCGCAGCAGGAATGACTGTTACACCGGAACGTCAGGAAAATGTTGATTTCTCCGATCCATATGCAAAAGCAACTCAGGTTATTATCGTACAGGAAGGCAGCGAAGTGACAGGACCTGCTGATTTAACAGGCAAGAAGATCGGCGTTCAGCTTGGAACAACAGGAGATTTATATGCCAGCGATGAGTTCGGCGATGATGCGGTAGACCGTTACAATAAGGGATTTGAAGCGGTTCAGGCTCTTCAGCAGGGAAAAGTAGACGCGGTTATCATTGACGGCGAACCTGCAAAAGTGTTTGTGAGTGAGAATGAAGGGCTTGCAATTCTGGATGAGGCATATACGGAAGAAGAATATGCCATCGCAGTGAAAAAAGGCAATAAAGAGCTGGTAGACGGTATCAATGCGGCAATCGCCAAATTGAAAGAATCCGGTGAACTGCAGAAGATTGTAGACAAATATATCACAGCCGATTAATAAATATCAGATAAAGGAAGATTACCATGTGGGAAAATTTTAAACGGGCATTCTATCTCAATTTCATAGAAAAAGAGCGTTGGAGATACATTACCGACGGATTAAGGGTTACATTGACGGTTACGTTTTTTGCAGTCCTGATCGGTATTGTGCTGGGCTTTCTGGTTGCCATGATCCGCTCTACTTATGAGAAAACCGGAAAGCTGAAAATTCTCAACGCGCTCTGCAGCGTCTACCTGACCATTATCCGCGGAACACCGGTTGTTGTACAGCTCCTCATCATTTACTTTGTTATTTTCGGCAGCGTGGATATTAACAAGGTTGTGGCGGCGGTGCTGGCCTTCGGTATTAACTCGGGGGCATATGTGGCGGAGATTTTCCGAAGCGGAATCATGTCCATCGACGCCGGTCAGTTTGAAGCGGGGAGAAGCCTTGGTTTTAATTATTCCCAGACCATGTGGTATATCATCATGCCCCAGGCGTTTAAGAACGTACTGCCCACTTTAGGAAATGAATTCATCGTACTTTTAAAGGAAACTTCAGTAGCCGGCTACATCGCCCTCCAGGATCTTACAAAGGGAGGCGACATTATCAGAAGCCGTACTTACAACGCATTTTTACCGTTGATGGCTGTTGCGATCATCTACCTGGTGATGGTAATGGTATTCAGCTACTTTGTAAAATGTCTGGAGAGGAGGCTGAGAAAGAGTGAGCGTTAATATGGAAAAACCTTTAATCCAGGTAAAAGGGCTGGGGAAAAGCTTTGGAAATATAGATGTCCTAAAGGGCATTTCCGTGGATATCCATCAGGGCGATGTGGTGTTCGTCGTGGGGCCCTCCGGCTCGGGTAAGAGCACATTTCTCCGCTGTCTGAACCGTTTGGAAGAACCGACCTCCGGCCACATTTTCTTTGAAGGCGTGGATATTACAGACCCCAAGACGGACATTGACAAACACCGTCAGCGCATGGGAATGGTGTTCCAGCAGTTCAATCTGTTTCCGCATATGACCATTATGAAGAATCTGACACTGGCCCCGATGAAGCTTCAGGGAGTGCCTCAGAAGGAGGCGGAGGAAACGGCGGTCCGGCTTTTGGAAAGAGTTGGCTTGTCGGACCGGGCTGAGGCCTATCCGAACCAGTTGTCCGGCGGTCAGAAACAGCGGATTGCCATTGTCCGCGCCCTCTGCATGAAGCCCGATGTGATGCTGTTTGATGAACCGACTTCAGCGCTGGATCCGGAGATGGTAGGCGAAGTTTTGAGCGTTATGAGGGATCTGGCGGAAGAGAAGATGACCATGGTTGTGGTGACCCACGAAATGGGATTTGCCAGAGAGGTTGCAACCAGGGTGATGTTTATGGATGAGGGATATTTTATGGAAGAGAATAATCCAAAGGACTTCTTTGAACATCCGCAGAATGAACGGTTAAAAGGATTTTTGAGCAAAGTTTTATAGTGAAATAAGGATCAGGAACAGGCATGAGAGGCGGCAAAATTCCGTGAAGGAGTGGGCTGAGGGATTATGGAGGTTCCTGATTTTTTTATGATGAGGGGATATTGGAAGATGACAGGATGATGTCATGGTTTATGTGTTATCCTTTTTTTAAAGTAAAACGTGAAGGCTTTTCGCGAAATGCCTTCGGGTTTTAAAGTAAAACGTGAAGGCATTTTCGAAAATGCCTTCACGCTTAATGTAAAAAAATAATAATAATAAATCAGGAAAGAAGGATCATTATGGCCGCATATGATTACAAAAAAGAGTTCAAACATCTGTATTCCCCTAAAACCCAGCCCTCCATCGTTTCAGTGGAACCCGCAAAATTCGTGGCAGTGAGAGGCATGGGAAATCCTAACGACGAAAGCGGAAGCTACAAGGAAGCCGTAGGAATCTTATATGCGGTCTCCTACACGATCCGCATGAGCGGAAAAAGCGGACATGCCATAGAAGGCTTTTTTGAATATACTGTTCCGCCGCTGGAAGGCCTTTGGTGGATGGAGAATGAAGCTGAAACGATTGATTACAGCAATAAGGAAGGCTTTTGCTGGATTGCCATGATCCGTCTACCCGAATTTGTAACGGAGGAAGTGTTTGACTGGGCCAAAGAAGAGGCAGCCAGGAAGAAGAAAATTGATACGGGCTGTGCGGAACTGCTTTTGTTTGACGAAGGGCTGTGCGTCCAATGCATGCATTTGGGAAGCTATGATGATGAACCGGAGACAGTTTCGGCCATGAACAAGTTTTTGGAAGAAAACGGATACAGAAATGATTTTTCCAAAAGCAGGCGGCATCATGAGATCTACTTAAATGATCCCAGGAAGACGGCGCCTGAAAAATTAAAAACGGTGATCCGCCATCCTGCTGCAAAAAAACTATAAATGAATGCTGCCGGTTCCGGTTTTCCGGTCACTTCATTCTCAGACCGCCCGTAAAGTCTGTGTGATTTAGACGGAGGTAAAACGTTTTTGTGCTGTGAAAATGAGTTGATAAAACAAAAGGAGATCAGATTTGATGAAAAAGATCGGGATATTATGCGCCAGTGATACGGAACTGGCGCCATTTTTGGGATATATTCAATTCCCTCAAATTGCAGAAAAAGCGATGCTGAAGTTTTATTCAGGGAAGATTAATCAAATTGATATAGTGGCTGTATACAGCGGCGTCTGCAAGGTGAACGCCGCTATCGCTGCCCAATTACTGATCGATATTTTTAATGTGGACAGCATTGTCAATGCGGGAACGGCAGGAGGTATGGACGAAAGCGTCCTGCTTTTTGATACGATCATATCAGACCGTATGGTTTATCATGATGTGGCCGAAGATATTTTAACAGAATTCCATCCATGGCTGAAAGATAATTATTTTCAAGCTGACCGGGAAATGCAAAATGCTGCTAAAAAGTATAGTCAGAAAACAGGATATCCTATTTTATTTGGAACAATGGCCACTGGTGAACAGTTCATTGAAGATGAAAAAAGAGATGAGATCAATCAAAAGTATGCACCGCTTTCCGTTGATATGGAAACTGCCGGCGCTGCCCATGTGTGTTATGTTAATAAGGTTCCGTTCCTGAGCGTCCGGACCATTACGGACACAGTAGCACAGAGAGGGGCAGAGAATTTTGAACGGAACTGCGAAATCGCTTCTGAACGGTCGGCTGAACTTGTAGTTGGCATACTTGAACAGTTGAATTGTTGATTATAATATTATTTTTAGAAATCTAAAAAGATTCTAAAGAGTGGTAAAGAATTCCTGTAAAGCCTTGATCTATGGGGGAATTAGGTATATCTTTGATTATATATCCTGAAAAGGAGGGATTATCATGGAATATCTGGTTGTTTATGCCAGCAAGACGGGCAATACGGAAAAAATTGCTATGGAGATATTTGAAACGCTTCCGGGAAAGTCGAAGGACATCCAGAAGATAGAGGAATATGATCATGATGAGGCTGATTTGTACTTTGTCGGCTTTTGGAACAACAGAGGTACCTGCAGCAGTGAGATCATGGAGTTTTTAGGAACCCTTCACGGAAAACAAATTGCATTATTTGGCACTTGTGGAATGGGACAGGATTCGGAATACTATAAAAGAACAGCCAATCAGGTAGCTGCTTTTATACCGGATGACAGCGTTTATCTGGGGAGTTTTCTGTGTCCAGGCAAGATGCCGCCCCGGGTGCTGGAAAAGTACCGGAGGATGCAGAGAGCTTCCGACACGCCTCAGATCCGGACCATGATTAAAAATTATGAAGAGGCTATGCTTCATCCGGATCATGAAGACATGATGAATGCGAAACTGTTTGTAAATGAAATATTGCAGAAGAAGGGAAGTTATGAGTATGGGAATACAAGATGATAAAAAGCCTGTCAGGCCGAAAAAACCGTGGATCTATTATTATACAATCGTTATGATCGTTACACTGCTGCTGAATCTTTTAGTGGTGCCATGGGCCGCGGAACGTTCCGTTGTACAGGTAGGGTATAATGAATTTTTGAAAATGGTCAACGGCAAGGAGATTCTCTGGGTCGTGCGCGGTGATGACCAGATCACGTTCGGGGCTGAGAATGATAAGGGGAAGGAAATTACTTATAAAACCGGCGCCTGGCCGGATTCGGACCTGGTTGACCGTCTGATGGATTCAGGAGTTGATTTTTACCAGGAGATCCCCCAGAAGGCGTCTCCGTTTTTGAGTTTTATCATGACCTGGATTATGCCGATTCTGATGTTTGTGATCATAGGGCAGTTGATGGGGCGGATGCTTCAGAAGAGAATGGGCGGAAATAATGCCATGACATTTGGAAAATCCAATGCAAAAATCTATGCGGAATCGGAAACGGGAAAGACCTTTGCAGATGTGGCCGGAGAGGAAGAGGCAAAAGAGGCGTTAAAGGAGATTGTGGATTTCCTTCATAATCCCCAGAAATACGCGGATATCGGAGCGGTTCTGCCAAAAGGCGCATTGCTTGTGGGGCCTCCGGGTACCGGTAAAACTCTGTTGGCAAAAGCGGTGGCCGGAGAGGCAAAGGTGCCGTTTTTCTCCATTTCCGGTTCGGAATTTGTGGAGATGTTTGTAGGTATGGGAGCTGCCAAGGTAAGGGATTTGTTTAAACAGGCCAACGATAAGGCACCCTGCATCGTATTTATCGATGAGATTGATACGATCGGTAAAAAGCGTGACGGCGCAGGAATGAGCGGCAATGACGAGAGAGAACAGACATTAAACCAGCTTCTGACTGAAATGGACGGTTTTGACGGACGTAAGGGAGTGGTGATCTTAGCCGCTACCAACAGGCCGGAATCACTTGACAAGGCGCTGTTAAGGCCGGGACGTTTTGACAGAAGGATTCCGGTAGAACTGCCTGACCTAAAAGGCCGGGAGGCGATTCTGCGCGTTCACGGCAAAGATGTAAAAATGTCGGATGACGTAAATTATAATGCGGTAGCCCGGGCAACATCGGGAGCCAGCGGAGCGGAACTGGCCAATATCGTCAATGAGGCGGCTTTGAGGGCTGTCAGAATGGGACGAAGAGTGGTAAACCAGTCCGATTTGGAAGAAAGCGTGGAAACGGTAATCGCAGGATATCAGAGAAAAGATGCGGTGGTATCGGAAGATGAAAAGAGGATTGTAGCTTACCATGAAGTTGGGCATGCGCTGGTTGCGGCCTGCCAGACCCATTCGGCTCCGGTCCATAAAATCACCATCATACCGAGAACCTCTGGTGCGCTGGGGTATACGATGCAGGTGGAGGCAGGAGAACGGTTCCTCATGAGCAAAACGGAGGCGCTCAATAAAATTGCCACATTTACAGGCGGACGGGCTGCGGAAGAACTGGTATTTCACTCTGCTTCCACAGGGGCTTCCAACGACATCGAGCAGGCCACCAAGCTGGCAAGAGCCATGATCACCTGCTACGGCATGAGTCCGGATTTTGACATGGTGGCTCTGGAGACAGTAACCAATCAGTATCTGGGAGGAGACGCTTCCCTTGCCTGCTCTGCCCAGGCTCAGGCGGAAATTGACAAACAGGTTATAGCACTGGTAAAACGTCAGCACCAGAAAGCAGGCAAAATCCTGGAAGAAAACCGGAATAAGCTGGACGAACTGGCAGAATACTTATATCAGAAAGAAACCATTACCGGAGAAGAATTCATGAAGATCCTGAACCAGTGATTTTCCTTAAAGAGACCGGAAGTGCTGCACAGGCTGCGGCACTTCCGGTCTCTTTAAGGCCCAAAACCCCTTGCTTCTTTGGGCTTTTTTCCTATTTTTTTACATATATCAGACATTTTTATGGCATATATGCACAACAAATTACAGGTTTGTAAGGAAAAGGTAAAATCTTGTGATATCTTGTTGCATTTACCTGTGGCAGTGCTATAATAGGTCTGATATTTTAATCTTTTTTTATTTATTTTTAAAATAATAAATAACTTATTTGGAGGTAACTATGAATATTATCATTGTTGGCTGCGGTAAGGTAGGATGGACGCTGGCAGAACAGTTGTGCAATGAAGAACACCAGGTAGTGGTGATCGATACAAACTCCGACAAGATACAGCAGCTTTCAGAAGATCTCGATTTATTAGGTATCACAGGAAACGGATCCAGTATCCGGGTATTGTCCGAAGCCGGACTAAAAGATGCAGATATTCTTATTGCCGTCACAGGTTCTGACGAGCTGAACCTTCTCTGCTGTCTTATCGCCAAAAAGGTCAGCAACTGTCATACCATCGCCCGTGTGCGCAATCCCATTTATAATAAAGAAGTTCATTTTCTGAAAGAACGTCTGGGCATTTCCATGATCATTAATCCGGAGCTTGCAGCCGCAATGGAAATTTCCCGTCTTCTCCGTTTTCCTTCTGCCATTAAACTGGATACTTTTTCCAAAGGCCGGGTAGAGCTGCTGAAGTTTAAAATTCTTCCGGAATTCCGTCTTCAGGGAATGTCTGTTATGGAAGTGGTAGAAAAATTCCGCAGTGATATCCTGATCTGCGGTGTGGAAAGAGGGGGAAATGTCTATATTCCTTCCGGTTCTTTCACCCTTCAGGACAACGATCTGGTTTCTATCGTAGCTTCACCGAAAAACTCTGCTCTTTTCTTTAAAAAGATCGGTGTACATACACACCAGGTCAGAAATGCCCTTATCGTAGGAGGAGGTACTCTGGGATACTATCTGGCCTCTCTTCTTATCGAAATGAGAATAAGGGTACGGATTATCGAATCCAGGAGGGAAAGATGTGAGGAGTTAAGCGATCTTCTTCCGGAGGCCACCATTATCTGCGGAGACGGGACTGACAAAAAGCTTCTCTTTGAAGAAGAACTTGCAGATGCGGAATCATTTGTCACCCTTACAAATTTAGACGAAGAGAACATTTTCCTGTCTCTTTTCGCAAAAAAGGTTTCCAAGGCCAAACTTGTGACCAAAGTCAATCGTCTTACTTTTGACGAAATCGTAGATGAACTGGATCTGGGCAGTGTAATCTATCCAAAATATATTACTGCAGATTATATTCTTCAGTATGTACGTGCAATGGGAAATTCTGTGGGAAGTAATGTAGAAACCCTGTATCAGATTCTGGACAACCAGGCAGAGGCACTGGAATTCTATGTAAGAGAATCCTCTGAGGTAACAGATATTCCACTGGCCCGCCTGGATCTGAAAAACAACCTCCTGATTGCCTGTATTAACCGTGGAGGAAAAGTCAGTATCCCAAGAGGCCAGGATACCATCCAGGTAGGAGATACCGTTATTGTGGTAACTACTGTTAAAGGCTTGAAAGACTTAAGAGACATACTGAAAAGATAAGACCTGGAGGCAGATATGAATTACGCAATTGTGAGATATGTAATCGGATATGTATTGTATTTTGAGGCGGCCTTTATGGTGCCTCCCTGTATCACAGCCATCATCTACCGGGAATTCTGCGGCTGGTCTTTTGTGATCACCGGGCTGCTCTGTGTCCTGCTGGGCTTTATCCTTTCACATAAAAAGCCCAAAAACAAAATTTTTTATACCAAAGAAGGATTTGTCACGGTAGCTTTGAGCTGGATCATATTAAGTATTATGGGATCTCTTCCCTTTCTTTTCAGCGGCTCGATCACAAATCCCATCGATGCCCTTTTCGAGACAGTGTCTGGCTTTACTACCACAGGAGCCAGCATTATAAAGGATGTTGAAGCGCTTCCCAGATGTATACTTTTCTGGCGGAGCTTCACTCACTGGATCGGAGGTATGGGAGTCCTTGTCTTCCTTCTTTCTATCCTGCATATTACCGGCAGCGGTTCTCATATGAACCTGATGAAGGCAGAAAGCCCGGGGCCCTCTGTAAGCAAGCTGACCCCTACCGTCCGTTCCACGGCAAAAACCTTATACCTGATCTATCTGGGAATGACTATCATAGAAATCATCTTCCTGCTGATCGGGGGCATGCCG
>JAGZXV010000117.1 GCA_018378255.1 Clostridiaceae bacterium | reverse complement strand
TATGCCTTATTGCCGTCAGAATATTTACCACATAATTTACATTATGTAGTTTTTGCCTTACTGCAAGCAATACCCCTTACCACATAATTTACATTATGTAGTCTGTACCTGATTAAAACGTGAGAGAAAGCAGAGGGCATCGTTTATGACAAACCTGAAAAAATGTACGCCTTTTGGAATGAAGGTAAAAATAGCACTGATCCAAAACAACATGACAAATCAAGAATTGGCCGAGAGGCTGGGCTATACAAATTCTACGATTAGTGATGTTATTTTTGGGCGCAATTCAAGCCGAAAAACAAAAGAACTGATTGCAAAAGAGTTGGGAATCAAAGATGAAATAGAGTGAAAATAAATTTTCACTTATATGCAGGAAACTGAAAGGCGGAAAAGCCGGTTGAAAAAATTATCCCTTTAAAGAGGGGGATATTTTTACAACGGCTTTTTTTATTTATTAAGAATATAGGGGGATTTATTAAAAATTGTATTGAGCCGTTTTATTTTGCCATTCTTTCCGATTTAATATTATATAGATACTTTTATAAAATAAGTTCGGAAGAGGAAACTGCCGATTATAATGCTGCGGACGCGGCGGATTGTGAGGAAAAGAATGGAAGAAAAGATTTTGATTGTAGATGACGCGGCATTTATGAGGAATGTGATGAAGAACACTCTGGCAAGAGCGGGCTTTCATAATATTTTAGAAGCTGAGAAAGGATCGGAAGCGATTGAACTGTATGGAACGGAAAAGCCGGATCTTGTAATTCTGGATATTGCCATGGGGGGAATGTCCGGGCTGGAGGTATTGAACGAACTGATAAAAATAGACGCAGAGGCCCGGATTATCATGTGCTCTTCCATCGGACAGGATGAGGTGGTAAAAGAGGCCATCAATCAGGGCGCCTGGGAGTTCCTTGTAAAGCCCTTTAAAACAGAAGAACTGTCCCGGATGGTACAGGATGCCTTAAATTCAGAGGAACAGAGCCATTTTACTGCCCGCGAATAATGTCGTAAAATTACAAAAGAGAGATTGCTTAATTGGAAGAACTGTTATAAAATGGCAATGAATCAGGTCATTCATCAGTCCTGAAATGCATTTTATCAGGAAATGCGCGATTCCCGCTTCGTTTCAGTTAGAATAAGGCTATCAAACAAAGAACTGATAAAAAAGAACAAAAGATATAAAAGGAGGAAATGAGTATGTTTTGCCCAAATTGTGGAACAGAACTTCCAGATGATTCCGTATTCTGCGGAACCTGCGGACAGAGAGTAGATGAGGAGGCAGGCGGCTTTGAGCAGTCGTCAGGCGATGTGGTTCAGCCTGTAATTCCGGCGGCACCGGCACCGGATAAGAAGAAAAATGTGAAATTGATCGGCGGTATTGCCGCAGGCGTTGTGGCCCTGGTTGTAATCATCGTGGCAGCCGTTAATATTTTTGGAGGCGGAAAATTTACCAAACCAATGGATCAGCTTTGTAAGCTGGTAAACAGCAAAGATACAAACATTGAGAAATATGTGGATGCAACCTGTCCTAAGTTTATGGTAAATGCTTATAAGAACGGCATCAGCCTTATGAGCGAAGTGGATGATTTTGATGAGGCCATGGATGAGTTCAAAGATGAGATGAGCGACGGATTTGATGATTTGAAAGAAATGTATGGTAAGGATTTCAAAGTGAAATATGAAATCCTGGATAAAGATAAGATGAGCAAGAGCGACTTAAAAAAGGTTAGGAATTCCTATCGGGATCTCCGTTCCAGACTGGAATGGGTTCAGGAAGACGGAAAGTTCTATGACGCCATTGAGGATGAACTGGACAGCGCTACGCTTAAAAAATTTAATAAACTGGTAAATCAGCTTTCTGACGATTTAAAAGAAATCGAAGTGACGGAAGGATATACGCTGGAAGTTAATGTCAGCATCGAGGGAAAAGAAGACGACGATGATGAGGATATGAAACTCAATGTCATTAAGGTTAACGGAAAGTGGTGTATTGATTTTACTTCAGGTGATTTTAACATCTTTTCAAGCCTTTTCTGGTAATAAAACAGATGTAAAACTAAGTGTAAATCAACTTGTCGTAACCGGGTTCCCATGCTATACTTAATACATTAAATGATATTACACACAGGGGACAGTATGATGAGCGTGATCATGAAAGCTGGTTTCGAAAATCGAAAGGAGCAGAATACTGGTATTGTGATGCGCAGTACGTCACAATACCGATATTCGGGCTCCTTTTTATTACTCAAAAGGGCTTGTATAAAAAAACAAACATGGAACGTTATAATGGACGCCGGAGTCTGACTTGTCAGGCTCCTTATTTATAAAAAAGAATTCAGAAAAAAGAGGGGAGTACAGGTGAAAATTGGTTTCAAGTTGTTAAACAACCCATTATATATAATTATATTTGTAATTGCAGCAACCATTCTGACAACTCTCATAATTGTTATGAAATCAGGGAAAAAGAAAAAGGAACAGCGCAGAATGGCCATGGAAAAGCTGCGGGAAGAAGCGCTGGACCGCGCCCTTGAAAATCCCCTTAAAGCCAATGATGCAAGGGACGGAAAAGGGCTCCAGCGTCCGGTTTTAGTGGATTACGCACAGGATGAAAAGGCGCTGAAACGGGAAATGCCGGCTCACGGCAGATGTATGCTGGAGCTGACGGAGATCAATGAACTGTCAACGAGAAAATATCTGCTGAACCCATCCGAAGTGATAAGGATTGGAAGGCAGTTTGATGTAAATACCATAGTGATTAATAACCGCAGTCTGTCGGAACGCCAATGTGAGATATTTAAGCATGGCCAGGATCTGTATATCAGGAACTGCCAGATGTCGGTTCCGGTCAGGCTGCTGAGAAAATCGGATTCCGTCATTGTGGATGAAAGGGGTATTAAAATACAGTCAGGGGACTGCATAAATATCGGAACCGTCCGGCTGGAAGTTTCCATTATAAGAAACTGACAGGGATGAGCGGATGACGATAAGCTGTCTCCATCGGATAAATGGAGGGAAATATGAGTATTGTACTTTCTGTCTACAGTAAAAGCGCATTTAAGGAATTTGTGCTTCCTGCGATTAATAACGATGATACGACGATCATCATAGATAAGGATTTATTCCGGCTGCGTCAGGATGTGGTGTTGAAACTGGAGGTGATAGAGAACTGCTGGATGTTTACGGACAGCCGCTATTCCATCGCCAGAGGTTCGGTTCCCTATAACAGGGAACAACTGCGCAATGACGACATTTTTCTGGTGAACACCCCTTATGAAGAGCAGATTTCCATTACGGTCAGTGAACAGGAAAGTTCGTTCTGCGTTTATGAGAAATATCTTTTAACAGACGGTATGGCGGTGACAATCGGCAACCGGCCGGAATCCATGATCCGTTATCAGTATCAGAAACTGGTTTCACGCGATCATGCGGTATTAAAGATGGCGGGCGGCGTGCTCAGGTTAGAGGACACCAGCCGGAACGGCGTATTCGTAAATTCTGTCCGGGTGGTTGGCTCGGCCCAGCTTCATTTTGGCGACAGCATTGATATCTTCGGGCTGAATATGGTCTGTCTGGGAGATATTCTGGCAGTCCGTCCCTGCAGGGAGCTGGAAATCAACCGGGATATTCTTAAAATATGGACGATGCCAGTGAAAGAGATACCAAAACCGCAGGGAGTGATAAAGCGGGATAAAGAATATTTCCACCGCGCGCCCAGGAATATCGAGAAACTGGAAGACGAAGCAGTTGAAATCGAAGCCCCGCCTAATCCGCAGGACATGGGGGAAACTCCGCTGGCCATGGTGATCGGACCGGCCATGACCATGGCGGTTCCCATGCTTTTAGGAAGCGGCCTGGCCATTTACAGCAGCCGTATGTCGGGTGGAAATACAAGCGCATTTATGTATACAGGACTGATTACGGCCATTTCTTCCGCTGTGATCGGTGCAGGGTGGGCGATTGCCAACCTGCGCTATACGAAGGAACGGAAACGGAAGGAAGAGCTGAAGCGTTTTGAACGCTACAGTGAATATTTAATCAAATGCACCGACACGATCCGGGGAAAATACGAGAAGAATACCAGGATTCTGAATGAACAGTATCCGCCGTCAGCGGTGTGCAGCGGCTATGACAGCAAAACCATGCAGCTTTGGAACAGAAATATGAGCCATGGGGATTTTCTGATGGAACGCCTCGGCATGGGAGATATCCCATTTCAGGTTCCCATCACCATACCCAAGGAAAAATTCACGCTGATCAACGATTCTCTGGCCGATAAGCCTAAATTCATCCAGGATAATTATAAAACCCTTCATGATGTGCCCATCTGTATGGATCTGCTGAAAGAGCATCTGATCGGAGTGATCGGCGGAGAACATAAAAAGGGCGCTGTGGATGTGGTCTACAATCTGGTCACCCAGATAGCGGCCAATAACTGCTATACGGATGTAAAGCTGGCATTTATCTATGATGCCGCACAAGGGATTGACGGGGACTGCTGGGAATTTGCCAGATGGCTGCCCCACGTGTGGTCGGAGGATAAAAAGACCCGTTATGTGGCGGGCAATAAATCAGATGCCAGCGACGTATTCTATGAACTTACCAAGGTATTCCGCTTCCGTTCGGAAGAACAGGCCGGGCAAAACAGAGAGAGTACGCCGAAACCCTATTACATTCTGGTGATTGCGGAACCTTCTTTTTTGGATGGAGAACCAGTTGCCCGGTATATTTACGGAGCTGAAAACAACATCGGGCTTTCAACCATTCTGCTGGCGGAAAAATACGAGGATCTGCCCAATGCAGTGGAATGTATTATTCAAAATGACAGCTCTTTTGCCGGATTTTACAATGCGGCCAGCGATTACGCCAAGCGGACGGCCGTTCACTTTGACGAGATGAATCAGAAAGCGCTGGAGGCGCTGGCAAGGCGTTTGAGCAGCATTGAAGTGAATGAAGTGGAAATAGGCGGTGAGATCCCGTCTGCTCTGACATTTTTTGATATGTATGGAATTTCCGCCCTAAATGAGCTGAATGTGGCCGACCGCTGGAGGAAGAACCGGACTTATGAGAATATGAAAGCTCTGGTGGGACAGAAGGCGGGAGGTGCGCCCTGCTATCTGGACGTACATGAGAAATATCATGGGCCTCACGGACTGGTGGCGGGCACCACAGGTTCCGGTAAATCGGAGACCCTTCAGACCTACATGCTTTCCCTTGCCATCAATTTCAGCCCGGATGATATCGGATTTTTTATCATTGACTATAAGGGCGGCGGAATGGCAAATCTTTTTGCGGGACTGCCCCATTTGATCGGCCAGATATCCAACTTATCGGGCAATCAGGTTCACAGGGCCATGGTGTCCATTAAAAGTGAGAACCGCAGGCGTCAGAGAATCTTTAACGAATACGGCGTCAACAACATAAATTTATACACCAATTTATATAAGAATAAAGAAGCGAAAATCCCGATTCCCCATATGTTCATCATCATCGATGAATTTGCGGAGCTGAAACGGGAAGAACCCGATTTCATGAGGGAATTAATCAGCGTGGCCCAGGTAGGCCGAAGCCTTGGCGTTCATTTGATCCTGGCGACCCAGAAACCCAGCGGAACGGTGGATGACAACATCTGGAGCAACTCCAAATTCCGTCTCTGTTTGAGGGTGCAGGACCGGCAGGACAGCATGGACATGCTTCATAAACCGGATGCGGCTTATCTGACCCAGGCAGGAAGATGCTATCTGCAGGTGGGCAATGATGAACTGTATGAATTGTTCCAGTCTGGCTTTAGCGGGGCATCCTACGATGCGGAGCTTGGCAATGCCAAAAATGTGGTGGCTAAGATGATATCCGATACAGGGAAAGCGGGGATGACTGGCAGTCATACGAAGATGAAGCAGAAAGAGGCGGTTTTGGAACGCTGGCTGATCATGCTGATCGGTTATGCGAAAGAGGCGCTTGAACAGACTGACAGGGACCTGGAAAGAGCGGTGGATCTGATCTTTGGGATGATGGAAAAAGATCATGTGGATTATGCGAAAAATGACTATAATACGAGACGTCTCATGGACTTTACGGAACTTTACGAGGATGTCTGCATGGCTGATCCCGGTGATTTAAAGGATCAGGCCGCGCAGATTGTGCTGAATGCAAAGCGCCTTGGAAAGAAACTTCCGGAGCAGAAAGAGAAGACCCAGCTGGACGCGGTGGTGGAATATCTGAAAGAATCAGCGCAAAGGCTGGGATACCGGAATGATATTAAGCTATGGCTTCCCGTACTCCCTGAAATCATGTATTTAAAACAGCTTCCGGGATATGAGGAGGAGACATTCGACGGCAGCAGATGGCCAGAGCAGGGCCACAGATGGAATCTCCAGGTCAAAATCGGCATGTATGACGATCCCGGGAACCAGGCTCAAAGGCCGTTTACGGTGGATTTTGCGGAAGGCGGCCATCATGCGGTATGCGGTATGGTCATGAGCGGAAAGAGCACCTTTTTACAGACCCTGGCATTTGCTCTGGTGAACCGGTATACGCCTGATTATGTAAACCTGTATGCTATTGATTTCAGCAGCCGCATGATGTCGCCGTTTGAGGGCCTGGCCCATGTGGGCGGGATCATGTATGAAGGGGAGATGGAGAAGATATCCAAGTTCTTCACCATGATATCCAGGATTTTATCAGAGCGCAAGCTCTTGTTTAAAGGCGGAAATTACAGCCAGTATGTGCAGGCTAACGGGGTCACATGTCCATCTATAATCGTGATGATAGACAGTTATGCCAATTTCAAGGAAAAAACAGAAAACCAATATGAAGATGTGCTGATCCAGTTGGCGAAAGAGGGCTCAGCCAACGGGATTTATCTGGTTCTTTCAGCTGCCGGCTACAGTTCGGCGGAGATCCAGTCCAAGATCGGCGATAATATCAGAACCTCTATCTGCCTGGAAATGGCTGATAAATTCCAATATGCGGATGCTTTGAAGACCATGAGGGTTTCCATACTGCCGGAAGCCAACAAAAGAGGCCGGGGGCTTGCGGTTGTGGACGGCAGCATTCTGGAATTCCAGACCGCATTATCAGCAGAAGCGGAAGACGATTATAAACGTATGGAAGCCATCAAGGCGGCTTGCGGCCGCATGAACCGCTGCTGGCAGGGCAAACGGGCGAAACCGATCCCCGAGATTCCGGCAAAACCGGTGTGGTCTGAATTTGCAGCCCTTGAAGATACTGTGAATGCGGCAAAGGACGACAGAACCCTTCCTGTCGGCTATAACATGGAAACAGCCGCAGTTTACGGCATTGATCTGAGTAAAATTTACTGCTTCCTTGTTTCGGGCAAAGCCAGGACAGGCAAAACAAATCTCATGAAAGTGATGATCCGTTCGGCGGCGCTGAGGGGAGAGAAGATTTGGGTGATCGAATCAGGAGCGGAGGAGCTGCGCCAGACTGCTGCAGAGGCGGGGGCTGAGTATTTGGATTCTGATCAGAAGGTCTATCATTTCTTTGAAAGCATTATTCCATCCTTTAAGGCGAGAAATCAACTGAAACGCCAGTGTGTAAGTGAAGAAATGGAAGAGGATTCCATTTATGAGAGGATGCAGGAGCATGAGAAATACCATATTTTCATCGCTGATCTGGTGTCATTTGTAAATAACATCTATAATCCGCAGCCAGGTGTGGCTTCCATGCATGGATTTGTGGAAAATATTACGGATAAAGGCGCGCTGCACAATGTATTCTTCTATGCCTGCTTTAACCAGGACAACATAAAAGAGGTTGCAGGACGGAGAATCTATGAAAACTTTATCCGCATGAAAAATGGAATTCATCTGGGCGGTAAAGCGGATGAGCAGAGAATATTTGATTTTAACAGCCTGCCGTTTATGGAGCGCAGCAAAGCGATGAAGGCAGGAAACGGTATGATTCCTTCTGAAGAGGGTGAAAAGCCTTGCAGAGTAGTAATACCTTTATCCAGGGGGTAAATGATGATTTCTTTTTTGACATACGATGAGGACAAGGCGGAACTTGCCTCCATCAGGAAACAGGTGAAAGACCTGGCCGGAAAACTGAGCGAGGAAGACTGGGATATCCGGGAATTTTTTAAACTGCCTGAATTTCAGGAATACATAAAAAAAGAGCCGTTGGCAGATGTGATGTGTTATGATGTGACCGCGAAAGAGGGCCTTAAATATCTGGAACAGATCAGAATCCAATACAGAGAAGCCCTTCTCATGGTGGTAGCTGACGCCGGTGTGTCGCCTATGCGGTATTTGAGGCCGGCAATCGCGCCGTCCTCCCTTCTGCTGAGGCCGGCGGATGAAAGGCAGATACGGGAAGTGCTGCTGGAAACGCTGAATTCATTTCTGGAACGGTTTGAATCCCAGGACATGGCGGAGTGCTTTGTGATCGAGACAAGGGAAGGAAAACAGTATATCCCGTACAGCCAGATCTATTATCTGGAGGCCAGGGAAAAGAAGATTTTCGTGAGGATTCTGGATCAGGAGATCGGGTTTTATGAAACTATGGAGAATTTGGAACAGAATCTGCCTTCTGAATTCATCAGATGCCACAGAAGCTATATTATTAATGGGAAAAAGATTGATAAAGTGATGCTTTCACAGAATATGGTGACGCTCACCGGCGGTTTGGCAGTCCCGTTGTCGAGAAGCTATAAAAAGTCTTTAAAGGATTATAAGATATGATGAGGGAAGAAGAGAAGATCTGTTATTTTAAGGAATTGGAGCTGGCGGTTCTTTTGGCTGTATGCGGCGTGGAGGAACTCTATGGATATGCGGTTTCATACCGGGGCGCGGATGATGAAAAATTGATCCGCTGTATTCACAGCCTGATTAAAAAAGGAGTTTGCGGCAATGAAAACGGAAAGCTTGTAATCCTGGGAGAACCGGCGGTATGGCTGGAAAAATTGCGTCTGTCCCGGACTGTGGTCAGGATGATGACAGACAGGGAGCAGGGGCGGATCTGTCTGGCTTATGCAGCAAATGACGGCCTGGTGATGATGGAAAAGCAGTTTGATGAATTCCGGTTATGGTGGCTTCCTTCCGGCAGGATTTTAATCTGGATGGAGGAGTGCGGGCTGGCGCCTGAACGGGCGGAGGAATCGGAAGCCGGGGCAAAAAGGATATCAGAGCTGGACCAGGGCGTCCAAGCGGAGCTGGAAACGCTTTTGGAACAGGGGCCGGATAAAAGTACGGGGATTGAGGAACTGGAACAGATGGAAAGCCGGCTGTCCTCTTTTGACGTGATCTCCTGCGGAGCGGGTTTTACGGAGACGCGTTATTTCATTTTGAGGGGAAGCATTTATCCCTATCTTCTGACTTGCGGTATGGACGGTAAAAAGGCGGAAGTCTATTCGAAAGAGGTGTGGGAGAGGATCGTCATGAATTTCCGCTCTGAGGGGGATGTGCTGGTTTGACGGCAGCGGATTCTTCAGAGGCTTAGAGAGCGCTTGAAAAGTGGGGCTATGAACTGTTTGGCTGCAGGATAACACAGGCGGCGGGGAAATCCAGCCGCGCGATAAGACAGATTTAAGGTTAACTTAGCCGCTAAGGCGGCGGAAATGAGGGAAAGATGGTTCTGGTAGACGTAACGGTGCCTTCCCTGGGAAGGACTTATGATTTCAGCCTGGACGAACAGGTTCCGATTTCCGTACTGATTCCGGAGATGGTGGAGATGATATGCCAGAAGGAGCGGTGTGGTTTAGAGGGGGTTCAGGATAAATTAAACCTGTGCTGTATGGATACCCGGGAAATCCTTTCGCCGGAGGCTGATTTAAAATATTATAAGATAATAAACGGCAGGCGTTTGATGCTGATATAAACCGGGGTAAAAAGGTCATTTGTCATGGTAAATGTGCAGTTGGTCAGCTTTTTATGACCTGGCCGCAGCATTTTGTTATTATATGGATACAAGGAGATGAGACAGTGTTTAAAGTAATAATTGAACCATTATTAGAGACCAGTGACAACTTAAGAGTATTAAACCTGCGGCTGGAGCAGGAGGCTGAAACTTTAAAAAGTGTGGACGCCGCATTAAGAAGCCTGTCTTATCTCGATGAACAGAGGAGAGACATCCGAAAGCGGCTGGCAGAGCTGGATGAAAAGCAGATGCAGCTGAACCAGATGGCGCAGGCATTGGCCCATATTGCGGAATGCTACAGAAAGAGTGAAGAACGGATCGAGGCGGAATATGAACAGCCAAAAGGATTGATTGCAGTGGCCGAATTCGATGTCAACAAGTTCAAAAATCTTTTTGCAAGCCTGAAACGGATGGAAGTTATTTAAAGGAGGTAAAAGCAGTGGCAGGCAGTATGATCGAAGTTACGATTTCTTCACTGAACAGCGACATTGATACCTTGAGGAGCACCCTTAATTCTCTGAAAAGCCATTCAGACCGGATGCAGGACAGGATCCTGGAACTGGGGGGCATGTGGGAAGGGCCGGCTCATGAAATCTTCAATGCACAGTTTAACAATGACTATATGGCGCTTCAGACACTTTATCAAACCCTGGAGGAATTGATTAAATGTATGGAATATGCCAGGTCGGAATATCAGAAATGTGAAGATTCCGTAAGTTCTGCAATCGCAGCGATACGGATCTAAGGAGGGGAAGAGATGGGATTACTTGCTTCCGGGGTACATATTAAAGTATCCACAGATGTATTAAACAATAAAGCGGTGGAAGCCGCAAAAGAAATTGAAGGAATGAAGAGAGATTTTGACACATTAAAACAGACGGTAAAATCTTCTTCTTCCTACTGGATCGGGGAGGCCGGAGATCTTCACAGGCGGTTATTTGAAGACCAGTCGGATGATATAGATGAGATAATCAAGCGTCTCAGTGAACATCCGGCAGATTTACAGCAGATTGCAGGCGTCTACGCGTCCACAGAAGCTGAGGTTCAGGCTATTTCGGGTGAACTTCCCACAGATGTATTATTTTAGGAGGGCGTTATGAGTTCAAGATCAGAGATCAGGTTTAATTTCAGAACTGCCATCAAGCAGGCAGAGCGGCTGGAAACTTCAGCCGACCAGTTGAAAAAGCTTGCCAATGCATCTCTTGAAACTTCACTGGATACGCTTTCAGAGAGCTGGAAGGGAGAAAACGCTGGCGCATATATCAGAAAAGGTGTGATGCTTCAAAAAGATATAGCGGCGACATCTGAGGAATTGAACCGGGTGGCGGCCGATATCCGCAGGATTGCAAAGAGGATTTACGATGCGGAGATGGAGGCACTGCGGATTGCCAGCAGGAGAGATTATTGAGATTATTTACATGAAACGTGATTTACATGAAACGTGAAGGCATTTTCGAAAATGCCTTGAGGTTTTAAAGTAAAACGTGAAGGCATTTTCGGAAAAGCCTTGAGGTTTTAAAGTAAAACGTGAAGGCTTTTTCAAAAAAGCCTTGAGGTTTAATATAAAAAAAGGAGGACAAATAATATGTCAGCATTTTCAGTAACAGCATCAGAATTAAGAAGGAAGGCCGATGACTTAACCGGCTTAAACAACAGATTAAAAAGTGAGATCGGAACCCTTGAAGGCTATGAGGGCCAGTTAGCTTCCATGTGGGAAGGCCAGGCGCAGGCAGCGTTCCGCAATGCATTCAATAATGATAAAGGTCAGATGAACGCATTTGCATCTGCAATCGACCAGTATGTAACCGCTCTTTTAAACATAGCTGCAAAATATGAGCAGGCAGAGCAGAAAAACCAGGAAATCGCATCATCCAGAACTTACAAGTAAAGACCGGCCGGAAATGCAAATATGGGATATGTATTATAAATCAGATCAGAAAAGGAGAATAAATTATGGAAGGCATTTTAAAAGTAACACCTGAAAAATTAACCGAAGGAGCCGCTAATTTTGGAAATTCCGGAAAAACCGTCAGCAGTCTGACTTCAGAGATGATGACTACGGTAAAAAACCTTTCAACTGTATGGGAAGGAGAAGCATCCGCCGCTTATGTGAACAAATTCAGCCAGCTTCAGAATGATATCGAGCGCATGAACCGCATGATTCAGGAACATGTCACAGACTTAAACGACATGGCGAGAACGTATCAGGATGCGGAAAATGCCAATACTCAGGAATCCGGCGGACTTCTGGGAGACGTGATCCAGTAAAATATAAGGTTTTGAAGCGCCGGGAGCTGCCAGGACAGTGCCTGGCTCTTCTGGTATCCGACATTAAATGAATGCCGTTTATGCGGCGGAATAAGAGGGAGTATGAAGAAAAAAGGTTTAAAAGCGCTTATAATGGCAGCGGCAATGGCCTTAGCGTCTGTTATGCCGGCCTCTGCCGCAGACCCGGGGGCAGTGCTCTGCACAGATACCAAAGATGGCCGGATTGTGATGTATGTACAAAATCCCGGAACAGCCGGGAGCATGGAATTCCAGATCGGAACCGGGCTGTGCAGCCAGGTGGAAAGCGGTCCGTTATCAGAGCAGGAGATACCTCTTAAAACAATTATACTTTTGGACAATTCCCTGTCGGTGACGGATAAATACCGTCCCTTTATCAGCCAGGCTGTTCAGGATATTGTAGCCGACCGGATGGACAGGGAACAGTTTACAATCGCCACATTCAGCGAAAGCATTCAGTATCTGGTTCAGGACAGCAATGACTATGCCCAGATTAAACAGATCGTGGACGGGATCAGCTATCAGGATCAGGAAACCTATCTGACCGATGTGCTGTATGATCTGTTGAAAGAACTGGATAAGGCAGAGGACGACTGTTTTAAGCGGATTATCATCATTTCCGACGGGGTGGATAATAAATCCATCGGTTATACCAAGGAGGAATTATATGATCTGATCGGTAAAAATCCATATCCCATCTATACTTTGGGGTGCACCTATAAGGATAACAGCGAGCAGTTAAAGAATATGTTCGCCCTGTCCCGCATGAGCAATGGACGGTCATATCTGCTGGATGAGGTGGAAGATCCCATAACGGTGGTGACGGATCTGGCCGGAGACAGAGATATATTGAAAATTACCGCCAGCCCGGATGCAAACTTGTGTGACGGTTCGGTTAAAACGGTTCAGATCACTTTCCATACTTCCGAAGGGGATGTGACCTCCATGGCTGAGGTGCGTATGCCTATGGTTCAGGTTGTTTCGGCGGAGGAACCGGAGACTAAAGAGACGGAGACAGAGACGGAACCTGCAGCGGAAACCGAAGAAGAGGATGAGGAAGAAGAGCCGGAGGATGAAAAGATATCGCTTGCAGTTCTGGCAGCCGGCTTGGGGATCGTGCTCATTTTCATGGCAGGGATCACTGTTATAGTGGTAGTAATTGTGAAGAAGAAGAATAGACGGGAGACATTTGAACCGTTTAACGGCAATCCGCCGGGAAATGAACAAGGAACGCAAGACAGAAAACAGGAAACAGAATGGCTGGAACAAAAAAGAGGCGGACAGAGAAATGACAGCACCCAGATGCTTTGGGATGATAACAGGAAATACGTGCTGTGCCTGGCGGACCAGAAGAATCTGGCGCGGACCTTTGAATGCCCGCTGGTTCAGTCGGTGGTGATCGGAAGAAAGCCGGAGGTGTGCCAGATGGTGCTGGATTACGATAAATCGGTATCAGGACGGCACTGTGAAATATTTATTAAAAACGGAAAGTTTTATATCAGGGATTTGAATTCATCCAATGGGACATTTGTGAATGGCAGCAGGGTTTTGACCGATGCAGAGGTCTATTCCGGATGCATTCTCACATTGGGAAGGTTAACTTTAAAACTGGAAATTCATTAGAATTTGAAATGAAGGATGATATGGAGATAAACAGCAGAGGGATCAGTGATTGCGGATTAAAGAGAGGGATGAATCAGGATGCAATCCGGGTTTTGCAAAAGGGCAGATCCGGATTGTTTCTGGTGGCTGACGGTATGGGAGGCCATCAGCACGGGGAACGGGCCAGCCGCCACCTTGCCCAGGCCTACCAAAACTGGTGGACCCAGGTATTTCTGCCAGGCACGAATCAGGATTTTAACCGCCTCATGATGTCTCTCAAAGAGGTTTTGTATCAGGCCCATGAGTATATCAAAAATACAACTCCTGCCGGAGAAGTGTGCGGATCTACGATTGTTCTTATTCTGATACATAACGGATATTATGGTATAATAAGTGTTGGTGACAGCAGGATCTATATGAATAAGGGGTTCCGGCTGCACCAATTGACAGCGGACGATGTGTGGGAGAACCTGCCGCAGACGGTTCAGGCTTATTCCCAAAAGGAAATAAAAGGTCATATGAACTATGGTAAGCTGGTTCAGGCCGTAGGAGTTGGAGAACAGATCAGCTGCCATGCCCGCACAGACCAGTTGAAAAAGAAACAGATATTTTTGTTATGCAGCGATGGAATTTACAAATACTGCCCGCAGGGATTTTTGGAAAAAGAGATGAGAAATGCATTGCGGACAGGACAATTAAGCGAATCTATAGAGCGGATCAGGAAAAAGGTGTATGATAATTCAGCACCGGATAACCTGTCGGCGGTGATGGTTCGAATTGAGTAGCAGAGGACAGAGGGGAAGTATGGATCCACGATTTGCACAGAATTACAGAATTATTGGAAAAATAAATCAGGGCGGAATGTCGGAAATCTTTTTGGCTGAGCAGATCCGGACAAAAAAGCAGCTCGTGGTAAAGAGCGTATCGAAGAACCAGGGCGTCAAACTGGATTTCCTGGCGGAAGCTGATATTTTGATTCACTTGGATCATGACATGCTGCCGAAGATCTACGATATCTTTGACGAGGCGGATAACGTCTATATAGTGGAAGACTTTGTGGAAGGGGTCGCGCTGGACGCCTGGCTCAAGGAACAGGGCCGCGCTCCGGAAAATGTAGCCTATTACTGGTTCACTGAGCTCTGCCGGGTGCTTCAGTATCTGCACAATAACAGGCCGTTTCCTATCATTTACCGTGATATGAAGCCGTCCAATATCATGCTTCAGCCTGACGGAAGGCTGAAACTGATCGATTTCGGCATCGCCAGAGAGTATAAGAGCGGCAATACGGACGATACCACATACATCGGTACCCGGGGATACGCGGCGCCGGAACAGTTTGGAAAGAGCCAGTCGGACGCCAGGACAGATATCTACAGCCTGGGCATTACCATGTATCATATACTGACTGGAAGAGGGCCAAACGAAGAACCTTTCTGCGGAAAGCCTTTGAGGGAGATGGACCCGTCTGTCTCAGTGGGGATGGATTATATCGTTGCCAGATGTATCCGCCCGGATAAGAATGAAAGATATCAGTCGGTCGAAGAACTGATGGCCGATTTAAACAATATACATACTTTTGATGCGGAATATAAGAGGTATAAACGCAATAAACTGCTTAGGACACTCACGTTAACCGCCATGTTTTTGTGTTCCTTTGGGCTGCTGGCCGGCGGGTTTGTACAGCTTGGAAAGGAAAAAACGGAAAAATACCTGGATTACCTGGAATTGGCGGAAGAATGCATGGAAGAAGTTCCTCAGGAAGCGATGGAATATCTGAAAGAAGCCAGCCATATCGATCCTAAAAGGCCGGAGGCCTACGGTAAATATGCCTATGCTCTATACCTGGACGGACAATATGAGAAATGTATTAAATTTTCCCTTTCCAACCAGGCCGATTTCCCGGATGATCCGGATCTCCTTTTAGCTCTTGCCTCTTCCTATTTTGAACTTGAGAATTATTCTGAAGCTGGCGACTGCTTTTATAAGGCGGCTAAAAGAACGGATATGAAGATCGATAATCTGAGGGATTATGCGGTGTGTATGGGGCGTTTGGGACAGATATCCCAGGCGGAAAAGATTCTGGACCAGATTATTAAACAGGATGACACCCAGGACATTTCCTTCTATGTGGCGGGAGAAATCTATTATGTACAGGGCAAATACCGGGAGGCGGAGGAAACCTTTCAAAAGGTGATCGGCCAGACTAAATCCCCGGAGATGATGAGAAGGGCCTGCATCGCGCTGGCAACCACTTACCGGGACAGCGCAAAACTTCCGGGAAATGATCCGGAACGGATTGAGGATGTGTATACCAAGTCCATAACGGCCATAGACAATGCCCTGAGGCAGGAAGGGATGCAAAGCAACACAGTTCTTTTGGAAATGCAGTCGGCATCCTACTACGGAAGGGCGGTTGAACAGAATTACGGCAGGGAAGACATGATTACAGCGGCCGAAGGATTTATGAAGGTTGTGGGAGCGGGAATCCAGAAAGAATATCTGTATGTGAATGCATTTACCGCATACCAGTATGCCGGAGAATATGAGCTGGCCGCCCAGGTTCTGGATAAATACCAGACCGCGTACCCGTCCGATTATGTGCCTCACGCGCTTTTGGCCCAGCTTTATATTATGATAGAAAATGGAAAGCCGGAGGATCAGCGTAATTTTACAGCCGCTTATGAGGAATACCAGAAAGCGGTGGGTCTTGTGGATAAAAACAGCGATACCACCCAGCTTCAGCAGCTGGAAGGGCTGATCGAGCAGCTGAAAAGCGGCGGATGGCTGTAGAAGGAGTATGGAGGAATAAGAATGACTTTAGGGACTTTGATGATCGCAGGAGGCGTTGTCCTTTTGGGGGCATCGCTGATTACAGCGGTTTTATTTCATGTATTTCCTTTAAAATACGAACAGGAGCATGGAAAAGTACGGTAAAGGGGGAGAACGGGTATGAAGACGAAGTATAAGGTTCTGCTGACAGCGATTATACTGATTTCAGGCATTGTGTGCGGACTTGTGCTCTCTTTCCGCTTTTCGAACCAAGTCAATCATTTCATTGGTGAACGCCATCTGGCCAGGGCTGAAAAATTCATGGATCAGATGGATTATGAACAGGCAGTGATCGCATTTCAGGCAGCGATTAAGATAGAGCCTAAAAGGGCGGATGCCTACCTTGGTTTGGCATCTGCATATCAGGGCATGGGAAAACAGGAGGAAGCCGTACAGATTCTGGCGGCAGGTTATGAAAACACCAGGGACCGCGAAGTTTCGGGCCAGTTGGAAGATGTGGTCATGATGATGTATGAAGCTTATATGGAAGAAGGCGACTATGAAAGGGCTGAAAAGATCCTTGAGTTTCTCTATGAGGCAACCGGAGACAGGGAAACGAAAAAAAAGATCGATGAACTGAAGAACCAGGAAGAATTAGACCGGCAAAGCCGTGATCTTCTGGATCGGCTGTACAAAGCTTGTGAAGGGGGAAATCTGGAATATGTGAAAGATATCATGAATACGGCTGATTACCAAACTCTTTTAATGAAGGCTAATGACAGAATCACTTATCCTTCGGCAACGGGAAATAGTGTGGCGGTTTTTAATAATAAGGCGCTTTACTATGGAAACCTGAAAGACGGAAAGAGGGAGGGCAGCGGTATCTGGATTAAATCAGATGCGGAGAGCACCAATGTTTATGAGGGGCAATGGAGCGGTGATATGCCGGATGGAAGCGGAACCGTGACGTTTACCAAGTATACTGCGGGGGGAGCCGTTGTCTACACGGCCCGGACCAGCGGAACATTTACGAGAGGAAAAGAAAATGGAACCATGACATTGGTTCACATGCAGAACAATGAAACGAATACATTTAACTATACTGCTTCAAATGGAATAGCAGAGCCTATGAACGGAGTGGTACAGAACAGAAGCGGCAGCCAGTATGTGGTGGCCGTATCCAGGGAGCATAGCGAGAATGAATTTGTGACAACGGCTTCTGAAGAATACGGCGTTTATGGTTTTATTTCGGGGGCAGGAAACTCTGCTATACCGATTTCTTAAAGGAGGTTTGGCGATGATATGCAAAAACTGCGGCAAAGAAATAGCTGACCGAAGTAAATTCTGCCCTAAATGCGGAACCCCGGTAAAACAGCCGGAGAAGATACAGCCGGAACCCGGAGAGCAAAGAGACCAGGTCTGTGCCGGATGCGGCCACCCGGTACA
>JAGZXV010000116.1 GCA_018378255.1 Clostridiaceae bacterium | reverse complement strand
CCGACGGCTGGAACAAATCGCTGGAACCGTGAACCGTGCTCCGGTCTCCCGCAAACCAGGAGCCGCGTCCGGCGTGAAATCAAACCACCCCCGCCCGGTCCGATGCCCCGCCCCCGATCCCTGGATTCACTGCTGTGTATTGGCATGGATAAATGAGAATAAAAACTTTGAGGAAGGAAAGCAGAAAAAGTGCTTGAGGATTAACAGTAAAACGTCAAGGCTTTTTCGAAAATGCCTTGACGTTCGATGTTAAATTTTCTTATAATTTACAAAATTGTTTTTAATTCCTTGCTCCAGAGAAAACCAGCAGAAAAGCAGGATGAGGGGGCGGAGATGGGGCTGGATGTTTGGAACCGGACAGGGGGAGCGGAAACCTTCGGTGATGAAAGCCGTCTGGAAACCGTTAGTGAAACTTAGGCTGCAGGGATGGAAAAAGGCGGGCAGAAACTGAAAACCGAATCAGTTTCTGAGATGCCCCTGAACGGTAAAGTCATCAGGAGTTTACCGTGAATGGGCATCGGACCGTCTTTTTCCATCCCTGCAGTCTTAGTTTTACTTACGGTTGGAAGCCGGTTTTCATCACCGAAGGTTTCCGCTTCCCCTGTCCGGTTCCAAACATCCAGCCCCATCTCCGCCCCCTCATCCTGCTTTTCTGCGTAACTTTCTCAACCAAATTCCAATTTTCCCCCTTTTATTAAGAAAAAATTCATAGAATCCCAATCCCCCGGTATTTGCAAAATGAAATCCAGTGTGGTATATTACTAGTAATTATGCGTATCATACAAATTTAATTACTATTAGGAGGAAGCTATGAAGGGAATTATCCTTGCAGGCGGTTCTGGAACACGTTTATATCCACTGACGAAAGTTACTTCGAAACAGTTGCTGCCGATTTATGATAAACCGATGATCTATTATCCGCTTTCAGTGCTCATGAATGCGGGAATCAGAGATATTTTGATTATTTCCACACCAGACGACACCCCGAGATTTGAATCTTTATTGGGAGATGGATGCCAGTTTGGTGTTAATTTAAGTTATGCGGTACAGCCCAGCCCGGACGGATTGGCTCAGGCATTTATTATTGGAGCAGATTTTATTGGAGATGAATCGGTGGCCATGATTTTGGGAGATAATATTTTCCATGGACAGGGGCTTAAAAAGCGTTTGAGAGCGGCGTCTGCGAAGAAAAACGGAGCTACAGTGTTTGGTTATTATGTGGATGATCCGGAACGTTTTGGTATTGTGGAATTCGATTCGGAAGGAAAGGCTGTTTCTATAGAAGAAAAGCCTGAAAAGCCCAAATCCAATTATTGTGTGACAGGGCTTTATTTCTATGATAATAAAGTGGTTGATTATGCCAGGAATTTGAAACCGTCTCCGCGCGGAGAGCTGGAGATTACCGATTTAAACCGCATTTACCTGGAAAACGGTGAATTGGATGTGACCCTTTTAGGACAGGGCTTTACATGGCTGGATACGGGAACCCATGAATCTTTGGTAGAAGCTACCAATTTTGTGAAGACTATTGAGGACCATCAGCACCGTAAGATCGCCTGTCTGGAAGAGATCGCATATCTGAACGGATGGATTACAAAAGAGCAGGTATTGGAAACTTATGAGATTTTGAAGAAAAACCAATATGGCCAGTATTTAAAAGACGTTCTTGACGGAAAATATATTGATAAGCTTCACAATAAAGATAATTAATAATATAGAATAACAGTTCATACGGCGGGAAAATTGGATGAAAAAACGGTGTTAAGCCCGCTTATAAGCGGATTTTTTAAACAATTTTTATTTCGGGTGGAGATCCCCGATGCTTCTTGCCCGGATAGTTCAGTCAAGAAGATAGGCTGTCTGAACGGTTGCAATATAGAAGATAAAGATGCCATAAGATGGCGGAATGTGAGGAAAATATGAAGATAATCGTTACCGGAGGAGCCGGTTTTATTGGAGGAAATTTTGTACACCACATGGTAAATAAGTACCCGGATTATGAGATCATCAACCTGGATGCCCTGACCTATGCAGGGAATTTGGAGACATTGAAACCAGTTGAGGATAAGCCGAATTATAAATTTGTAAAGGGAGATATTGCAGACCGTAAATTCATATTTGATCTGTTTGAAAAAGAAAAACCGGATATGGTGGTTAATTTTGCGGCAGAGAGCCATGTTGACCGTTCTATCACAGATCCTGAGATCTTTGTGAGAACGAATGTGATGGGAACGACCACTTTATTGGACGCCTGCAAGGAGTTTGGTATCAAGAGGTATCATCAGGTGTCCACAGATGAGGTTTATGGAGATCTTCCTTTGGACAGGCCTGACCTGTTTTTCACGGAGACAACACCTCTTCACACATCCAGTCCTTATTCCTCCTCTAAAGCCAGCGCAGATTTATTCGTACTGGCCTATCACAGGACATTTGGGATTCCGGTGACCATTTCACGGTGTTCCAACAACTATGGGCCTTATCATTTTCCGGAGAAGTTGATTCCGTTAATGATCAGCCGGGCTTTGGCCGATGAAGAACTGCCTGTTTATGGTGACGGAGCCAATGTACGTGACTGGCTGCACGTTTCAGACCACTGCCAGGCCATCGATTTAATCATTCATAACGGCCGTGTGGGAGAAGTTTACAATGTGGGCGGACACAATGAACGCACCAATTTGGAAGTGGTACAGACGATTCTGAAGGCCCTTGATAAGCCGGAGAGCCTGATTAAATATGTGAAGGACAGACCGGGCCATGATATGCGCTATGCAATCGATCCGACGAAACTGGAAACAGAGTTGGGCTGGAAGCCGCAGTATACATTTGATACCGGTATTCAGCAGACAATTCAGTGGTATTTAGACAACCGTGAGTGGTGGGAGCATATTATCAGCGGCGAATACAGCAGCTATTTTGAAAATATGTATGGAGACAGACTGTAATGGGAATGAAGATATTAGTGACCGGCGCCAAAGGGCAGCTGGGGACAGATGTAATGAATGAACTGGCAAAGCAGGGCCTGGAAGGGATCGGCGTGGACGTGGCGGAGATGGATATCACGGATGCTGCTGCCTGCCGCAGAGTAATTTCTTCCTCCGAAGTTGACGCAGTTATCCATTGTGCTGCATATACTGCAGTAGATGCAGCAGAAGATAATGTGGAGATCTGCCATAAGGTCAATGCGGTGGGAACCCGTAATATCGCTGAAGTCTGCCATGATTTGAATCTTAAAATGATGTATATCAGCACCGATTATGTATTCGATGGCGAAGGAGAACGGCCATGGGAGCCTGACGATTACCGCACCCCTCTGAATGTCTATGGGCAGGAAAAGTACGAGGGTGAACTGGCGGTGGAGGAACTGATTGAGAAGTTCTTTATCGTCCGCATTGCATGGGTGTTCGGTTTAAATGGCTCCAATTTCATTAAGACCATGCTCCGTCTCGGGAAAGAGCGGGGGGCAGTGAAGGTGGTGGACGACCAGATCGGTTCACCAACCTATACCTATGATTTAGCCAGACTTTTAGTGGATATGATCCAGACAGATAAATACGGAAGATACCATGCGACCAATGAAGGCTTGTGCAGCTGGTATGAGTTCGCAAAAGAAATTTTCCATCAGGCAGGTATGGATGAAGTTTCGGTTACTCCTGTGGACAGCGATGGATTTCCGGCTAAGGCCAAGAGGCCTAAGAACAGCCGGATGAGCAAGGAAAAATTAACTGAAAATGGTTTCCAAAGACTTCCGTCCTGGCAGGATGCACTGAAACGTTATCTGTCCGAATTAGGTGAATTGGCAGAAAATGAAACGAAATTGTAAAGAGAGAGGAATTATGAAGAATGGGTAAGTATTTTGGAACAGATGGTTTCCGCGGAGAGGCCAATGTAGATTTGACAGTTGAGCACGCATACAAAGTAGGCCGTTTTTTAGGATGGTACTATGCAAAAAAAACTCCTGATTCCAAATGCAGGATTGTTATCGGAAAAGATACCCGGCGGAGCAGCTACATGTTTGAATATTCCCTGGTGGCCGGTTTGACCGCATCGGGAGCTGATGTATATCTGCTGCACGTTACCACGACGCCCAGCGTATCCTACGTGGTCCGTACAGAAGAGTTTAACTGCGGCATCATGATTTCAGCCAGCCACAACCCTTATTATGATAACGGAATTAAAGTTATCAATGAGAAGGGAGAAAAGCTGGAAGAGAGCGTAATCGAGGAAATCGAAAAGTACTTAGACGGGCTGACAGAAGAGATTCCTCTGGCTAAAAAGGACCAGATCGGCCGCACCGTAGATTATGCGGCAGGCAGAAACCGGTATATCGGCTACCTGATTTCAATCGCAACCCGTTCTTTTAAAAACAAAAAAGTAGCTCTTGACTGTGCAAACGGCAGCGCATCCGCAATTGCTAAAAATGTCTTTGATGCGCTGGGAGCGGAAACGCATGTGATCAACAACGAGCCTAACGGCCTGAATATCAACACCAACTGCGGTTCCACACATATAAATGTGCTCCAGCAGTATGTAAAGGACAACGGCTGTGACGTTGGATTCGCTTACGACGGGGATGCCGACCGCTGTATTGCAGTCGATGAAAACGGCAGGGTAGTAGACGGCGACCATATCCTTTATATCTGCGGAAAATACATGAAACAGCAGGGAAGTCTGGTTAACAACACAGTTGTGACCACTATTATGTCCAACTTCGGGCTGTATAAAGCTTTCGACAGAGAAGGCATTTCCTATGAGAAAACGGCCGTAGGGGATAAATATGTCTATGAGAACATGTCACAAAAGGGCAACTGCCTGGGCGGCGAGCAGTCCGGACATATTATTTTCAGCAAAAATGCGACTACAGGAGATGGAATTCTTACGTCTCTGAAGGTGATGGAGGTCATGCTGGAGAAAAAAGAAAGCCTTGCAAAACTGGCTTCTGAAGTTGAGATTTTCCCTCAGGTACTTAAGAATGTAAAAGTAAAAGATAAAGCAGCGGCTCAGAGCGATCCTTCTGTGCTGGCTGAGGTTGACAGGGTTTCCAAAAAACTGGGTGACGACGGCCGTATCCTTTTGCGCCAGTCGGGTACAGAACCGGTAGTCCGCGTTATGGTGGAAGCTTCCAGCCAGGAGTTGTGTGAAAAATATGTAGACCAGGTGATTGAGGTGATGAAGGCTCAGGGGCACATGATTTAACTTAAGATGGTCTTACAAAATGAGGCCTGATCATGGTTTACATAGGGCCTGATGCTGTCGTATGGAATCAGAAACAGCGGGGAAAGCCGGATAAATGCGGTTATTTCCCCGCTGTTTGTGTAAAAATCAGTATAAAAATGGATTGTCATGTTTTTTTTGTTATGCTATAATAGATTAACGTTATGACGGAGAGGTCAGAGGAAGTCCTGGATGGAATACGCCTGGGCTTTTTGTGTATCTGAGTTTCCGGACTGCGATTTTATTAGTAAAGGAATGATGAAAGATGGGGTTAGACCTATAAGGGCCACGATGTTCATTATTAGAAAATACAGCGTGATTTACCGACTCCAAAGCCTGGGCTGAGAGTATTTAGAGAATGTACGGGCAGTATTTTTAAATAATAATTTGCAGGCGTTAAGATCCCGGAAGGTAAGAGAGGGACCGTTCATCTGCTCAAAATCAAAGTGCCGCCGATGCGGCAGAAGGAGAGGAAATCATGTTAAATTATCAGAGATATAAAAGAGTACCTGTTGTAGATTACCCGGAGAGACAATGGCCGAACAAAGAGATTCAGAAAGCGCCGGTTTGGTGCAGTGTGGATTTGAGAGACGGAAACCAGGCTTTGATAGAGCCTATGGTTGTTGAAGAAAAGATCGAGATGTTCAATTTGCTTGTGAAGCTTGGATTTAAGGAAATTGAAATCGGATTTCCGGCCGCTTCCCAGATTGAATTTGACTTTTTAAGACAGCTTGTGGACCGCAAGATGATTCCTGATGATGTGAGAGTTCAGGTTTTAGTCCAGTGCCGTGAACATTTAATTAAGAGAACATTTGAAGCGATTCAGGGAATTAAAAAGGTCATCGTACATATTTACAATTCCACTTCCACGTTACAGAGAGACGTTGTGTTCAATAAGAGCATGGAAGAGATTAAGGAAATTGCGATTATCGGTACTAAATTAGTGAAAAAGTACGCAGATCAGTTTGACGGGGAGATTTTCCTGGAGTATTCACCGGAAAGCTTTACCGGAACAGAACTTGATTATGCGCTTGATATCTGTACTGCAGTTCAGGAGACATGGGGAGCGACGCCGGATAAGAAGGTGATTATCAACCTTCCGTCAACGGTTGAGATGACAACTCCCAATGTTTATGCAGATCAGATTGAATGGATGAATACACATTTTAAAAACCGCGACAGCATTATTTTAAGCGTCCATCCTCATAATGACAGAGGCTGCGGCGTGGCATCCACGGAACTGGCCCTGCTGGCAGGAGCAGACCGGGTGGAAGGAACCTTGTTCGGCAACGGAGAGCGTACCGGCAATGTGGACATTTTAACTGTTGCGTATAATATGTTCTCCCAGGGAATCAACCCTGAACTGAATATTGAGAATATCCGTGAAATCAGTGAAATATATGAAAGATGTACGAAGATGGATATCCATCCGAGGCATCCATATGCAGGAAAGCTTGTATTCACTGCATTTTCCGGTTCCCATCAGGATGCCATCAACAAAGGCATGCAGGCGCTGCACGAACGGAACAGCCAGTACTGGGAGGTCCCTTATCTGCCCATCGATCCCAGCGATATTGGAAGACAGTACGAGCCAATTGTCCGCATCAACAGCCAGTCCGGCAAAGGCGGCGTAGCATTTGTTATGGATACATTCTACGGATTCAAGCTGCCTAAGGGCATGCATAAGGAATTTGCGGATGTCATTCAGGCGATTTCTGAGAAGCAGGGTGAGGTTGCTCCTGAACAGATCATGGATGAGTTCAAACGTCTCTATATTGACAGAAAAGAACCGATGCATTTCCGCAAGTGCCAGATCACCGATACGGAGATGGAGAACGGCGAGTTTGCAACACTTGCAAGAGTTATCTATACAAATAATGGAATCGAAAAGGTATTTGAAGGCGTTGGAAACGGACCTATTGATGCGATTCAGCAGGGTCTTCATGATGAGCTGGGAATCAGCACCAAGGTTCTGGATTACAATGAACATGCATTGGGATCAGGCGGCAACGCTCAGGCGGCGTCCTATATCCACATGCTGGATGTGAAGACCGGACGCACCACATATGGCGTGGGCATCAGCTCCAATATCACCAGAGCTTCCATCCGCGGTATTTTCAGCGCGGTGAACCGTTTATTCTATTAATGAAAGATGACCGGCGTTTGGATTGTGTAACGGCGCCAGGTACCGTTTGTTATAGCAGTAGAACTGAATAAAAATTGATTGAGGCATTCAGAAGTTACCCCTAAGGTACGGCATTAAGCTGTATGGTAGCTTCCGGATGCCTCTTTTTTGTACTGTATGATTAGGGAAAATGCATGAGGAATGTGTTTGGCTGTTTTGGTATGTTCAGTCGGGAACAAGCTCTGTGGGAAATCTTATTCTCCAACATTTTATGTATGGTTTTGGAGAACAGACAGTTGCAGCCATCACGACTGCTTACCGGGTTGATTCTGTTATCATTCTGCCGATTATAAATTTCGGTTCCGGAATTGATGCGGTAGTTGCCCCAAATAGCCGCTGCCTATGCTTTTACCGCCGAATTCGGGAATATGGTGATTGGTTATGCCGGGGCATTTTCTTGAATCGTTTTACTCATCATTTACCTTCTCCATTTATAGGGGAAAGAAAGCCGCCTGTTGGGCCGGAGTGGCTTATAAAATGAATATTTATGTATTTTATAGAAATTATAGTAAATATTCCAGATGTAACTAAATTGTAACCACCGGCTGATATAATGTGTGTAATGAATCATAACATTATGAAAAAGGATGGTAATTATATGAGTAAGAAAAAATTGGCCCGTATGCGTCGGAAAATGCTCTCTTATCTGCTTGCATTTATGATGGTTTTTGGAAATGCCGGTACAAGCCTGATCGTTTCTTATGCTGATGAGATAGAAGTTCAGAGTAATGAGACGTCTGGAAGTGATGAAAGCGGAAATGAAGAGACCGGAGGCGAAGAAAGTGGAAGTGAAGAAGCTGGGAACAAAGAAAGCGGAAGTGAAGAAGCTGGGGACAACGAAGGTGAAACAGGAGAAGCTGGAAACGAAGAAAGCGGAAGTGAAGAAGCTGGGAACAACGAAAGTGGAAGCGGAGAAGCTGGAAATGAAGAAAGTGGAAGCGAAGAAGCTGGGGACAACGAAGGCGAAACAGGAGAAGCTGGAAACGAAGAAAGCGGAAGTGAAGAAGCTGGGGACAACGAAGGCGAAACAGGAGAAGCGGGAAACGAAGAAGGCGGAAGTGAAGAAGCTGGGGACAACGAAGGCGAAACAGGAGAAGCTGGAAACGAAGAAGGCGGAAGTGAAGAAGCTGGGGACAACGAAGGCGAAACAGGAGAAGCTGGAAACGAAGAAACAGGAAATGAAGAAGCTGGGGACAACAAAGGAGAAACAGGAGAAGCTGGAAATGTAGTGGAAAATGGTTCGCAGGAAACAGCCGGCAATGCAGCGAATAGCTCTGGAAACGGATCAGCCGGCAGCAAAGTTGAAGAAAATGCAGCCATCACTTATACGGTAGTACCCGAAGAGGGAGCATCGGTTACCGGTGATGAAACTGTGGAAATAGGTAAAGATGCATCATTTTTTGTATCCCTTGCCGAAGGATACGAAATTATCCGGGTGGAGGCAGATGGAGAAGAAATAAATCCGGAAGAAGAAGCTGAAATCGCTTCTGAAGATGTTGAATACAAATTAGTGAATGTACAGAGCGACGTTGATGTAGTGGTTACTGTAGAAAAGTCAGAGGATGTACAGGCACTTTCTGTAGAGGCAGATGGAATTACAATATCAGTCAAAGCTGTTGAGGGCCATTTGAATCCGGCAATCGTACAGGTTTCAGCAACCCCTGTTGAAGATGAAATGATGCATGAGATTCTTCAGAAAGAAGCTGAAAAGGCCGGAAAAACTTATGAAGAAACCAGAATCTTTGACATAAGACTGTTGGATAAAGACGGTAATGAGTTACAGCCAGGATGTAAAGTTAAAGTTTCATTTGAACGGGCGGCTGAAGCGGCAGCGCTTAGCGCAGATGAGGAGACGGAAGATACGGTCGATGTATTCTGCCTGAAAGAGAAAAACGATTCTGAGATTCCTTATGAAGCTGAGAATATGGACGGCAAAGTGAATGAAGAAACCGGAGATATTGAGTTTGAAACAACGCATTTTACACCTTACGGATATGGTATCAGCACAACCGCAGTGAACGGAGATATTCCGTCCTTTGCAGATGAGCCTTGGTGCACAGTCGATTATAAAGAGACTTCAGATTATATTGATGTAGATTACAGCAGTTTAATGAAAGGGGAAGACGGTATTATTTATCTGGACGCTTATATTAATGAAGCGGCAGAGGGAGATTTGGTTTTTACTCTTCATGAAAGTATGATCAGGGCATCAGCGGAAACTTCCAAATATATGAGCCCAGGAGATTCCTTCAATCTGAAACTTAAAATTCACAATAATTCTTCTCATCCATATGTATATAAGGATGGCAGCGTTGTGATTGCAACTCCGGATACAAGAGGAATGGATACGTTAGAAAATCCTCCGATTGGATTTGACGGTCAGGTACTGCCGCGGTTGTTTACAGGTGTAAGGACACCTAATTCGGCAATTCAGAATTTATTTGGAGTTACAAAGTCAAGCGCCGTAACTGTTGAAAACATGCTGACAATTTACGATAAATTAGCAGAAGCAGGATATACGGGAAATGAAGCGTTAACTAATTATTATCTGGACTTTTATAATTCAAAGTACGGCACCAATGCGGTGGAATTAAAGGATCTGCCCAGTGCGGCATTTAAAGATATGACGAATACTCCTTCTTCCAGCAATGGTATCTATACGATTAACATTGGAGCAGGTCAGACATTTGAAGAGCTTGCAGATAGTTTAGCTAATCAATATCCTTTGTTTGATAAATGTGCAAAGATAACGAGTGTAACATCCAATAGCTTTAAATTACAGATCTATGAGCCGGAGAGCCAGATCAGCAGTTTGATCTATAATAAGTTTTACCAGGAACTCATGGCTTACACGTTGGGACGTTTTGTGACCAGCAAAGAAGCTAACACTATGGATTCTCTCGCGCCAATAGGCATTTACATGGATGAATCAACCGGTGCATTGTCTGAAGTAAATGATTATCTGAATAGTGCGGTTTCGCTGCCGGCCGGATCAGGCGAAAGCGAATTGATAATGGGTATGTATATAAATGGCCCTAAAATGGGAAATGCATATCAGAATTATGATTTTGCCTGGTATACAGCCATCGAATTAGTTCAGGCAGATTACGTTGAAACGGGTTCCATCCAAATTAACAAAGTGGATGAAAATGGTGCCGCTATCACAGCGCCGGCAACATTTAATCTGTACAAAATGGCGGAAGATGGAATAACTCCTCTTTACTATGCAGTTGACGGAACCTGGACGGCAGATCAGTCCCAGGCAGAAGCCCTTGTAACAGAGAATGGTTCAGTAAGCGTATCAGGTATTGAATGTGGTGTCGACTACTATATTTTGGAAACAGCAGCTCCGCAAGGATATGACAAAGCACAGACACCATTGAAAGTTACTTTAGAGACGAAATCTCAGACAGTGAATTTCACAAATACGAAAACAGCTCCTATGGGAGAATACACCATTACAATCAATTACTACGAGAAGGGAACTGCGAACAAGCTTCATACCAGTGAATTCCAGGTCTATAAAGAGGCGGAAAGCCTGGTATATGATGTGACGGCATTGGTTACAGGAGTTGCTATTGACGGTTATAAATACGATAGCTGGCAGAATCTCCAGAACGCGGGACTGAGCGGAACAATAGGACAGAATTTAGTATTTGACGTATACTATACCAAGGAATCCACCTATACCCCGAGCGGCGGCGGAAGTACCAGCGGCGGCGGTGGAGGCGGTTCTTCCAATACCAGACCGGGCAGGGATACATCAACTCCGGCAGGAGGCCCTGGCGTTACAACTACCATCGGAGAAACAGAAGTTCCTTTGGCATCTGGTCCGGTTACCGAACCAGTGACAATACCTGATGATATGGTTCCATTGGCGCCGCTTCCTAAGACCGGCGATACAAGCGGCAATAAAAACGGAATGATGCTGTTGATGTCAAGTCTTCTGTTGGCGTTCTATGGATTGATCCGTAAAAGAGAAGATGCGAATGAATGAGACTTAAATGAATAAGAAGTGATTTAGTTGAGGGCTGCCTGTAAAGGCAGCCCTCAGACTGTATTGCCTATATTGCCGGCGGTGACCGGATCAGATAAAGGTCTAAAGATACTAAATGCGGCGGAGATGATTGTTGTCCTTGCATCCTCCATTGATAGCTAATCAGTTGTAGGAAGTATAACAAGCCTATATAACTATGCTTTTATCTGTAAAGAGCCTTATCGATTTATTACAACAGGTAGGTATAAAGCATATAATTCGGATTCTGAGGGACAGCCTTCATTGTACCCTCTGGGGCTAATTGGACCCTATAATCTGGCCGGTCCCGTAGGCCCGGCCGATAGTGATGGTAGCCCCAGTGGTTTTAGCAGGTCCTCATGCCCCAATTGGCCTTATTTAAAACACAAAAGTATTTTCAGTAAATGTCAGCTATCGAGCTGCTTTACTGTTAATGTTGCATTTGTCCCTGTTGATAAAGCTAATGTTACAGTGAGTGCAGAAGTTAAAGCCATATCTATTATATCTCCAGCTGATAAATTGAAAATAACACTGCCTTCAAATAAACTTTCAACACCAAGTGATAATGTTCTTGTATTAGTAGCTGATGAAATTGGAACACTATTTCGACGTATAGATAAAGTTAATGCCACTGCCACTGATGCCGTTGATACTAACTTCCAGTTAATCTCATATACACCAGAATTAGCTATGGTAATAGCATTGGATGCTACGGTTGTATTTAATAATGGCATGGTATTGTTAAAAGCTACTTGTTGAGTAGATGCGATACCAATGGATATTGGTGTTGTGGTTGTTCTATACATACCACCATATGCTGTAATTCCACCAGCTTCACCTGTAGGACCAGTTGGGCCTGTTACACCTGTTGCGCCGACTGCACCAATAGCGCCGGTAGCGCCAGTTACGCCGGTGGGGCCTGTAGGTCCAGCAGTGCCGATGGCACCAGTGGGGCCAGTGGGGCCGGTTACACCTGCAGGTCCGGCAGCGCCTGTTGCACCGGTTGCGCCTGTTGCACCAGTAGCGCCAGTTACGCCGGTGGGGCCAGTAGGCCCAGCAGTGCCGATGGCACCAGTAGCACCGATGACACCAGTAGCGCCAGTAGGTCCAGTTACACCAGTAGGCCCGGTTGCGCCAGTAGCGCCAGTCACGCCGGTGGGGCCAGTAGGCCCAGCAATGCCGATGGCACCAGTAGCGCCAGTAGGTCCAGTGGGGCCAGTGGGCCCAGCAGTGCCGATGGCACCAGTGGCGCCAGTAGGTCCAGTTGCACCTGTAGGCCCGGCTGCGCCAGTAGCGCCCCTGACACCAGCACCAGTGACACCAGTAGCGCCAGTAGCGCCCGTGACACCGGTAGCGCCAGTAGCACCCGTGACGCCAGTAGCTCCTGTTGGGCCAATAATTCCCGCTGCGCCGGTGGCGCCGGTTACACCTGTTGCTCCACGTGGTCCAGTTGGACCGGTAGCGCCGGGATTGCCTGTACTTCCACTCGCTCCGGTTGGGCCGGTCGCTCCTGTGAATCCCTGCGGTCCCTGTGGACCCATCGGACCCATTGGTCCCCGTACACCTGGACATCCGGGAGGTCCCATTGGTCCTCTGGGTCCGGTCGGACCCCGATTACAACAGCAATTGCCACATCCGTTCGGAGTGCATCCGCAGTTTCCTGATTGGGATAATTTATTATTTCTGAATGCAGAGGTTTCAGAGTTATTACAATTGCAATTCCCGTCACGATTCATATCATTTTGATAGTCATAAAACATAATGTTCTCCTTCCTAAATCTTATGCTATATTTGGATTAAGATAATGTTCGCGTTTGAGCAGTATGCGCATTGTCATGAAGCATTTTTGTTCATAGTACGTGTGATTCTGAAAACGAAAGAATAAAGATTGTAGTGTCCATTTGATTCATAACATGCGTTTTTTTCATCATATACTGAACATTTCCTATCAGCATACTTTATTATATGGGGATTGGACGATGTTGGTGTACAAGTCAGCCGATATGCCATTCTTTCAGAGCTGCGGATATTTGGAGAAGTATTCCTCATTCCATTTTACTTCTTGGGAATTGGGTTTGTATTCTTTGGATTTTTTGTGATATTCCAACGCTTTTTCATAATTTCCCATTCGGTCATAACAAACGCAAAGCTGTATTGCAGGAAGGAAACCATAGCAGTCCCATTGGATGAATGCACCGGAATCTTCTCTGATTTCTGTAGAAAGCGCCTGCTGATACCAGAATACTGCCTGTCGGTACGCTTCCTGCTCCAACATTGCCCTGCCTATTTCACAGCAGACTTCGGCCCGTGGAGTATCAAGTACAAAGCTGGTAAACAGAGCATTCAGCCGTTCTTTATATTTTTTCATATGTTCAAAGCATGACGCAAGCTGTATGCAGGCCTCTATCTGATTTTCAACCCACCCTTCTTTTTGCTCTAAAAATCTCTCAAATGCATTAGCTGCATCTTCATAACGTTGATGGTAATATAACTCCCGTGCATAGTAAAACTGATGCCGGGCGTCCAGATGTTCTCCATTTCTCAGCATATTTTCATAGATATTAAGATTTCTGTCAGTGTCCCCGGTCCCAACTTTACGATGTTCAATAGAAATTGAGGAATACAGTATTTTTCCATGAGGAGCAACGACCTCATGGACATTTCCTTCCCAGTAAAATCCGCGGCCATTTTTTATTAACCTTTCTCTGTAGTAAGAAAATGTGACATTGCCATTCAGATCAAATCCGGTTAGATATTTCATCATAACCACATCCGTGTCAGGATTAAGCTCCTCTTTTAAACGCAGCAGTTTTTTCTGCTCAAGTTCCGGCAAAATGTCATCCGCATCCAGCCACATCCAGTAATCCATAGAGCTTTTTGAACATGCAAAGTTTCTTGCTGCTGCAAAATCCATCTTCCATGGATAATCAAATACCTGTTCTGTATATTTTTTGGCTATTTCTTTCGTCCGGTCTGTCGAGCCTGTATCCACAATGATTATTTCATCCGCAATCCCTTTCATCTGTTCCAGAATACGTGCGATAACCGGCTCTTCATTTTTAACAATCATGCACAGGCTGATCGTAATCATAATGGCCTCCTTAATTTTAGAATGGTCATAGTCGTCTGAACTTCTGTAACGCTGACGCTGCTGTTAAAGGTCAGGCTGAATGTGGTTCCCACTGCTGTTTCAATAATTAAATAGGCTGACCCGTCTGCGCTGCCGGTTCCTTCTCCCGTCATGAAGTATATTCCTTCATCCAAATGTGCAGCGTTATTATAGTACGGTGTAATCTGCAAATATCCTTTTTCCCTAAAAAACCCTGATACCTGATATGAAATCAGATAATATCCCGGAGCCAGCAGAATCCTCTGATTATCCTGTGTAATAATCTGCCCTGTTGGGTCTACCACCACAGGATACAGCGGCAGAAGCGTGCCATCTTCCGGAGACTGGGAGAAATTTTTAAAAGATGCAAAAATATCATTCGGCTCCGGGCCGGTCGGACCAGTTGGGCCGGTAATTCCCGTGGCTCCGGTTGGGCCGGCAGCGCCAGTTGCTCCAGTCGGGCCGGCAGCTCCGGTGATTCCGGTTGGGCCGGTAGCTCCTATGGCGCCGGCAGCTCCGGTAACCCCTTGCGCGCCAGTCAGGCCAGTCGGACCTATTGGTCCCCGCTCTCCCGTGGCCCCAGTGGGTCCAGTTGGACCGGCACTACCCATGGCGCCAGTTGGGCCGGGTATCCCTTGTGCGCCAGTTGGCCCCTGCAACCCTGTGTTTCCCTGCGCTCCAGTTGGTCCGGTTGGACCTATAGGCCCCTGCTCTCCCGTGGCCCCAGTCGGCCCGGTAGCACCTCCGATCCCAGGCGCTCCGGCAGGACCAGGCGGCCCCATAGGGCCTTCTGGTCCACGGCAGCAGCAGGGAGAACAAGGACAGCAGCAATACGTTTTACCATTTCCGCAGGCGTTCGTTCTATCGGGTATTTGACCTGGATTGTCAAAATGCATCATATTTTCTCTTCTCCTTTCGGATCTGGCATATTCCGCCAGTCTAATGTTATTATATGAAAGGGAGAACTGTTCTGTGTCCAAGTCCCTTTTACTATGTGCTGAATAGAAGATAGTTTAAACCAGTTAATAACCACTGCTGTTGAGCTTCCTGTTGCCCGGTTTATGAACTGGGATTTAAATAAATCAAAAATAATAATTATTACTATTTTATTTTGCTTGAAAATATGATATGATAAATACAGTTATTTAAAGGCCGGAAATTAGAAAGGAGAAGTAGTATGGGGAAATACCGCTGTAAACTCTGTGGGTACATTTTTGATGAGGAAAAGGAAGGGAAACGGATAGAGGAGATAGAGGGCTGTCCGGTTTGTAAACAGCCGGTTTCTTCATTTGAGAAGCTGGAAGAGGAAGAAAGGGTCACGGAGCAGGTGGCGGACATGCCGCTGGGCTATCCGTCCGAATATGCGAGAGATGATGCATCCTGCCGTTACATGGCAGAAATCCATCAGATGGCTGTTACGGGAAAGCCAATCATAGAAGCCATGGGAACCAGGATGCCCATGCCTGGTTGGGACGATATCCTGATTTTGGGGGCCCAGTTAAACCCACCGCCCCTTATGGAGCATGATCCGGTGGATACCGTTACTGTGATTGGAAAACATGCGGAGAAGCCAATGGTTCTGGATAGTCCTGTATATATATCACATATGTCATTTGGCGCGTTGTCAAAGGAAGTTAAGGTTGCCCTTGCAAAAGGTTCGGCCATGGCACGGACAGCCATGTGCAGCGGCGAAGGGGGCATTTTACCGGAAGAGATGGAGGCTGCGCACAGATACATATTTGAATACGTTCCTAACCGGTACAGTGTGACGCCAGAAAATCTTCAGAATGCGGATGCGATTGAAATCAAGATCGGTCAGGGGACCAAACCAGGTATGGGAGGCCATCTGCCGGGAGGAAAAGTAACGCCTGAGATCAGCCGGATCAGAAATAAGCCGATGGGACAGGATGTGATCAGCCCATCTAAATTTGAAGATATCAACAGTAAGGAAGACTTAAAAGATTTGGTTTCCCAACTGCGCCTGTCATCTGGAGGAAGGCCGATAGGAATTAAAATTGCAGCTGGCAGAATTGAACAGGATTTAGAGTACTGCGTTTATGCGGAAGCTGATTTCGTAACCATAGATGGACGAGGTGGTGCAACCGGAGCGAGCCCCAAAATAGTCCGGGATGCCACCAGTGTGCCTACAATTTATGCATTGAGCCGTGCCAGAAGATACCTGGATCAGGTCAATTCCGATATCCAGCTGGTGATTACAGGCGGGCTGAGAGTATCTTCAGATTTTGCCAAGGCGATTGCTATGGGGGCTGATGCGGTAGCCATTGCGTCTGCAGGCCTTATTGCAGCAGCCTGCCAGCAGTATAGGATCTGCGGTTCAGGGAACTGCCCGGTTGGAGTGGCCACCCAGGATCCGGAATTGAGGCAGCGCCTGAAAGTGGATGCGGCAGCGCAGAGAGTTGCCAACTTCCTCAATTGTTCATTGGAAGAATTGAAGACATTTGCCAGAATAACCGGCCATAATTGTCTTCATGACATGAACACACAAGACTTATGTACGATCAGCCGTGAAATCTCTGAATACACGGATATCAGACATGCATAAAATGAATGCAACAGTTCAGGAAGATGAGCCGTTCTGAACAGTTATAAATGAATTTGTTACAGCAAAAGGAGAAATAAGATGCAGTTAGTAGTCATAACCGCATTCGGCGTAGGAGGAGCAACTGTACTCGGAGCGCTGATTGGGTTTTTAGTGGGAAATATCCCTCATAAATGGAACGATATTATACTGGGATTTGCGGCAGGTGTCATGTTGTCTGCCGCCGTATTCGGGCTCATTTTACCTGCTATGGAAGAGGTGGGAGCCGCTGGGATTTGGATACCGGCAGCAGGTATTATCTGTGGTGCATTATTTTTGAATGCAGCGGATAAGATCACGCCTCATCTTCACAATATAACCGGAATGGACAAAGAAGCCCACAAAAACAACAAATCATTGAATAAAGTCATGCTGTTTGTGATGGCAATAGCAATTCACAATCTGCCTGAAGGACTGGCAGCCGGCGTGGGATTTGGAGCCGGGGATACGGGAAATGCAATTGCAGTGGCATTTGGTATCGCGCTACAGAACATACCGGAGGGAATGGTTATCATTTCCCCGTTGGTTTTGAGCGGTGTCAGCAAGAAAAGGACATTTTTAATCGCATCATTTACAGGGCTGATTGAGGTGGCGGGTACCTTTATTGGGTTTTTCGCAGCATCCATTTCCAGCGCAGTACTGCCGTTTCTGCTGTCATTTGCAGGAGGAACCATGCTTTATGTGATCAGCGATGAAATGATTCCGGAAACGCATATGCATGATTATGATCAATTAGCGACTTATGCTCTGCTTCTGGGATTTATTGTGATGATGGTTATGGACGCTGTTTTTTAAAGATGTTTGAAATCTTTATTTAAGTTATTGGCAAAAGTAACGCCCTGAATCCAGGGATCGGGGGCGGGGCGTCGGACCGGGCGGGTGGTGGTTCTCTCGCCGGACGTGGCTCCTGGTTTTCGGGAGACCGGAGCACGGTTCACGGTTCCAGCCGGGGCAGCTCTAAGGCTGAAAGGAAGGGAAATGAAGGGTACCGGGAGCATTCATTGAGAATTCCTGAAGAAATTCTCAATTCAGGCTCC
>JAGZXV010000115.1 GCA_018378255.1 Clostridiaceae bacterium | reverse complement strand
ACAGGAGCCGATTTCGAAACGGGGGAGCAGACGCCCTGGTATGTGCTGATGATGCAGAGCATTTATCCCTCTTTCCAATATAAAGGCGGGAGCCGGAAACCGGAGGTTAAATCCCATTCTGATCCGGCCTATGAGAAATACCTGTATGAGCAGAAAATATGCCAGGAATATCAATATCTGTTTTTATATGGAGGGGAGGATACCAGCCTGGAACCGTCACAGCAGACGGATACGATGGTGGTTACCCCGCCGGCCAGGGAAATACAGGAAGATCCTGTGCAGAATGTACCTGGAAAGATCTATCTGAAAGAACAGCTCGCTGACTATGATTATATGATAAAGAATTTTTACAGCATCCATTCCTCCACGACAGCAGGCAGGGACCTGATGAATGCGGACGAATTTTTAAACCGTAATTTTAAACTGACAACAGGGGCGGACCAGCCTCAGATTCTGATCTATCATACCCATTCCCAGGAGACATTTGCGGATTTCGGGCCCGACCAGCCGGACGCCAATGTGGTTGGAATGGGAAATTATTTAACCAGCCTGCTGCAGCAGAAAGGATATCATGTGATCCACGACACCTCTGTCTATGATTTGAGGGATGGGAAGCTGGACCGGAATAAGGCTTATACATATGCGTTGGACGGAATAACCCGGATCCTGCAGGAAAATCCGTCGGTGGAGGTGGTGTTAGACCTGCACAGGGACGGAGTGAGGGAAGGAGTGCACCTGGTTTCCGATGTCAATGGAAAACCGACTGCGAATATCATGTTTTTCAATGGATTATCCCAGACCCCCACAGGGGAAATCGAGTATTTGAAAAATCCTTACAGGGAAGATAACCTGGCGTTCAGTTTCCAGATGCAGTTAAAAGCTGCGGCTTATTATCCCGGCTATACCAGGAAAATCTATTTAAAAGGCCTGCGGTACAACATGCATCTCAGACCGGCGTCAGCTCTGGTTGAGGTGGGAGCTCAGACCAATACCTATCAGGAAGCCCTGAATGCGATGGAACCGCTGGCAGAAGTTTTAGATATGGTGTTGCAAGGAAAATAAAAAAATGATATATTTTTATATACAGCTACGGCAGACTGCCAAAGCAGCAGGAGAAATGCCGGTTTGATAGGATGAGCCGTCCTAAGCAGATGCATAGACGGCCCATTTGTATACATTTGTACTCTGGTGGAACCAGAAGAAGAGAGGAATATTATGGCAACTGTTGACCAAAGCAAAATTAGAAATTTCTGTATCATCGCACACATCGATCACGGTAAGTCAACCCTTGCAGACAGGATTATAGAGAAGACCGGACTGTTAACCAGCAGAGAGATGCAGTCCCAGGTACTGGATAATATGGATCTGGAACGAGAGAGGGGAATTACCATCAAGGCCCAGACGGTCCGCACCGTTTATAAGGCCAATGATGGGGAAGAGTATATATTCAACCTGATTGATACGCCAGGACATGTGGATTTTAACTATGAAGTATCCAGAAGCCTTGCAGCCTGTGACGGGGCGATCCTGGTGGTGGATGCGGCCCAGGGAATTGAAGCCCAGACCCTGGCTAACGTGTATCTGGCCCTGGATCATGATCTGGATGTATTTCCGGTTATCAATAAAATTGACCTTCCCAGCGCCGATCCGGACCGGGTGGCGGCGGAAATTGAAGATGTGATCGGGATAGAAGCCCACGATGCGCCCAGGATTTCTGCCAAGACAGGTGTGAATATTGAAGAAGTATTAGAGGCGATTGTTGAGAAAATTCCTGCGCCGGACGGAGATCCGGATGCGCCGCTTCAGGCATTGATTTTTGATTCCCTGTATGATTCTTACAAAGGTGTGATCGTATTCTGCCGGATTAAGGAAGGCAGGGTGAAAAAGGGCACGCCGATTAAGATGATGGCTACCGGAGCCACTGCCGAGGTGGTGGAAGTGGGATATTTCGGGGCAGGACAGTTCCTTCCCTGTGAAGAATTGAGCGCAGGCATGGTAGGCTATATTACCGCCAGCATTAAGAATGTAAAGGATACCTCGGTAGGAGATACCATTACCAACAGTGAACAGCCCTGTGAGCATCCTCTTCCGGGATATAAAAAGGTGACCAGCATGGTTTACTGCGGCCTGTATCCGGCGGACGGAGCGAAATACAACGATCTGAGAGATGCACTGGAAAAACTCCAGTTAAATGACGCTTCCCTTTTCTTTGAGGCGGAGACTTCCATCGCCCTGGGATTTGGTTTCCGGTGCGGATTTTTGGGACTTCTGCATCTGGAGATCATTCAGGAAAGGCTGGAACGGGAATATAATCTGGATCTGGTCACCACCGCTCCGGGTGTTATTTACCGGGTTCATAAGAAAAACGGAGAGATGATAGAATTGACAAACCCGTCCAATCTCCCGGATCCTTCTGAGATCGAATATATGGAAGAACCGATTGTCACTGCGGAGATCATGGTGACTACAGAATTTGTAGGCGCGATTATGACTCTCTGCCAGGAACGGCGCGGCGTTTATCTGGGAATGGAATACATGGAGGAGACCAGGGCTCTGCTGAAATACGAGCTGCCTCTCAATGAGATCATCTATGATTTCTTTGATGCCCTGAAATCCCGCTCCAGAGGGTATGCGTCATTTGACTATGAGTTAAAGGGATATGAACAGTCTGAACTGGTAAAACTGGATATCCTGATCAATAAAGAAGAGGTGGATGCCTTATCCTTTATTGTACATGCTGATTCCGCATATGAGCGGGGCCGCAAAATGTGTGAAAAACTAAAGGAAGAGATTCCAAGGCATTTGTTTGAGATACCGATTCAGGCAGCGGTGGGAAGCAAGATCATTGCCAGAGAGACGGTCAAAGCCATGCGCAAGGACGTTCTGGCCAAATGTTACGGCGGTGACATTTCCAGAAAGAGAAAACTGTTGGAAAAACAGAAGGAAGGCAAAAAACGTATGCGCCAGATCGGCAATGTAGAGATACCGCAGAAAGCATTTATGAGTGTGTTGAAATTAGATGAAGAATAGAGAAAAGCTGGAGCTATATGTGCATATCCCCTTCTGTGCCCGCAAATGTGAGTACTGTGATTTTCTGTCAGGCGTGGCTCCGGAAGGGGTGCATAAGCAGTATACGGACAAGTTAATAGAAGAAATTAAGTTTCAGAGTGCCAGATACCGGGAATATATGGTTTCAACCATTTTTATAGGAGGAGGCACTCCTTCTATATTAAAGGCGGAATGGATGGAGGAGATCATGGACGCCATCCGTCAGGGATTCGAGACAGAAGAAGGCGCTGAGGTGACCATAGAGGTCAATCCGGGCACTGTGGATTCCCTGAAACTGGGGGCGTACAAAAGAGCGGGGATCAACAGGATCAGTCTGGGCCTCCAGTCGGCCGACAATGATGAGCTGAAGTCTTTGGGCAGGATTCATACCTTTGAAGAATTCCTGAAAAGCTATCAGCGGGTGCGGCTGGCCGGTTTTACCAATGTGAATGTGGATCTGATGTCGGCGCTGCCGGGGCAGACCTGTGCTTCCTGGGAGAAAACCTTAAAAAAGGTGCTGATGCTGAAGCCGGAACATATATCGGCATACAGTTTAATTATCGAAGAGGGGACGCCGTTTTACACGTATTACGGCCCGAAAGCCAATCCTTTGGAATATAACCGCTGTCCGCTGCCGGATGAGGAATTGGAGCGTTGGATGTATTATAAGACGAAAGAGATTCTGAAACAGCATGGATATGAGCGATATGAGATATCCAATTATGCGAAACCTGGATATGAATGCCGGCATAACATCGGTTATTGGACCGGCGTTCAATATCTGGGTCTGGGTCTGGGAGCTTCTTCTTATATGAAAGGGGAGCGGTTCTGCAATGAAAATGATTTAAAGACCTACCTGCAGCGAATCCCGGATGAGGAAAATCTCTGTCAGGAAGCTGAGGTTTTAAGCATACAGGAGAAGATGGAGGAGTTCATGTTCCTGGGGCTGCGGATGATGGACGGTGTGTCAGGAAGTGAATTTGTGGGCCATTTTGGCCAGAACATGTGGAATGTCTATGGAGATGTGATCGCTAAACTGGAACAGCAGGGGCTTTTAGAAGTAAAAAGCCCTTCGGTCCGTCTGACGGAGAAGGGCATTGATGTCAGCAATTACGTTCTGAGCCAGTTTTTACTGGACTAAGAATACTTCGGCGCTGCGTGTTCCGTACTGAGTGGTTTCTCCATGGGAGTTGAAAAAGATATCGATGTGATGTCCTCTGACACCGCCGCCTCTGTCTTCGGCAGTGTAGATGATGCCGTTGATCATGACTTTGGATCCATATGGAATGACCCGTGGATCGACTGCAATCGTGTGGTTGGAGGTGGCGATAGCTCCCGTTGAAGTTCGTCTGCCCCAGCCTTCGGAACATCTGGAACATGGGCAGTAGGCAGTTGTTTTAAAGACGCCCAGAGGACGGAGGCTGCCTCCGGCCGCTTCCTGAACCGCTGCGCCGTTATTATAGGAAAGGCTGTTGGAAAATTCCTGGTCTCCGATATACGCCTGGATTGTATAAACGCCGTCTTCATATTGATTCCAGTCAACGGGTACTTCAAAAGCATGTGTACCGTTTCCCTTACCGGATGCGGCTAAGTCTTCCCGGTAATCGGAAGCGATGACGGTGGTATCCTGAACAATATCCTGTGTATTCTGTCTGCGGATTACGACTCTGGCAACTGCGTAAGACGAAGGGTCTGCGCTGTCCCAAGCCCATCCTGTTATTTTATCATTGGTAACACTGTCCAGCCGGCCTGAATAAGTGGAAGCAAAAGCGGTGAAACCTCCAAGAAGGGTCATTGCCGCCGCCATGATTAAGGCCGCTGTGATTTTTTTCTCTTTCATAAATAAATCCTTTCTGATGTTTTGTTAAGAAATTATAACAAATGTAATAATTCTGTAACAACTGGCACAAGTACATATTTTACACAGAAATTACGATTTGTCAAGAAAAATGGGTATTTTTTCCATCTTAACAGGTTTTTGGGTCATAATTCAGCCCTTTGATCCCAAACACAATGGAGAGCGGAAAGGCTTCAATATAACGTTTTCGGGGAACAAAAAAGGATGCGTAAGCCGTTGCTTGCGCATCCTTTATCCTTTGTCATTCCGCTAAAAAAACTTCTGCCGTCTGTAATCCATGGTCCCATGCGTCGTCATGATTATCGTAGTAAATATCGATCTCGTTGCCATTCACGCCGCTGCCCTTGTCTTCGACTGTATATACGGTACCGTTAATCAGTACTTTTGTACCTAAAGGAAGAATGTTTAAATCTGCTGAAATTGTATGTTGTGCCAGGGGAACCGTTCCTGCATAGGTGAGAGAGTGGCCTTTGGAACACTTTTCGCAGTTGCAGTAACCGCTGGTGGTGAAAAGACCAAGAGAATCGCCTGCTTTAGGGGCTTCTGGCTCTTCGTTTTCCTCTTTGTCCGGAATACCGGGGCCGATTTCCTCTGTTTCACTTTCCTGTACTTCTGTGTTGTCCGTCACGGTCACATCAATTGTTTTAGCCGCCAGGGCCGTAATAGAAAATAAGGCGCCGAACAGGCAGACGAGCACAGCAATTCTCAATCGGTATATTAGACTTTTTATCATATGATTTACCTCGCAAATAAATTGTTGGGGTGGATCAATTACCATTATATTACATAATTGTTAAATGTCAAGTTAAGATCGTAATAACTGCTTAAAAGTACCGTATATTTTGTAATAGTTCAGGCGCGGGATGATGTTATAAAAGAAAACTTAATTTTGAAAAAAGTGTTGACAAACGGATATGAAAGGATTATATTAAGTACATAGTTGTTAGCACTCGATGATTGGGAGTGCTAATAACAAAAAAGATGGGAGGCGGATTGATATGGATTTGGATGACCGCAAGATGATCATATTAAAAGCCATCATAAAAACTTATCTGGATACAGGTGAGCCGGTAGGATCCAGAACCATATCCAAGTTCACCGAGCAGAAGTGGAGTTCGGCTACCATCCGCAATGAGATGTCGGATTTGGAGGAGATGGGATATATCATCCAGCCCCATACATCGGCAGGAAGAATTCCTTCAGACAAGGGATACCGTTTCTATGTGGATCAGATCATGGAGGAAAAGGACAACGAGGTGGCGGAGTTTAAGGAACTGATGCTGCAGCGGGTTGACCGGGTGGAACTGGTACTGAAACAGCTGGCTCAGATATTAGCCAAAGATACGAACTATGCTGCTATGATAACCGGTCCCAATTACCACCAGAATAAGTTGAAGTTTATCCAGTTATCCAGAGTTGATTTGAGAAAGCTTCTGGTAGTGGTCGTTGTAGAGGGCAATATCATCAAGAACACCATTGTTCCGGTCAGCGTGGAGGTGACAGATGAAGAAGTCCTGAATCTTAATATTCTGCTGAACACCAATTTAAATGGTCTGACAGTTGAAGAAATCAATCTGGCGGTGATCACAAGGCTGAAAGAACAGGCAGGTCTGCACAGAGAAGTGGTTGATCTGGTTCTCAATGAAATTGCTGCGGCGATTGTAGCGGATGAGGATCTCCAGATCTACACCAGCGGCACAACCAATATTTTTAAGTATCCGGAATTAAGCGACGGACAAAAGGCCAGCCAGTTAATCAGTACGCTGGAACAGAAGGAACTTCTGCAGGAGCTGATAACAGATGTGAATTCCGCAGATGACGGCACAGATATCCAGGTTTATATTGGTGATGAGACCCCGATTCAAACGATGAAGGACTGCAGCGTTGTGACAGCCAATTATGATTTGGGAAAGGGACTTCGGGGAACGATAGGAATTATCGGACCCAAGCGCATGGATTATGAAAAGGTATTGGGAACTTTGCGAACGCTGATGACTCAGCTGGATGTAATCTTCCATAAAGAAGAATAGATGAAAGGTGAATGACAGGCGTGAATAGTGAAGAGATAAAACAGGAAGATATGAATGAAGAAACTGCAGATCAGAAAGAGTTAGAGGAAACAAAAGAAGCAGCAGAGGAAACTCAGGCAGACGCAGGGGAAAACGAGCGTGCGGCTGAAGCTGAGGAAGCGGTAAAGAAAGGTTTCTTCGGCAAGAAAAAAGAGAAAAAAGATCCAAGAGATGCTCAGATTGAGGATTTGACAGACCGGTTAAAACGGTCCATGGCTGAATTTGATAATTTCCGCAAACGGACGGAAAAGGAAAAATCAGCGATGTATGAAATCGGCGCCCGTGATATTGTGGAACGGATTCTGCCGGTTGTGGATAACTTTGAACGAGGCTTAGCCTCCGTATCGGAAGCCGAAAAGGGAGGACCTGTGGCAGAAGGTATGGAGAAGATATATAAGCAGCTTATGAAAACGCTGGAGGAAGCCGGTGTGAAACCGATTGAAGCGGTGGGCCAGCCATTTGATCCTAATTTCCATAATGCGGTAATGCATATCGAAGATGAATCATTGGGAGAGAATGTGGTAGCACAGGAACTTCAGAAAGGCTATATGTACAGAGACAGCGTGGTACGTCACAGCATGGTGCAGGTAGCCAATTAAGCGGCAGTAGAAATTGAAAATTAAGAAAATCAGTATAAATATCAGGAGGAAAAAGCTATGGGCAAAATTATAGGTATCGACTTAGGAACAACGAACAGCTGTGTAGCTGTTATGGAAGGCGGTAAACCGGTTGTTATCGCCAATACGGAAGGTGTCAGAACCACACCGTCAGTTGTAGCATTTACAAAATCAGGTGAGAGATTAGTGGGAGAACCGGCTAAGCGTCAGGCAGTTACCAACGCTGACAAGACAATCTCATCCATTAAGAGACATATTGGCACCGATTACCGTGTGGCCATTGACGACAAGAAATATACGCCGCAGGAGATTTCCGCGATGATTCTTCAGAAGCTGAAAGCGGATGCAGAAAGCTATCTGGGTGAAAAGGTAACAGAAGCAGTTATCACAGTACCTGCTTATTTCAACGATGCACAGCGTCAGGCAACCAAGGATGCGGGCAAGATCGCAGGACTTGAAGTGAAACGTATTATCAACGAGCCGACGGCAGCAGCTCTTGCTTATGGTCTGGACAATGAAAAAGAACAGAAGATCATGGTATATGACTTAGGCGGCGGTACATTTGATGTTTCCATAATCGAGATCGGTGACGGCGTTATCGAAGTATTGGCTACTTCCGGTGACAACAGACTGGGCGGCGATGACTTTGACGCCAGAATCACCCAGTGGATGACCGAGGAATTCAAGAAAGCGGAAGGCGTTGACTTATCAGCTGATAAGATGGCTCTCCAGAGACTGAAAGAAGCGGCTGAAAAAGCGAAAAAGGAATTATCTTCCGCTACTACAACCAATATCAACCTTCCATTTATCACAGCTACTTCAGAAGGTCCAAAACATTTGGATATGAACCTGACAAGAGCGAAATTCGATGAATTGACCCATGATCTGATCGAAAGAACAGCAGTTCCGGTTCAGAACGCATTAAAGGATGCGGGAATCAATGCTTCCGAATTAGGTAAAGTACTGTTAGTCGGCGGTTCCACACGTATGATCGCTGCTCAGGAAAAAGTAAAACAGTTAACAGGCCATGAACCATCCAAGACCTTAAACCCGGATGAATGTGTAGCAATCGGCGCAGCGATCCAGGGCGGTAAATTAGCAGGCGATGCAGGCGCAGGCGATATCCTTCTTCTGGATGTAACCCCGCTTTCCCTGTCAATCGAAACCATGGGCGGTGTTGCTACAAGGCTGATTGAGAGAAATACCACCATCCCGACAAAGAAGAGCCAGATCTTCTCAACCGCAGCAGACAACCAGACTGCCGTTGATATCCACGTTGTACAGGGTGAAAGACAGTTCGCAAGAGATAACAAGACCCTTGGACAGTTCCGTCTGGACGGAATTCCACCTGCAAGAAGAGGCGTTCCGCAGATCGAAGTTACATTCGATATCGATGCCAACGGTATTGTGAACGTATCCGCTAAAGATCTTGGAACAGGCAAAGAACAGCACATCACCATCACATCCGGTTCCAACATGTCAGATGATGATATCGACAAGGCTGTAAGAGAAGCTGCTGAATTTGAAGCACAGGATAAGAAGAGAAAAGAAGGTATCGATGCAAGAAATGATGCTGACTCCATGGTATTCCAGACTGAAAAGGCATTGGAAGAAGTCGGCGACAAGATAGATGCTAATGATAAAGCTGCTGTAGAAGCTGACTTAAACGCACTGAAAGAAGCGATCAACCGCGCTCCGATCGATCAGATGACAGACGCACAGATCGAAGATATCAAAGCTGGAAAAGAAAAACTGATGGCAAGCGCCCAGGCGTTATTTGCTAAAGTTTATGAAGCTGCACAGGGAGCGGCCGGCGCTCAGGGTGCAGGTCCTGATATGGGCGCTTCCCAGGGAACCGCTCCTGGCGATGATAATGTAGTTGACGGAGATTACAAAGAAGTATAAGATATTTAGATGAGATGAGGAAAGTGTTGTAGCAGTACAGCACTTTCCTTAGTGTGAAAGGTAGACTAACATGGCAGAGAATAAGAGAGATTACTATGAAGTTCTTGGCGTCGACAGAAATGCGGATGATGCTGCCCTGAAAAAAGCCTATAGGGCGCTGGCGAAAAAATATCATCCGGATACCAATCCTGGCGATGCAGAAGCAGAGAAGAAATTTAAAGAGGCTTCTGAAGCCTATAGTGTACTTAGCGACCCGGAGAAACGTAGGCAGTATGATCAGTTCGGCCATGCAGCATTTGACGGCGGTGCAGGCGGCGCCGGTGGATTTGGCGGATTCGGCGGATTTGATTTTAACGGTGCGGACATGGGAGATATTTTCGGAGACATTTTCGGGGATATCTTTGGCGGCGGCAGAAGCAGCCGCGGTGGTGCGCGCTATAACGGACCTATGAAGGGCGCTAATCTGAGAACGAGCATCCGAATTACGTTTGAGGAGGCTATATTTGGCTGTGAAAAAGAGATAGAGATCAATTTTAAGGAAGAGTGTTCTTCCTGTCACGGAACCGGGGCAAAGGCGGGAACTTCACCGGAAACCTGTCCTAAGTGTAACGGTAAAGGTAAAATTATGTACACCCAGCAGTCCTTATTCGGCCAGGTGCAGAATGTCCAGACATGCCCGGACTGCTCAGGTACAGGTAAAATTATCAAAGAGAAATGTCCGGACTGCCGGGGAACCGGATATATTACAAGAAAGAAGAAATTTAAAGTCAATATTCCGGCCGGCATTGACGACGGCATGAGTGTCCGCCTTTCCGGAGCGGGAGAGCCGGGCGTCAACGGCGGAGAGCGGGGCGATTTGCTGGTAGAAGCAGTTGTTTCCAAACATCCTGTATTCATCCGTAAGGATACCAGCATATTCTCCACTGTGCCGATTTCATTTGCTACGGCTGCTTTGGGCGGTACCATCCGCATCAAGACGGTTGACGGCCAGGTAGAATATGAGGTGCGTCCGGGAACCCAGACCGATACGAAAGTGCGCCTCAAGGGCAAAGGAGTTCCATCCCTGCGCAACAGGAATCAGAGAGGCGACCACTATGTGACATTGGTAGTGCAGGTGCCGGAGAAGCTGAATGAGGCGCAGAAGGAAGCGCTCAAAAAGTTTGACGATGCGATGAACGGAAGGGTTACGGAGACGAAGGAAACCAAAAAGAAAGGGCTCTTTAAGTAAAATCTTAATTAATAAGCTAAGGTAACGCCGGGAAGGCGGGAACCCCGGGGCGGATGGCCGAAGGGGTCCCGCCTTTTCGGTTGTGTGCCGGCTGAATAAGGAAAAGAAGATTTTGTGGAAAGAGAAGATTTTTACATAGGTGACGTGGGCATTAACATAAAAACGTGAAGGCATTTTTGAAAATGCCTTCACGTTCAAGGTAAAAATGAGGATGAAAATGAACCAGAATATCATAGACCAGCTAAGCATCATAACAGAGGAAGAACGGGAAATTTTAGACGGCCGGACCGAAATTGACAAAACCCGTTATACGGAAAAAAAGGATCTGGTTGTGGACAGTAAAAAGATGCTGGAACACGGCAGACTGATCAGAATACGGCCTCACACCCGTTTTGTGTATTTCCCCAAACATAAACATAACTTTGTGGAAGTGATCTACATGTGCCAGGGAACCACGGTACATATTGTGGACGGAACAAGGGTGGAATTAAAAGAAGGAGAAATCCTGTTTTTAAACCAGAATGCGACACAGGAGATTCTGCCTGCGGGTAAAGATGATATTGCGGTTAATTTTATTATTCTGCCGGAATTTTTTGATACTGCGTTTCAGATGATGGGGGAAGAGGAGAACCTGCTGAGGGAGTTTATTGTAGGCTGTCTGAGAGGGGATAACGGTTATTCCAGCTATCTTCATTTTCAGGTGTCGGATGTGCTTCCGGTCCAGAATCTGATGGAAAATATGGTCTGGACGCTGATGAATAACCAGCCCAATAAAAGAAGCATTAACCAGATCACCATGGGGCTATTGTTTTTGCAGTTGATGCATTATACTGATAAGATCAGCCAGAATGAGGATAGCTATGAGCAGGAACTGGTGCTGAGGGTGCTCCGGTATATTGACGAAAATTACCGGGATGGGGAATTGACAGAGTTGGCCGGCATCCTTGGTTATGATATCTATTGGTTGAGCCGGGCGGTGAAAAGGCTGACCGGCCGGACGTATAAGGAACTTCTGCAGATAAAGAGGCTGAACCAGGCAGGTTTCCTTCTGCTGAACACGAAGATATCCGTTGCGGAGATCAGCGTGGCAGTGGGATATGATAATACCAGCTATTTCCATCGGATTTTCAGGGAACGGTACGGTGTTTCACCTAAGGAGTACCGGGAAAATAATAAAATTAAATAAAATTGCCGGAAAACGGGCCAACGGGAGCGGAGACATGTGATTACATATCTCTGCTCCCGTTGGCTTTTTTTACCGGATTCAGCCGGATAATCATTTTAGCCTTAAAGGGGCTCCGCCTCTTCAGACGGCGGGTGTGTTCATACTTTAAATATTCAATAAAATAGCTCTGTAAACCTCACGGACCAAATCAATATAATCGACAGCATAAGGAGGCAGCGCAGTTCCCTTTCTGTAAACTGCTGCTGTTTTATTGTAAAGCGGGTGATTTCCTATGGAGAGGGCGGTCAATTTGACTTTTTGCTCTAAAATTGCCAAATGCATGTTGGTAACGATGGCTACGCCGCAGCCCGCGCAGACTAAATCGATGGCGGAATGCACGTTGGTGAGATTGTTGATGGAGGCAGGCTGGAAATTCAGTTGTTTGAACAGATGTCTTGCTGCCATTGTGGTGAACTGGTCTTCCGGCTGGAGCAGAAATTTTTCATTTCTGGCCCATTCCAGGGGAATCCAGGGATATTGGAATTCAGGTCTTATGGCAGCCATGCCGATCAGAGGGTGATTGGGAGGAACCGCGAGCACGATTTCAGTATCCTGCACCACGTTTATCTGCAAATTCGGCCGGGCAGGATAGGGCGGTGAACCGGGAGCTACGCATATGGCCAGATCCAAATCCCCCTTTTCCACCATATCGTATAGAGAAAGAGTTATTCCCTCCGTAAAGCTTAACTGCACATTCGGGTGTTTTTTCTGATAAGTAATGGCGGTTTGGGACAACAGAAAGCGGCCGGATACCGGGGTGATCCCCACTTTCAGCACAGGATATTTCCTGTCATGGAGCATTTTTAATTCTCTGTCCATGGTAGCTTTTAAGCTCAAAATGCTTTGTGCATATTGAACATATTTTAAACCGAAATCTGTAGGAATTGTAGAATTCTTATTCCTGATAAAAAGCGGCTCATCCAATTCACATTCCAGCTTTTTTATGCATTTGGTCAATGCAGGCTGTGTGATGAAAAGACTTTTCGCAGCATCCGTATAGTTTTGATATCTTGCGAGAGCGACAACATAATTCAATTCTTTAAAATCCATTATTCAATCCCCTATTATAAATGAAGCTGACACAATATCTATGAAAAATGGTTATTATGTCTATGAATTTGTGTAATTTGACACTTAATGAATTGCAATGCTATAGTTTAGCTACAATTTACAGCCTATTTAATTATAACAAAAGCACGAAGGCAAAACAAGACGGGAATAAGTCTGGAAAATTTTGCTATTGGAAAAGGAGGAATATTATTTGCGGATGAGTGAAAGACCAAAAGTGTGGGAAGGTGGGAAAGACTGCAACGTGTAAAAATATACAGAAAGGGAGGGATTATTAGTGATAAATTATATCATGAAACGGATCGCAATGATGATACCCGTTCTGATCGGCGTGTCATTCCTGGTTTTCAGCCTGCTACATTTCGCCCCTGGAGATCCTGCCAGAATTATGCTGGGGGATGATGCTCCGGTGGAGGCGATAGAAGAAAAGAGGGAGGAACTGGGACTAAACGATCCTTTTATTACGCAGTATGTCCGCTATGTTAAAAATATCGTTACAAAAGGGGATTTTGGAGATTCCTTTAAATCCAACAGACCAGTGGTGGAGCTGATTTTTGAACGGTATCCCACCACGCTGAAAATGGCCAGCGCATGTCTGGTTATGATGATCCTTATGGGGCTTCCCATCGGGATCATATCGGCAGTGAAGCAGTACACCTGGATTGATAATGTGGCTGTAACCATTGGACTGGTTGCGGTATCCATGCCTAATTTCTGGCTGGGCATGGTATTGATTATCATTTTCTCCGCAAACCTTCACTGGCTGCCTGCATCCGGGTTCTATGGATGGAAATACTGGATTCTGCCGGCCATGACCGTCGGATTTTCCAATGCAGCCAGCCTTTTGAGGACCACCCGCTCTTCTATGCTGGAGTGTATCAGGCAGGATTATGTGGTCACTGCCAGGGCCAAAGGGCAGAATGAACTGACCGTTATTCTTCATCATGTGCTCCGCAACGCTCTGCTGCCCATTTTTACGGTGATTGGGATATCGTTTGGGATTATGCTGGGAGGCGCGATTGTAACCGAACAGATTTTTTCCATACCTGGAATTGGAAAGCTGATGATTGATTCCATTAACTCCAGAGATTATCCCGTTGTACAGGGAGCAGTGCTCCTGGTGGCATTCTCCTTCAGCATCATCAACCTGATTGTGGATATCCTGTATTCATTTATCGATCCCAGGATTAAAGTGCAGGGACGAAAACGGCTGAAAAGAGGAAAAGGAGATAAGGATTCTGAAGAGAAAGGGGTGGCTGTGTGATGAAGATCAATACGGACAGCAGGGAAAGCGTGAAAAAGGGAGGAAGCCACAGCCGTATGGGGGATGCCGTATATCAGTTTTCCAGGAACCGTCTGGCAGTTGTATGTCTGATTGTGCTGCTGATTATTATTTTCGCCGCTGTATTTGCTGATTTTGTGGCTCCTTACGGAATTGACGAGCAGCAGATTTCAGACGCTCTGCAGCCGCCCAGTTTCAAATACTGGTTCGGTACGGACAACTATGGAAGAGATATATTTTCCAGGGTTTTATATGGCGGGAGGATATCCCTTCTTGTGGCAATCATGGCTACAATTCTTTCGACTGCTGCCGGAGTGGTATTGGGTTCCCTGGCCGGATATTACGGGGGCAAGGTCGATAATGTGATTATGAGGATCATGGACATATTCATGGCGATTCCTTCCCTGCTCATGGCCATTGTTCTGGCCACCAGCCTGGGGGCAGGCCTTCGCAACACGGTCTTTGCAATCGCAATCTCGGCTGTGCCCAGTTTTACCAGGGTGGTCCGGGCTCCCATACTCGCAGTCAAACAGAACGAGTATATTGAAGCGTCAAGGGCGATTGGAGCCAGGCCGTTCAGGCTTATTATCAGGCACATTCTGCCTAATGTGCTGGCGATTATTATCGTCCAGGCCACCCTTGGAGTTGCAAACTCCATCATATCCGTAGCCAGTTTAAGCTTTTTGGGTCTTGGTGTCCAGCCGCCTACCCCGGAATGGGGCACCATGCTCTCCACAGGAAGATCCTATATTACAAAATGTGCTTGGCTGGTCACATATCCCGGTCTGGCCATAGTTCTCAGCGTCATCTGTCTAAACGTTTTGGGAGACGCGCTGCGGGATGCGCTGGATCCGCGGCTGAAACAATAAGGAGGAAGCTTTAATGGATAATGAAAAAGTGTTGAGTGTAAAGGACCTCCACATTCACTACATAACGCGCAATATGGGAACCTGCCGGGCTGTCAACGGCGTCAGCTTTGATTTGGCGGCCGGTGAAACCCTTGGACTGGTGGGGGAGACAGGCGCAGGAAAAACTACGATCGCCCGGGGAATCATGCGCCTGGTCAGCGATCCGCCCGGAAAGATCATAAACGGGGCCATTGAATTTAAAGGTGAAGACCTGTTGAAGATGCCGTTAAATAAGATGAAAAAATACAGGGGGAATAAGATATCCATGATATTCCAGGATCCCATGACAGCGCTGAATCCCATTGATACGGCAGGAGCACAAATCATAGAAGTTCTGAAGCTGCATTCCGGATTGAAAACCAGGGGAGATCTGGAGAAAAGAGCGGGAGAAATGCTGGAGATGGTGGGAATTCCGGCGGGCCGTCTGAAAGAATACCCGCACCAGTTTTCAGGGGGTATGAAGCAGAGAATTGTGATAGCCATCGCGCTGGCCTGTTCACCCGAACTTTTAATCGCAGATGAGCCCACAACTGCGCTGGATGTTACCATCCAGGCTCAAATTCTGGATCTCATGAATAAATTAAAAAATGACCTGAAGACCTCTATGATTTTAATCACTCACGATCTGGGGGTGGTTGCCGAAATGTGTGATAAAATTGCTGTCGTCTACGCGGGAGAAATCGTGGAATACGGCACAGCCAGACAGATTTATAAAGAAACTGCCCATCCCTACACCATCGGCCTGTTTGAATCGCTGCCCAGTTTAACCGGGGAAGAGACAAGGCTGAAGCCGATTAAAGGAATGATGCCCGACCCGTCTAACCTGCCTTCCGGCTGCTGTTTCCATCCCCGGTGCCCCTATGCGGACCAGGAATGCAGAAATGACAGGCCAAAGCTTTTGGATACCGGTGGGGGACATTTGGTGAGATGCAGTAAAGGCCCAGCGCTTCCGGCGTCAGAATAGGAGGTTTTTATGGACACAATTTTGGAAGTGAAACATTTAAAAAAGTATTTTGATACTCCCGGAGGCAGACTGCATGCGGTGGATGACATTTCCTTTGCCATCGGACGCAAGCGGACCCTGGGCATTGTAGGGGAAAGCGGATGTGGGAAATCCACCGTAGGACGGGTGATCCTTCATCTTTTGGACCATACGTCCGGAAAAATATACTATAACGGACAGGATATTTCAGAACTCTCATCTAAAAGAAGATACGAGCTGTGTTCGGAAATGCAGATGATATTTCAGGATCCCATGTCCTCCATCGATCCCCGCATGACCGTATTTCAAACGATTGCGGAACCATTGGTCATATTTAAATACGGTTCCAAAGCTGAGATAGAAAAACGGGTTTATGAAATAATGGATACGGTGGGGATAGCGAGGCGCATCAGAGATGCCTACCCTCATGAACTGGATGGAGGGCGCAGGCAGCGGGTCGGGATTGCAAGAGCGTTGGTGCTTTCCCCGAAACTCATTGTCTGCGACGAACCGGTTTCGGCCCTGGATGTTTCCATCCAGGCCCAGATTCTGAACCTGATGCAGGATCTTCAGGAGCAGATGGATCTGACTTATATTTTTATCACACATGATTTATCGGTTGTGCGCTATATATCTCATGAAATTATGGTCATGTATCTGGGACAGATGGTGGAATACTGCCAGTCCAAAGAGCTGTTTAAACACCCTCTTCATCCCTATACCAAAGCTCTTTTATCAGCGGTGCCGGTACCGGATATCGATGTGAAAAAAGAACGGATTTTGCTGAAGGGAGAGATTACTTCACCGATTGATCCCAAACCGGGCTGCCGTTTTGCGGCAAGATGTATTTATGCCCGGGAGAAATGTTTCCATGAAAACCCTAGTTTTCAGGAAATTACAAAAGGACATATGGCGGCCTGCCATTATGTAGATACAATTAACCAATGACAAATGAAGGAGGTCATAAGTATGAAAAAAGTAATAGCGGTTTGTTTAACAGCAGCAATGGTGCTGACATCAGCGGCGTGCGGCAGTTCCAAAGAACCGGCACCTGTCCAGAAAACGGAAACGGCTGTGACGGAAGCGAAAGAGAATCAGCCTGCCGGTGAAACGTCCGGCAGCATCGTATCCAGCAAAGATACCATCATCATGGCCAGCAATGTGGAACCTGCCACGTTAGACCCAAGCGGTCTGGACAGCGCGGCCATCAAACGGGTGTACTGCCAGGTATTTGACCAGTTATTCCGCTATGACGGCAGCAGTGCCAACATCGTGCCTTACGCGGTGGAATCCTACGAAATGGATGACGACAATTTGGGAATCACCCTTCATTTGAGGAAAGATATTGTATTCCATAACGGGGATAAGGCGGATGCCGACGACCTGGTATTTACATTTTCCCATTATAAGGGAAGCAGCATCGGCGCGACTCTGGATTTCATCAATTTTGATGATGTGACCAAGACGGATGATTACAGTGTACATGTGGGGCTTAATTACTCCTTTGGCGCGCTGCTGGATTCACTGGTGAAGGTCAGTCTCTTCTCAGAAAGCGCTGTAACTGAAAAAGGTGAGAAGTTCGGACAGGAACCGGTGGGAAGCGGCCCATATAAATTTGTGAAATGGGTCAGCGGAGACAATATCACCCTGGAGGCCAATGAGGATTACTGGAATGGGGCGCCGGCCATCAAACATATGATCATCCGTCTGATATCGGAACAGTCCGTCCAGATGATAGAACTGGAAGCAGGAACCATTGATGTGGCCTTAGATCCGTTAAACTCAGATGTTGCGGACCTGCTCAGCAAGGGAAGCGAAACGCTCAAAGTCAACAGCGGTGGGGAAGTAGTGGTGCTCTTCATGGCTTGCAATTATGAATCGGAAAGCGGAATCATGAAAGATAAAAGGGTACGTCAGGCTATCGCCTATGCCATCAATACGGAAGATGTGGCAGCAGTTGCATATGACGGAACCGGTAAAGG
>JAGZXV010000114.1 GCA_018378255.1 Clostridiaceae bacterium | reverse complement strand
GTAGGACAGCGCGCCGCTGTTCCGGCAATCTGGCTAATGCGTCGGCTAACCGTTTGCTTGCCACAACAATTTTCTGCCCTTTCACAACAAAAACAGTTGGAATGTCGTACTGCTCAAAGTAATTGTCTGTCGTGAACGGCTCAAAGGGCGTTTCGGACATCAGATAGTCAAGTGATACTTCCCGCTTCTGCTTCCGTCCAAAATCGCGGTATGCGCTGATTGCCGCGTTACGGAGAACAGTTCTGCAAAAAGCGGCAAAGGCATATTCGATATGCTCCATGAATTGTTCAGAATACCTCATTTTCTCATCACCCCCTTTCTTCCCAGTAGGGGGCTATTACAACAAACGCCCATGCAGTATAAAACCGCATAGGCGTTTAGAAAAACAAGAATTATTTGATGTATTTATATGATTTATATGTTCATACTCATGGGCGCAAACTTCCTGCAAAAAAGTATCTCTTTTTTTAACAATAGATTACACAAAATAGAACAACAGCCAATAAACATATTGATACCTCCAAACAAAAATAACAGAGCCAATAACTGCATTTGAAATCTGCGTGTTATCGGCTCTGCGTCTACGCGTCCGGCTCTTGGATAACGGATATATTCATCTGTTTTACATTGATTAAAGTTTCTCGTTTGCATTTGGGGCAGAATAATGGAAAATTTTTAAGTTCGGTGTCTTTACGTATCATTGTCCGGGTTTTATTGCCACAGATAGGACACAATATCCATTCCGTTTTATTCAATTTTTTTCTCCGATATACTTATACATTTTCCAGTTTCGCCGCAGTTGCTAACTGTGCGTCATTTTTTCTATGAGGAAGCGCCGGAAGCATTTTATATAAATGACGTTTTTCTCTTACAACAAGAATGACAGATAATAATAAAGCTAATGCGTCACTGACGGGTTGAGCAATAAAAATCCCATTGATACCCCATAATAACGGGAAAAGATAAATAAATGGTATCAGGAGCAAAATCTGTCTTAAAAATGTAATCACAATAGACGGGATTGGTTTTGCAATCGACTGAAAAAAGGCTGTTACAAGCATGACAAATCCTAAAATCGGTGTAATACAAAAGTTATTTCTCAATCCCACAACCCCAACTTTCAGCATTTCTTCCGTAGCACCAAATGCCAATAAAATATATTCCGGAAAGAACATCACGATAAGCCATACAATACACGTAATTCCCACTGAAAAAGCAGACGCCTGATACAAGGTTGCCATAACCCTTTTATAATTTCCTGCCCCAAAGTTATTTCCTACAATGGGTTGAATACCTTGACTGATACCACTTGCAGGCATAATCACAAAGGTCATAATACTTGCAACAACGGCATATACGCTAATTGCAGGATCTCCGCCATATTTTCCCAACTGTCCGTTATAGACTAAACTAATTAAGCCCATAGCCATTTGTGCAATCCAAAAGGAAAATCCACAGGATACGATTTCTTTCGATAGCTTGAAATTAAAATGGAATGTTTCTTTTTTGATTTCCACTCTTGTGTGTCCGTTCCAAACAAGATACATACCGAATAGTGTTGAGAAAATTTGTCCAATTACGGTAGCCCATGCCGCACCTGTGACACCCCAACCCATAACTGCAACAAATACGGCATCAAGAATAATGTTGGTTACTGCTCCTATGCCGGTCACACACATACCCATAACAGGTTTTCCCGATACTCGGACGAAATCGCAGAAAACCTGTGTAAGTCCTTGAAACAAACAGCCTAACGCAACAATTCGATAATATTCGAAGGCATACGGATAAGAGGTTTCTGTTACTCCGAAAACTTCCAAAATAGGATTTGCAAAAATTAGCAAAATTGCCGTCAATGCAAGTTCAAAAATAACAACCAATATCAAAGCATTTCCAAATGAAGCATTCATTTTTTTCTGCTCATTTTTTCCTGCAAATAAACTGAACAGGGAAGAACCACCTGCACTGCAAGTAAGTCCAAATGCCATCATCATATAAGAAAGTGGGAAACAGATTGAGAGTCCTGCCAAAGCAGAAGTTCCATTAAAGTTCCCTACAAAAATACGGTCAACAATATTGTAAATTGCCGTAATTAAAAGTGAAATTGCTGCCGGAATAGAATACTTCAAAATTAAGGGAAATAGTTTCCCTTGTGAAAATTGATTTTCTTTGTCCATAAAAATTCCTCTCTTTCTATAAAGTTAGTTTCCTAAGTATATATATTAAGATCAAGGATAATCTATCTGGATATTCATTCAGACAGATTATCCATCATCTTTTCAATCACTTCAAAAAAAACTTCCATATCTTCTTCAGAAATTCCTTTTGTAAGTGTTTCCTCTAATGAGGTCAAATCCTCTACAACCTGTTGTTTATACATCAAAGCCTTATCAGTCAAGACAATCTTCTTTAGCCGATTATCGTACACAACAGGCTCTCGTCGAATAAGTCCCTTTGCTTCCATTTGCTTTAATAACTCTGTTGCCGTAGAAGGGCGTATGCTATATTCTTCTTCTATGTCTTTTTGGAAAACATCTTCCGTTTGCGCAAGTAAAAAATGAAGCGTTCTCCCCTGCGACCCGCTAAACTCTTTTCTCGAAGAAAGCATATCTAATTTCCGGCGAAGTTTGTTAGAAAGTTTACTGACATACCTTGCTGCACTTTTTGTAAGTGAAATCATGCTACGCTCCTTTCTCTTAGTTTCCTAAGTAATTTTACATCTATTACAGCGTTCTGTCAAGTGCATTCCTACAAGCATTCTGATTTTAATAATTGGGTATTTTAAATGTGTCGCAAATTGCGGCATTTTTTCTTCCATAACTTTGGCATTTTCCTAACTTTTTCGTATTAAGGAGTAAGAAAAGTTTTTTATAAAATTTTCTCAAAACTTCGGCAAAATCGCCTTGTTCGGTGTTGTAGGTAGTGAGAGGAAAATCAGAGGGTTTGGGATACTTCCCAACAAGCAAAATGCAACGCATTTTCGGAAAAGGGTACTCTTTTCCTATGCTTGCTACGAAACTTATCACATTGCAAATCAAAGAAAGGACGGGACAGGAATGGAACGGAAACAGGAACAGGAAATAACAGATAATAGGCAGAAACAGGGCAATCCGGCAGATGAAACAGTGATTTATAAAATCGGCGGCACATTCTATGAAGTGTCTACCTCTTGCGGCGGCTCTGAACCACTTTTTGAAAAGATGAAGCGGCTCATAAAATCAGAAAACCTTAAAACGCCTGCTGACAAAGGAAAAGATGTCCGCTATAATAAAGATAGCAACCTGTCTGTCGGGCGTTCATTACAGGAGGAATGAACATGACAGCAAATACATATAAGCCCGAACAGATAACCGCATTATACGCCCGTTTAAGTCAAGAGGACGCATTGGACGGGGCTATACCGCCAAATTGAAAATATACTTCCTTGTAACCTGAAACCCTTGTATTTTCGTCCTTTATTTTCTCCAATTGTCTGTACTTTTTCTGATTTGACAAGTTCATTTACCAACCCCCGTGCTCTCGAATATTTTATTCCAGGAAGTTCTGCTATCTCACCTAAAACATAAGAAGCCCTGCAGCCGTAGGATGTAACGTTTTATCTCTCACTGAAATTTTTACTCCGCCTATTCTTTCAAGATATTCCACATCACTTAGCCGCTCCCACACATGCTCCCGCCTGAATACCATATGGCGGTTGCGAGATGCAAGAACCGTTTCCATATTAAGCGCATCAAGTGTTATTTCTTCCAATATTTTCATATCTTGGGTTTCTTCCGGCTGGTCGCGCAGCATTGCAGGGATCTCACTGCGTGCACAATGGTAATCTCCCTCCCGGTTTCTTCGAAAAGTGCCATTAAACATATTGCCGTTTTCCTCATATGTTTGCACATCGCTGCCTGCCATGGTCTAAAATCCTTCTTCATTCCATAGGTTGGACTTCCCTATGAAATAAAAAAGGCGCCGGTTCAAGCCTAACTCGAAACCAGCGCCATAAAGGGGGGCAGATTAATCAATCTATCATTTTAAATTCCATATAGGAAGGGTATATCTTATTATGAAAAACCGTCAGCCTCACATCCCCTTCCGGCTGCAGGAAATAAAATCCTTTTTCCGCACACGTAAAGGAAACCCGGATCCTGTGGCCCGCTTTCACCACATAATGAACCGGCATCAGGTCAATTTCCAGACGGTAAGGGCGGCCTGGCTGAAGCTTTTGCTCATCCTGACGGTTTGCCCTGTGCCAGGGCAGATTTAAGAAGTCATAAGGAGGCACATGGGTCTGCCGCTTGGACGCCCTTAAATGTCCGTCCGTCATCTGCCTGGCACTGCCGTCCGGGGAAACATCCGTCACCGTCACAAACAGGTCGATGTCCTCCGCCGAAGCTGCGATCCAGACCGAAGCCAGGCCATGGCCGGTGAAATGAACCGGCTTATCAAATAGTTCCGTGGTATAGGTAACCGCCTTCTTTTCCAAATCCGCCGGACACGGCGTCTCCACCCCGTCCCCGATATCGAAAACCGCATCATAACTGCTGCTGCCTTCCCTCTCTTCATAAGGCGTGCCGGTAAGGGTTCCATCCAACGCCGATTCAATGGTTCCCGACGGTTTCCCGCTGAGATAAAAGCGGATTGGTTTTTCTCCGGAAACAGGCCAGTCCTTTACAAACGACCAGTCCTTTCCCATTTCTCCGTTAATGGTTTTTATATAAATGGGATCTTCCTCCATGATCTCATTATCGATCCCTTTCAGCCAGTAATCATAAAATCTAAGATGCTCTAGCACCAGGCTCACTTCCCGTTTCGGCCGGGTGTGGAACCATGGCCCGATGATCATCTTCTTCGGCAGGGTGAGATTCCGGTACATGATAACCGTATCCCGGCGGAATACGTCAAACCATCCGCCTATCAGGTAGACCGCAGTGCTGCCGCTGTTGATCCGGTCTTTATAGGTGCTGGCGCTGACCTGGTTCCAGTACCGGCTGTCACTGTCCTCACACCAATCATCCCGGTTCTTCAGGTTCTGGAACAATGGAATCTGTCTGCCGTTATAAATGTGCTGTTCCACGGCTTTTTGAAGATGAATGCGTTCCTCGTCCCCATCCACAGGGACGGCTGTCTCCATATCCTGCCTGCAATCCTGATCCGGCTGGCTGCCGAATGCCCTGGCGATTCCGCCCCGTACCCAGCCATCGTATTTGTTGAAATCAGTCATGCAGACACAGGCCGCTTTCAGATGAGGCGGACAGGTTCTCAGCACCTCAAGCTGGGTCTGTCCGGTATAAGAAGAGCCAAACATTCCCGTATTGCCGTCACAGAAGGATTGGGTGGCGAACCACTCATTGATCTCATACCCGTCCATTCCCTCCTCCACACTGTTTGCGGCCCAGCGCACGCCTTCGGAAGCTTTTGTCCCGCGGCAGTCGGCATAGCCCACAATATAGCCATGAGAAGTGAGCACATCCACCATAATATCCCATTGTATCTTTTCCAAATCATCCCCGGCCGGATCCTCTTTCAAAGTCCTGCCTGGAATCAGGCGGCCGTTTTCATAGAGGACGCGGCCATAAGGCGTCAGCCGCCAAACCACCGGCAGAGGTTTTTCCTCCACAATGCCATTTTTAACCGGCCTGTAATAGTCCACGGCGATCCTGGTGCCGTCTCTCATGGCCACATATTGGCTGGACCGTTCTGCCCCGTTATACTCCGGGATGGAATAACCGGAATACCGGCCCGGAACGGATATTTTATCTTCCATTTAAAACCTCCTATATTTCACGCTCAACCCTTCTGTCCATGCAAAATCAGCTTTTCCCGTTCCTCCTCCTCTCTTTAATCCTGTCGCCAAATAAATTCCATACAATACTGATCATTGCCACAATCAGCAGTACACAGGAAACAGGTCTTGTAAAGAAGTCCAAAAGCCCGTGTTCACCATAGTTAAATGCCCGGCGCAGATTTGTCTCAAGCAGGCTGCCCAATATGTATGTCATCATAAACGGCATGACCGGAATCTTGAAAAATCCCATAAATACCCCTAGCAGACACGCAAACAGGGCTACCAGAACAGAAAATACATTGTTCGAGGTCAAATACGCTCCCAAAAATGCCACCACAATGATGATCGGATAGAGAAAATGATAAGGCGTGGTCAGCATTTTAGGAAATAACGGCATTCCGGCCATCTGTGCGATCAGCACGACCACAGTCGCCAGCATAGCTGCGATATAGAGGGTATACACCACTTTTGTATTCTGCAGAAGAAGCTGGGGGCCTGCGTTGATTCCATGGATGCTCATAGCCGTGATAAAATAGGCCATAGCTCCATTTCCCGGAATTCCCAGAGCGATCATAGGGGTCATGGCCCCGCCGATCACCGCATTATTGGCGACTTCCGGGGCCATAACGCCGCCGATTGCGCCCTTTCCCCATTGATCTTTGTCTTTTGCCACATTTTTCTCATTGGCATAAGCCAAAACGCTGGCTGTTGCAGCCCCAAGCCCCGGCATAAAGCCTATGACCGCACCAAGTCCAAAACAGCGGCCGATCAGGGGCATATGTTCTTTTATATCCTTAGAAGGCCAGCAAAACCGGTCCACCTTGATATTGACGGCCTCCTTTTTCTTGGTATCTTTGGCATATTCCATCAAAATGATCCTGGCCGCAAAAAGCCCCATCAGCAAATTGACCATGTTCATGCCGTTCAGCAGATACATATTACCAAATGTAAACCGGGTTACTCCGCCCACCGGATCTGTCCCCACACATCCTAACAGAAGGGCCAGTCCCATAGAAATAAACCCTTTGACCAGGTCATCTTTAGACAAGGCAATAACCAATGTGATGGCGCAGAAGCACAGGGAGAAATATTCCCATGGCCCCAGCTTAACTGCCCATTTTGCAATGATCGGACATAAAAGCATAGCCAGAATAAGAGAAGGCATGGTGCCGATAAAATTACTGACTACCGCCGCGCTGAGGGCGCGTACCGGATCTCCTTTTTTCGTAAACTCATATCCGTCCCAGCAGGTGGGAATGGAAGAACTGGTTCCCGGAATTCCCAGCAAAATGGAACCGATACAGCTTCCCGAGGTGCTGCCGATATAAATTGCCATCAAAAGTCCCAGAGCCAGGCCGGGGTCCATTTTATAGGTGAGCGGAAGCAGAACCACGGTAAGCATGCCGCCTCCAAGACCCGGAATCGCTCCCAACACCATTCCGGCCACTCCGCCCAGCAATATGTAAACCAGCCCGATGGGTGACGCTACATTTTTAAAGGCGCTGATCATTGTTTCAGCCATTATTTTCTCCTTTCATCCGCTACAGCCTGAATTTTCCTGCCGGCAGATTCACTTCCAGCAGTTTTACATACAGCAGATACATGACGACAGCTACGGCCGCCACATAGAGCACTTTCTTCCAAACGGCCACTCCGCTTCCTTTGGAAAACAGGAAACAGGTCAAAAATACGGTCATCGGAACCGCCACCTTATATCCCAGCCAATACAGAGCTCCGTAATTTAACAGATAAATCCCGAATAACAGCCAAAAACGTTTCCATTGCTCCAGGGATAAATAGGCTTTATAGGGTGTCCTGTTCTTACGCACAATCAGCACCAGGCTGAAAATACCGATGATAAAGCAAGACACATAAGGAAACAGCCGGGGGCCCGGATCTCCCACAATGTTGGTCTGTTTAATTCCGGTGGTGTAATATGCGAAAACCAGAGAGAGCGCAAGCATAATGAATCCCAGGATTCTGTCTTTATTCAATTCTTTCTGCATCATTTCCCCCATTTCTCCGGCCTTTATTTGACCGCTCCATACATTTCAAATACTTCGTCATACATCTTAATGCTGTCCTCATGGTTCAGTACTTCCAACTGGTTATTGGTCGTTTCCGCCCTGTCCGCAAATTCCTGGTCTTCCGGCAGTTTGAGTAAAAGGTCATTTAATTTTTGAACCACGTCCGGTTTCATGCCCTTGGATGCGATGATAAACTGGCCTCCGCTAACAATTTTATCTCCCAGCCCGATATCAGTGAAGGATGGGACATCGGGATAATCCTCTTCCCGTTCTTTGGAAATAAATGCCAGAGGAACCAGATCACCGGTTCCCTTATAACCGTCCAGCGTATTATAGGAGGCGATGAAAATGTCCGCCATGCCGCCTAAGACATTGGTCACCTGCTCACTGCTGGATGCCTGCAGCAGTTTCACATCCAAATCCAGCCCTTTACAGAGAATTGCCGTATAGGCTTCACTGAGGGAACCGGACGAAATAACGACCCTCACTTTACCGGGATTTTCATGGGCATAATTTACAAATTCATCAAATGTTTTAAACGGCGCGTCCTTTGAACACACGATGGCATTGGAATGTGCTCCGGTTATCACCCTGTTCACGATTGTAAACTGCCCCTCATCCCTCACATCATATTCATACTGCCCGTTCTGGTACAGGTTCACGCCCTGGCTTCCCACGATTGCGATATGATAATCGGGATTATCGGATGTCCTTATGCTTTCCAACATAACCGCTCCGCTTCCGGTCGGCTCATTCTGGACAACTACAGTGCCGCCTGTGGCCTTTTCCAGATAATCGCCCACGATCCTGGCTGCCGTATCCGTGGCTCCGCCGGCGCTTCCTGGCACATGGAGGGTGATATTCTCTTCCGGCCATTTAATCTCTGTGCCTGTTCCCTCTGTCTGGCTCTCTTTGGCCGCTGTGCCCTGATCCTTGGAAGCGGCAGTTTCTTCCTTTTTCTCCGCTGCCGCAGCGGTGGTTGGCGCCGGTTCCTTTGCCGCCGAATTAGCCGCCTCCGGGCTGCATCCCGCCAGCGCCAGACCCATAATCATAACTGCCCCCGCAATTACTGCCAATCTTTTTTTCATAGTTTTTTACACTCCTTTATATATTTTTATTGCTTTAACTGAATCCCCAATTCAATCTCATACCATTTATACTGTTCCGGGAAATAAAATCTGCTGTCTGAACCCATATTTTCCAGTTTCTTCCGGACCTTCTGCGCCGCTTCCTGAAAACTCATCTTCCACTTATTTTCCACCTTTTCATGGTGGTGGGGCAGCACGATGGAGGCGCCGAATTCTGCGCATTCCTGTGCGTATTCTTCCGGGCTGTCAAATGCGGTCTGGCGGATCAGTATATTGGGGCAAAATTCCCTGCCGATCCTGTAGATTTCCCGGTTCACCGCGTATCCGCTGACCATCATGATCCTCAAATTGTCGGACAGGGTCATTAAAATATGATAGTTTTCCAGCCATCCGAACTGATCCGCAATGCCATGTCCTTCAATTCCGAAATTCCGAACCGTTGTGCCTAAAGTGCTTTCAGGCCTGCCTCTTACCGGATCCGGCAGGCGAGTGTGCTTCGCCCTGTAGAACTGGAACTTCACATTGCCGAAATCATAGATTTCCCCATTGCCCACCGGGTAGAGATTGGCAAAGGAAAGATTGAAAAAACGGGCCAGCGGCATGGCCGACTGCTCTCCAATCATCAATTTGGGCTGAAATTTTTCAGACAGATATCCAATATCCGATGTGTGGTCAAAATGAGTGTGGGTGCAGAGAATATAATCCGCCCTTTCAAACTGTTCTGCCGAAAATTCAGGGAATTTGTGAATTGTGATATCCGGATCGGTTATGATGTGCTCCCCGCCCGGCAGGATCATTTCATAACAGGCTTCATAAATCCAGCGAATCGATAATTTAGACATAGTTCCTCCTTTTTTACTTGGTTATTTTTTCTGCTATTTTTCTTTTTTTCGCAGCAGTACCGTTGTTTTGTACAAAATGTATTATATTTTTCAGTATATTTCAAGCGCTTTGACGCAGTTGGTATTTTTTTAGACGTAGTTGGCCGGAGTTTGTCTGAAAAATGCTTTCCGTCAGATGTGTGTCACAGTTTGTGGGAGATTTGTCCCGAATGGAGGGCACGCCTTGACATTTTATATGAGACTGCTATGCTTTTAATCATAGCTGTGCAACTAAAATCAAGCGGCATTTCCCTTTTTCCTTTATAATTAACGCAGGGTGGAAGAAATGAGGTAAACAGACCAATGTACGAATGGCAGAGACAGATTCAGATCATCGTAGATGAGATTGATACAAGCATAAAAAATTATAATGATGAGGCCCTGACGCTGCGCCGTCTTTCCCACAGGCTGGGATATTCGGAATTTTATACAACGAGGAAATTCAAAGAAATATCTGGCATGCAGTTCAGGGATTATTTAAGGCAGAGAAAGCTGGCCTTCGCTCTGAAAGAGGTGCGGGACAGCGATAAAAGCCTTTTAGAGATCGCTTTTGATTATGGTTTTTCCTCACATGAGGCATTTACAAGGGCATTTAAATCAACCTACGGCATAACGCCCAGCCAATACCGGAAAAATCCCTGTCCTGTGGTTCTCCGTACAAAAATAAACCCTTTCGACCGCTACTTTTTAGGATTTGGAGAGATTGGCATGGTAAAATCAACGGATGATATTAAAATTTACTTTGTAACCGTTCCGGCACACAAATTTCTGCACATTAAAAATTATGAAAGCAATGGTTATTGGGATTTCTGGCAGAAGCAAAACCAGATTCCGGGCCAGGATTTGGAGACAATCTGTGGCCTGCTGGACAGCATCAAAGGCAAACTGGACGACGACGGAGGCAGCGACTGCAACAGCGGCAGCGGCCAGCTCATGGCCTACATCAGCGATCCGGCGGGACGGCTCTGCGATTGGGGCTTTCCACGAGCTGAGTGTTACGGCGTGCGGCTGCCGGCCGACTATAGCGGTGAGACGCCCGGGCAGATGCTTATGACCGACATCCCCGAAGCCGAGTACATTGTTTTTGAGCATGGGCCCTTTGACTATGAACAGGAAAACAGAAGCGTGGAAGAAAAGGTAGAAAAAGCAATGGCTGAATTCGATTTTACAGACACCGGTTACTGCTTTGACAGAACCCCGGGGCGGATGATCTATTTCTATCATAACCCGGAACGGTTTTGGAAATATATCCAGCCGGTGAGGAAGGTACGGTAAGGAAAGTCTCATATCTATATCATAATTGCCAAGCGCCTATTTGCAGCAGAATCTTGATATCTCTGCTGCAAATGTGCGGCATCTCTTTTTAATTCTATGGCACAGGCACCACAATTTTTAACACAAAATAATGATTCTCATCCACTTCCGCCGAATAGCTTCCGTGGTATTTATCCAGTGCATACTTGATACTGGGTATTCCCAGCCCGTGAAGTTTATCATCCGCTTTATTCGAAATCAGCCTGTCCCCATCCAGGACCAGATCATTTTCAAAGTAATTCATAAACCGGAACACCAGATATCCCTGGACGTTCCCGGCCTTGATATAGATCCGTCTTTTGTCCTCGTCCTTTACCTGAACGGATGCTTCAACCGCATTGTCCACAGCGTTGGATACTATTGCGCAGAGATCGATTTCTTTGATGAAACCGGATTGCCTCAAATCCATATTTGCAATCACACGGATTCCCTGCTCCTGGGCCCATTGCAGCTTTTGGGTCATCAGGCCGTCTATCACCTTATTGCCGGTTTCCACGACCACGCCGGTTTCTTCCAGTTCCCCCCTCATCTGTTCGATATAGGCTTTTACCTGCGTATTGTCATCCGCCATTTTTTGAATGGCCAGAAGGTGGTTTTTCATATCGTGCTGCAGACAACGGAGTTTATTCTCTACTTTTTCCCGTTCCACCAGGGCCTGATAACGGTAATTCTGCAAAGAAAGCATTACCTCCAGTTCCCTCTTCCTCCCTTCGGTCTTGGAAAACCGCTCCACCACCACAACTGCAGCCAGCACCAGAACCACCAATGCATAGTAATAAATACTCATTTCCGACATGGCATGGAATGTGTTCTGGTAATCATACCGGAACTTCATGGACTGTTTCATATAGATGATTACCAGGGAAATGAAAAGATAGATACCGATAAAAAGTGTGTTATATTTTCTCTCCGAATTGAACTCACACTCTTTCCTCACCAACCGCAGCATCATATAGAGAACTGCCAGCTGAACCAGATGGACGAATATCACATTGACCACAGAATTAGAAAAAACAGGCGCCTCTTCCGTGCGGAACTCAATAAAAGGTGACGCCATAAAAATATTGGTAAAATTAGTATATATGATGGTGAGCAGCAGAACCAGATACAGCTTTTTTGCTGCTTTCCCTTCTTTCGTCAATACAAGGTACAAAAAAGTGATGAGGCTGCGGATTGCAAACCGCGCGGCCACTGTTTCAATCTGCTGATAAGGCCACATTTCTTTGGGCCAGACCGTAACGATCATGCCAAACAGGACAAAAAAGCCGGCGCATTTCCTAAAGGAACTGATCTTTTGATCTTTCATGGGCTGGAAAAAATAGACCACGGAAAAAATATCGTTAAACATCCTGAGTACAATCTTTACTACATCGTGAGCCATCTATACATTTCCTCCCAAGTATTTCGCCATTCCCTTCATGAACTCCTTTTTCCGGCTTCTGCTGACAGGGATCTGTTCACCGTTTTGAAGTGTTAAACTCTCGGCAGATAGGGAAGCCACATATTTATAAGAAACTAAAAAAGACACATGGCACCGGCCGAATCCCCACCCCTTCAGCTCTTCTTCCAGGCTTGAAAGATTTCCTGAAAAACTTAACCGGCGGCCTTTCAGATGCATGATTACTTTATGATTCTGCACTTCTATATAGTAAATGGAAACCGTTCTGACCCGGTACACCTTCTGACCTTCCCGGATCATCAGTTCCTTCCCCCCGGCCTCTTTCAGCTTCTTTATGGCAGCCGTCACCTCAATCCTGAAATCCTCATACTGAACCGGCTTTGTCAGAAAACTAAATGCCCTCACCCGGTATCCTTCTATGGCGTACTGGGCCATGGATGTAATAAAAATAATACATACATCCTTCTTTTGCTCCCGGATCTTCTTTGCCGTTTCGATCCCGTCCAGTTCTCCCATCTTTATGTCCAAAAGAAGAATATCCAGCTTTTCCGGATAATTTTCCAGAAGCTCCTCTCCGCTTTTAAAAAACAATGTTTCTGATTCTTCCCCTAATGCAGTGCAGAGCGTATTTATATAGCCGTTCAGGATTTCTGCGGCATCTTTTTCATCTTCACAAACAGCAAAACGAACCTTCATTTCCCCTTACCCCCTTTAGGGTTTATTTTAACGATTTTTTAACAGTTAGGCAACCGTTAATCTGGCGGGGAGGAGGATTGCAGATAAAAGCTTAACCCAACTAATTCGATATATGAGAGAAGCAAGTGGATTTAGTCAAAAGGATTTGGCTAACAAATTAGGAATCGCACAAACTACTTTATCTGGTTACGAAACCGGTTACAGCGAACCTAATTTTACTATGGTTCAAAAAATTGCTGTGATCTGTGATTTCGATATACTTTTTCTTGATAAATCCTCAAACGAAATGCTAAAACTTGCAGAGAATCAACCTTCTCAACTCGATTAATTCTATCATTGAAAATGCGGCAGAATAAAACAAAAACTGCCTTGGCACCAAGCCAAGACAGTTTTTGTTTTATTCTTTTCCTATTCTATACTCATCTATCTGCAAACATCCTATTTCATTTTGTTCTCCAGCTTCCAAACATCCCGGTTATACTCCTCAATCGTCCTGTCGGATGAGAAGAATCCTGCCTTGCTGATATTAACAATCATCTTCCCGGCCCATTCCATCCGGTTTTCATAGTCCCGGAACGCAGTTTCTTTGGCCTCACAATAAGCATCGAAATCCGGGAACGTCATAAACCAGTCTTTTGTGAGCAGTTCATGATAGAGGTTTTCCAGATTCTCCTTGCAGCCAACGGCCATCATCTCATCTCCTACGATGAAGTCCACAGCTTCTTTAATCGCCGGATTCTTGTCATAATAATCCTTGGAGCAGTAAGTTTCCTCTTTATATCGTTCAATTACCGTCTCGCTGGAATCTCCGAAAATATAGATATTATCGTCTCCCACCAAACGGTGGATTTCCATATTGGCCCCGTCTTCCGTTCCCAATGTCACCGCGCCGTTCAGCATGAATTTCATGTTGCCTGTGCCGCTGGCTTCTTTGGAGGCCAGGGAAATCTGTTCCGATATATCACAGGCCGGAATCAGTTTTTCCGCCAGTGTGACATTGTAATTACCCACCATTACCACATTCAGATACGGCCTCACTTCCGGGTCCTGATCGATAATCTGCTGTAAGCAGAGGATCATATGGATAATGTCTTTGGCAACCTTATAGGCCGGAGCTGCTTTCGCGCCGAATATGGCTGTGATCGGTGTTTTGGGCTTTTTACCCGCTTTAATCTCCAGATACTTGTGCACCAGATATAACGCGTTCATCTGCTGTCTCTTGTATTCATGAAGACGTTTAATCTGAATGTCAAAAATGGAGGCAGGGTTGAGTTCCAAGTTCTGAGTCTGCTTCAGGTATTCGGCCAACTCAACTTTTTTGTTCTCTTTAATCTGCAGAAGTCTGGTAAGAATCTCTTCATTATCTTTAAATTCTTTGCTGCCCAGCTTCTCCAGCTCCATGGCATCCTTTTTATAGCCATCCCCGATCAGGGAAGTGACCAGTTCCGACAATTCAGGGTTGCAGTGCATCAGCCATCTGCGGAAGGTAATTCCATTGGTCTTGTTGTTGAACTTCTCAGGATAAATGGCATAAAAATTGTTCAATTCCGTCTCTTTTAATATATCCGTATGAAGGGCCGCAACTCCATTTACGCTGAATCCGTAATGGATATCAATATGGGCCATATGCACCAGATCCCCTTTATCAATGATATATACAGAGGGGTCATCAAATTTCCTGCGGACTTTATCGTCCAGAACCTCCATGATGGGAATCAATTGGGGCACTGTTTCTTTAAAATAATCCATAGGCCATTTTTCCAGTGCCTCAGCTAAGATGGTGTGGTTCGTATATGCGCAGGTCTTGCTGACAATTTCAATAGCCTCATCCATTTCCATACCATGTTCCGTTGTTAAAAGGCGGATCAGTTCCGGTATAATCATGGTTGGATGGGTGTCGTTAATCTGGATCACGGCATAATCCGGCAGGTCATGAAGGTCTGAACCCTTTGCCTGGGCTTCTTCGAGAATCAGCCTGGCTCCATTGCTGACCATGAAATACTGCTGGTAAATGCGGAGAACCTGACCGGCCCTGTCGCTGTCATCGGGATAGAGGAACAGGGTCAGATTCCTTTCAATATCCGTTTTGTCGAATTCGATGCCATCCTCCACCAGGGATTCATCCACTGTTTCCACATCGAAAAGATGGAGCTTATTTGTGCGGTTGTTATAGCCGGTCACTTCGATGTCATACATTCTGGATGTGAGGGTGAAATTTTTATATGGAATCTGGTAAGTAACATCGGTTTTGGTCAGCCAGGACGTGTTGGTGATCCATGGATTAGGCTGTTCATCCTGTTTATTGTCCTTAAAATACTGTTTGAACAGGCCGAAATGGTAATTCAGCCCAACGCCGTCCCCATTGAGGCCCAACGTCGCGATGGAATCCAGAAAACAGGCTGCCAAACGGCCCAGACCGCCATTTCCCAGGGATGGCTCCGGCTCCACTTCTTCAACAGCGCTCAGGGATTTTCCGTGTTCAGCCAGAAGAGCTTTCACCTCATCATAAATTCCCAGGTTGATCATGTTGTTGGAAAGCAGCTTTCCAATAAGGAATTCTGCGGAAATGTAGTAAAGCTTTTTCTTTCCTGCATTGGATTCTTTTTTAGCTGCCATATTCTGTACAATGGTGAGAAGTCCTGTATACAGTTCTTCATCAGCACAGGCTTCCACTTCCTTGCTGCAAATGTCTTTCAGCATCTTTTCTAACTCTTTTTTATTCATAGTCTGATCTTCCTTTCTTGATAGGATCGGTTTATATCGCTGCGGTAAAACTTTCAAATCACGGCCGGGCTGTTTTTCAGGCTGCCGGCCGGCTTATTGCCGGTTCCCTGCTGTCATCAGTTATATTTTGTACTTTTATCTGTATTTTAAAATATTTAATCCATTTTTTCTTGCATAATCATGTTTTATTATTGTACAATACTATCAATTATTGAAAGGACGGTGAGTGACATGAAGATCCCGGAACGGGAGCATTACAGAGACTACCATGAGGTGAAAGAACATGCCGGGAAAGAATTTCCCTTTAATATTTATCCCTGCTCCATCCCCTTAGACTTTCCCCAGGTAGGAGTTCACTGGCATGAGGAGCTGGAAATTATTTCAGTAAAAAAGGGCTGTGCCGCCATAACCGTAGATACGGTGTTCTATGAGATTTGGGAGGGCGAGGCCATCGTGGTGTTTCCGGGCCAGCTTCATGGAATCGGACAAAAGGGAACTCAGGCGGTGGAGTACGAAAACATCATTTTTCTCCCCCACATGCTTCAGTCCGGAAACCAGGATCTCTGCACCCAGGAATTTCTGATGCCGCTTATGGAAGAAACAGCCGGCCGCCCTCTGCATATAAAAAGGGATTTAAGCGGATATGAGGGATTTTCGGACTTCATCCGCCAATTGGATGACTTAGGCAGGGACCGGCCTTATGGATACCAGCTGGCGGTAAAAGGGCTTCTGTTTCAGTTTTTATATCTGATTTTCAGGGGAAATTATTGGAAACCGGCAGAAAAACCCAAGAAATCCCGGGAGCGGATGAAACAGCTTTTAGGATATATAGAAGACCATTACGGGGAAAGGATCACCATAGAAGATGCGGCGTCCATGTGCTATTACAGCAATTCCCATTTCATGAAGTACTTTAAACAATATATGGGAATGCCATTTACCGAATATTTAAACGACTACCGGATGATTCAGGCCGGACGCCTGCTCCTTACCTCGGAAGAACCAGTGACTATGGTAGCGCAGAAATGCGGATTTGATAATATATCTTATTTTAACCGGCTGTTCCGCCAGAAATACCAGACGGCGCCGGGAAAATACCGTAAAAATAAAGGGTAGCGGGAAAATGAGAATCGGCTGCCGGCGTTCTGCCCTGGCCCGGCTCCTTCCTGCCCCTGTGCCCCATAGAACATTCCATATTCCTATGCAGGATATTAGAAACTGTTAGCGCGCAGGATTTTTCGTTCTGAGGGAAAGAGCCGCTTGTTTGAACGAAGTGAGTTGCGGTCTTTCCCGAAGGCTTTTAGAAAAATTCTGCACGCTTACAGTTTCTTATGTCCGAATCCGGAATATGGAACGTTCTATGGGGCACAGGGGCAGGAAGGAGCCGGGCCAGGGCAGAACGCCGGCAGCCGATTCTCATTTTCCCGCTACCCGCGAAGTATTACCGATGGATTTTGTCTTTTTATTTCCTGGAATAAACTGTCTTTGTCGCATACGGAGAAGATAATCTCTTTTCTGCGGCCCTTAATCACAATACGGTCCAGGGAAGCGGCGCTGGAGGATATTGGATTGTGGGTTTGGTATATTTCTGTGATTTCTCCGATCCTGATTGAATCTTTGCCGAAGCCAAAGGCTACGGTAAGGACATCATTTTCGATTTCCACGTAGTTTCGAACAATAATGGGGAGGAAGACCACATTAAAAATCAGAAATCCGATGATCAAAGCGGTTAAGCTGTCACGGGAAAAAAGGAGTTCATACAGCATTAAAAGATTTCCGCCGATAAAAATTATCCAGAACCAAGCGGCTATTTTGCCTTTTAGTTTCATATCATATCTCCTGTCATTGCTGTTTGTACATACCTGTTAAGGCTCATTGAGCCCATTCCTCTCACGGTATAATTTCCACTGGTTTTCAAAGAAATAATCAGTTTCGGGAAGGGGGCGGACAGGCCGCCAGTTGGGAATGCACCGGCCGTCTTTATAGATAATTTCCTGGATTATACCATCGTGCGCCCCCTGGTCCGGCCTGCACTGATAGAGATCGGGAAACCGCTCATCTGTTTTTTTGCCGCCGCTGTCCGTATAGAGGGCGGAACCCCTGCTGCCGGCTCCGCTTTCGGCATAATCCAGCATGGCAGAAAGATAGACTTTTTGGGATAAAAGCATGTCCCGGAGCCGGAAAAACAGAGGAAGCTGCCTGATATCCGGCTTCTGGGCCAGTTTTAAAAAACCGGCCAGTTCTCCGTCAGCGGCTGCCAGACCATCCTTCAGCCTCTCTTTGCTCCGGATCATTCCGCCGCACGCACTCATCCGCCTGGCTCCCCTGTTCCACATGGAGGAAAGGGAGCAGGTCCCGGAT
>JAGZXV010000113.1 GCA_018378255.1 Clostridiaceae bacterium | reverse complement strand
CGGATTACCTATATATTCTCCTGTGGTGGGATCCAATACAATGATATGATTACTGCTTCCATCCCCACGCAAACAAAATCTTAGTATCGTGTCCGCATGACGGCGTGCAATTTCCCTAAAACGGGGATCACCGGTTTCATCCCCAGCCCAATATAACAGGGATAAATTCATCATACTGTCAATAATCGCCCAGCCCGACACATCTTCTTTTGTCCATGACGGCTGATTCCATGCCCGGATAAACTCACCGGCAGGATTATAACGGCCTGCCAGAATAGCCGCTGCGTGTAATCCACGTATTTTAGCCTCTTTACTGCCTGTAATCCGATAGTCCGCAACTGCGGATAACGAGTACATAAAGCCCACATCATGATATAGTCCCTCAAAACCGTTAAGGGCATCATCCAGTCTCTCTTCAATCCTTTTAGCGGTATCGGCATACAACTTTATATTTGTTGCATAAAACATCTGCCACAAAATTCCTGTCCAAAAACCGTTGGTCCACATATAGATTCCTTCTTGAGTATCAATATCATTATAGGAACCATTTTGGGGAATATATGGGATTATGCTGCCCAGTCTCCCAGCCTGCGCACTTAATTTTTCATTCAGTTTATTATAAATATCATCCAGCCAGATTAATTCTGCATCATCTAAATAAAATGGCTTATTTTTTAAATCATCCATTCTCGCTCCTTAATCGCGTTTACACTTGTCTTTTCATGCGTTCACGCCGTTCCAGTCTTATCCCGTTTGCTGATCTCGGTTAATGCGGCATTCAAATCTCTGCATTGCTGGTCGGAGATTTCTTTTTTCATATATTTCAGAATATTCTCCAAAGGCATCAGGCTCTGTCTCTCTCTCATTTGTTCTGCAAGTTTTGGCGAAAATAGTTGGATGACGTTCATAGCTTCTTTGTATTCGAGAAGTTCCTTACAAGTTTCCCGGATGGAAAGGCGGCCTGCCGGGAATATTTTTTCTTCCTCAACGATGTCAGTGAACCAGTTTTTTACATTTAATCCGGGATCAGGATCTGTATAAATATACGAATCATCCGCTTTTTCTGCGCCGCAGACTACAATGTTATCTGTACACAGCCCGCTGTCAGCTTTGATCTTATTTATGCCGTTCTCTATCCTGATTCCCGTAAAGTGGAAAACACCGCTGTCGGAACGCTGTACATAGCAGTCCTCATTTACCTGCAGCGTTACTTCCTTTTGATTGGAATAAACAGTAAATGCAGTTTCAACGCATACACGGTTGATGAACCTGCTTTGGGCTATTTTTACAAACGGCTCATAAGACCACTGAGCTTTATAGTAGTAATAAGCATCCTTTTTGATTTTCCGGTCGTAAGAAACCAGTCCTTTGCAGTTTTTATATTTAACACCGCCCTCATCCCGGATTTCACTGCTGAAGTCATACAGATTCCACACATAAGTGCCCCATATATATTCTCTGTCCCGGAAAAACGGATAGACCGTTTCATGATATAACGCCTGAAATTCTTCAGAATAATCTTTCACTTTGGGCTGTTCTGAATGATATGCCAAATTGCAGTCCGCACCATATTCTGTGATTCCAAGAGGAACGTCCGGGTTATCTTTATGGAATTGCTCCACAAAATCTTCACTGTCCTTCATCTCACCATAATACCAGCCAAAATAAATATTATATCCCACCGCTTCTGTAACCCTGTTCAACCGGCTCCCATTCTTCACACAGAATAAATTTGCTCCGGCACAAATGCGTGTGGAATCCAATGTTTTTACCAACGCGTTCATACGTTCTAATCTCCGGTACATCATCTCATCCTCACCGAACATTGCAATCTCATTCTGAATTCCCCAAAAGCAGATGGATGGATGATGCATATTCTGCAGAATCAGCTCTTTTAGCTGACTGCATGCGTTGTCAAATGCTCTCTCATTTTCCGTCATCTTCAGCATAGGGATTTCCGCCCATACAATCAATCCCTTTTCATCACACAAGCGGTACATTTCCTGGGGATGCTGATAATGGGACAGCCGAACACTATTAGCCCCGATATCCATAATATCTTTTATGTCCTGCAGCCAGTGTTCCTCCCGTGTTGCCCCAAATACACCGGCATAGTCCTGGTGCTTGGCAACACCATTTAATTTTCTGTGGATCCCATTCAGAAAGAATCCCTTTTCGGAATCCAAAGATACACTGCGGAAACCAATCATCATTTCCACAGTATCCACCACATTTCCTTCTGCCTTTAGTTCTGCACAAATACAGTACTGCGCCGCCCCATCTGTTCCATTCCACAACACGGGATCCTGAATCCGGATTAGCTCCGTACAGCCTATGGTTCCTGTTTTAGATACAGCCACCTGGCTTCCCTGGAAAAAGACTTGATATTCCAATTCCATGTTTTCAGCTGCATCTATCCCCATAAGATGAGTTTCCACCCGGATTGTTCCCATACCATTTTGATCGATATCTGTGTTTACAATTACACCATTTGTTCCATAATATGTTCTGTCAAAACAAATCTGTTCTGTTATGATTAAATTAACGTCCCGGTATAAACCGCCGAAAACAGTGAAATCACCTGCCAAAGGGGAAATTTCATTCCAGGAACCATTATCCAGAAAAACCTTAATTTCATTTTCCCCATTGATCAGACTATATTCCGTAATGTCAAATGTAAAGGCAGAATAACCGCCTTTATGTTCTCCGGCATAATGGCCGTTCACAAACACCTTACACCACCGGTCAGCAGCCTGGAAATTGAGAAAAATCCGTTTTCCTGCTTCCTCTTTCAGAAAGATTTTTTTCCTATACATCACAGTTCCTTTATAAGCATCACCGTCCACATACCATGTGTGGGGCAAATCGAGCGGTTCAAATAAACGGCTATCTACAATAATCCGGTCTGCATCACAAATCAAATCCATCTGTTCCTCCGGCAATTTTTGAAACTCCCAGCCTTGATTTATATTTTTAACCATACCATTCCTCTTTCTAATCTTCTCGTCTTAACATGTCAAGCTGTTCCCGCACCTGGTTCATTCTCTGCGGCGTCAGCTCGTAATACTTCATAGCGACTATATTGCAGATTGAGCCAAACACCGATGTGCCATAGTAAAAAAACAGACCAAACACAAACAGGGACGCCGTATATGGCGTATTCACATCCGGAAGTTTCTCTTTAAACCCAATCCATACGAATGCCGCGCCTACCAATGCCGGGGCTGCAGCCGAAATAATTTTATCTACAAATGTATAAATTGTTGCCACCATGCCTGGCATATATTTTCCGCTCTGGCTGGCCTCATAGTCATTGATATCTGCTATCATAGGAGGAATTGCGGAGGTGCATATCATCTGAGAACCTTCGCCGAAAATAGAGAGCAGAAACAGCCCAACCGTAAATAGAGTAAAGCCTGAGAATGCCTCGCCATACCCATTCACATATCCCGGAAGATTCAATGTTTTGGGATCAGCGAAGATAAACAGCAAAATGGCAATGGTATTAAAAATTACAACTCCCCAGCTTCCAACCTGCATGGCCTTTTTCAGTCCCAATTTCCCGCCGATTGCGCCTACGCCCAGAGTCATCATAATCAATCCAAAAATGGTTGTATAAAGAGACCATCCGCCGTTTAACTGAAAGTTGCCTACAATGATACCGAATACAACAACACTGACTGCACTGATTCTGCAGCTGGCGGCCAGCTTGTCCGTTGCAGCCGAAACAATGAGCATTTGGAGAGGACGGTTTTTCTTCAATATTCTAAAATAGTCTCGGAACTTCACATTCTGCTTTTTCTTTGAAACCGTTGTAAATACCGGTATATCTTTTGGTGCGATTGAAACGAATGCGATTGCAATACAGATGCTTGCTGCAGCCGCAGTCAAAAGCCACATATCTTCAAACACGCCGATGGAAGACATCTTGCCGTATTTTACTACCAATGAAGCCACATATACCTGAACAAGGGCGCGGGAAAGACGGACTAATATGGTTCCGACCACACTCAGAAACGGTCTCTGTTTTGGATCATTCGTCAAACAAACATTGCCGGTATGCATACTCACATTCAAAAATGTGTAACCGATATAAAACAGCAGTGCAAAAACGGTAAAGAAAATCCCCCGTACCGGCCCGTCCTCCGGCAAATGATGGGTCACACGGAACATCAGAAAACTGTTTACAAACAGCAATATTCCCCCAATACACATGCACAGCCTGGTCTTGCCGACGCGGTTCCCGAATTTATCAACAACAAATCCAACCATTGGGTCTGTAACACCATCCCAAATCCTCATAATGGTAGAAAAACTGGAGGCTATAATCACTGCCATCCCTACAAATCCGTTCAGATAATATGACATATACATTGTCAATCCCATATATAAATTGACTGCAAGATTTACGCCTGAGAATCCGACAATTCTCCAGGGTTCTACTCTATGTATGCCATGTTCCATTTGATACTTTTCATTTCCCGCTTTCATTTTTTCTCCTTCTGCTGCCCTGACAGCTTCTATGATTTTATTTATGCCACAATACTATCACTTTTTATATTTTTCTGATATAATAAAATCACTGTAAATATAACAAAATCACGCTGGAGGCCCCATGGATATACGATTTCAAGCAGCCGGTCAATTAATTAGCGATATATTTAACCTGTCCATTCAATATCTGGATACGGAAGAACAGATTCCTTCGTTCAGCCATACCCATATGATTCATGCTGCACAGGTTTTTTTTGATTCTGATTTCCTAACTGACTTTATTAAAATGATGAAACCGGAAAAAATCTATCATGTGATTGATAAATTTCAAATTCATTTTATCCTGGTTCTTTTAAACGGCAAACCGGTCATTATGGGCCCCTTTTGTACGTTAATCCTAACCAGGCAGGATTTTTTTAAACAAAAAAACCAGTACCAGATATCTAAGCTCTCCGGCGATGATTTTCTGGCTTACCGCAGCCAGTTTCCGGTCATCAGTGAAAAAGATGCTATACATATCATTCATTCTCTGGTTCATCTGCTTGATTCTTCTGTAGAAAACTGGGAAATTAAAACTTACGATTATTGTGGCAGAAACACCCCTGATCAAGGTGATATGCTCCGAAAAAATTATTCAGAATTAATTCAGGAACGCTATCAGCTTGAACAGCGGTTTATGTATGATATAGAGCATGGTAATTATCATGCCGCTATCTTAAATTTAAGAAATATGCAACGTGATGTTGCCTTTTTAAAAGAAATTGGTACAACTTTAGAAAATGAGCGCATTGGCGCAGCGATTGTGCGCACCATGGCAAGAATTGCCGCCATGCATGCCGGCCTGCCCTCCTCCACAATTGATCTGCTGTCAAGAAATAATACGGTCGCCATCTTTAATGCAAAAAACGTGGAAGATATCTTCAAAGAGAAAGAAAAAATGGTAAATGAATTCTGCAGGGAAATCCGCTCACATAAGAATCATCAATACAGCAATCTTGTTTTGAGTGCAATTTACTATATTGAGCATCAGTATGCCCACCATTTTACCGTTGAAGAGATGGCTGCTGAGTTAAGTGTCAGCACAAATTACCTGATATCCGCCTTTCGCCGGGAAACAGGAAGCACTCCTGGAAACTATATCCGGAAAATCCGCCTGTCTCAAGCCGCCAGGCTGCTGTCCACCACTGATCTCAGCATACAGGACATCGGTACTATGGCAGGCATTCCTGATGCAAATTATTTTATAAAACTATTTAAACGGGAATATAAAGCAACACCAAACCAGTATCGAAAATATCATCGATTATAAAAATACCCTCTTAACCAAACAGTTCCCCTGCTTTCTCCATTCGTTCCGCCACCTTCACCCCAAACGGACACCGCTCTTCACATCCTCTGCATCCGATGCAGTCGTTTGCATTGGCGGAAAGGCATTCATAATGGGCGCGGACCGCAGACGGCACCTCGTCCTGCATGACAGCCAGATCGTAGAGTTTATTGACCATTGCAATATCGATCCCAGCCGGACAGGGCGCGCAGTGGCCGCAGTAAGTACACTGTCCGTAATAAGCATGACTGGGTGCGCCTGCCAGCACGCTGGCATAATCTTTTTCTTCCTCTGAAGCGTTCTCATAGGCCACCGCTGCATCCACATGCTCTGTGGTATCATATCCAACCATAATACTGGCAACTGCCGGACGTGTCAGGGCATAATGAATGCATTGGACCGGGGTAAGGGCGACCCCAAAGGGCGACGCCTCCGCTGAAAACAGCCTTCCGCCCGCATACCCTTTCATAACCGTGATTCCAACTCCTTCCCGTTCGCAGATTCTGTAAAGCTCCGCCCGTTCCGGTGCAATTCCCCCCAATTCCTTTGCATATGTATCCTTGAAATATTCATTCATATCTTCGCTGGAGGGAAGCATGTCAAATGCCGGATTAATGCTGAAGAGAATCATCTCAATCTCCCCCTGAAGGGCGGCCAGCTTTGCCACGTCAGGGTTATGGGTGCTCATTCCGATATGACGGATGACGCCGCTTTGCTTCAGCTCCCTTACATACTCCATAAACTCCCCATCTATGATCCGGTAAAATTCCGCCTTTTCATCCACAAAATGAATCATGCCCAAGTCCACATAATCTGTCTGAAGCCGTGTCAGAAGATCTTGAAATGCCTCTTTCACTTTCGTCATTTCCCGTGTTCTGACATATTGTCCGTCCTGCCAGGTGGATCCCAGATGTCCCTGAATAATCCAGCGGTCCCGGCGGCCCTTTATGGCCGCTCCGATATTGGAACGGACCTTAGGTTCCGACATCCAGCAGTCTAAAATGTTAATTCCGGCAGCTTCACAGTGATCTATAACCGCTTTAACTTCCTCCGTGTTATGGCGTTCCAGCCATTCCGCACCCAAACCTATTTCACTGACATCCAGTCCTGTTTTCCCTAATTTTCTGTACCGCATATTTTTGCTCCTTCCCTGTGGTTCGTGACATTATTCTCTATCCCCGGTCACCTGCAATTCCGGTTACCGGTTACCAATTTGGTAATAGAATGAAATGATATATGGATTTATTATATCATTAAACCGTTTTATCTTCATCCTTATTCGTTATTTCTTTCTGGGGGCTTTCGGTTTTGGGTATTCCATCCCGCTTTATTTCATTCCGCGCTTTTTTCTTCTCTGTTGCAGTTCTCATTAGATAAACAAAACCAGCAAAACGTCCATATATCAACGGTATACAAAACGGTTAGCCAAAACTGCAGAAATGGACAAAAAAGGAGCGCAGTATGAGGATGGCGTCTTTGCGTATTTTCATCTTTGCGCATTTTCACATCCTTATATAGCACTCCTGTTTTATCTCCGGCTGTATCTTATCAAAGATACCATTGTCCCGTCCGCACCTATTTTTTAAGCATTTGGCTGAATTCTACTCTCTCATGATTGGGGCCAAGAATTGTGAAAAAACGCACTCCGGCTTCCCAAAACGGAAGGAAATTGATCTCCGAGTCCAGCATTTCATATCCCAATGTTTTTACCCACGCAAATGCCTCTTCAATATCCAGCACGTCAAGAGCTATATGGTCAATGGCTCCGTCCATACCAACTGCCTTATGGTTCTCATATGCCTCTACAACCAGATTCTTACATTTTAAAAACACAACTCTCTCATCCGCAGCCTCATTGACAGTTTCAAAGGCTGTTTCAAAACCCAGCGCATGATAAAACTCCAGCGTCTTCTCCATATCATTTGTGGGAATTCCCACATGCTGGATTCCCGTTATATTTTCTGCTCTCATATTCATCCCTCCATCTATTCCTGAACGTTGATGATCACTTTCATGGTGCTTTCCCTGTTTTCGTCTATGTACTGGTATGCTTTCAAATAATCCTTAAATGCAAAATGTTGGGAAATCAGCGGCGCCAGCATCACTTTCTTTTCATTGACCAGGCGGATCGCATCCAGATAGTCTTCATTCCGGTACATCATGCTGGTATTCAGATCCAGTTCATGGTCATTGAGCACTGCCAGATCGATCTTTCCCATATCCGCAAATACCGCTACCAGTATGATTGTGCTGCCTTTTCTGGCATATTTGACGGCCTGTCCCATGGTAATATTATTCCCTGCACAGTCGTAAATCACATCCGCCTTATCCGGTCCGAAATTGCGGATCATCTCTTCACCGAAATCCTTATCCCTGGTATTCACGCAGAAATCCACACCGCATTCCCTGGCCTTTGCCAAACGCAGGTCGCTGACATCGGTGATCATGACACTTTCGGCACCCAGGCCTTTGGCTGTCTGAGCTACTAAAATACCGATTGGACCGGCTCCTAAAACTGCAATTTTCGCTCCGTTTACATCTCCCGCCCTTTTCACGGCGTGAACGGCAACCGCTAAAGGTTCGATCATAGCCCCTTCGTCAAAGCTCATCTCCTCCGGAAGAGGTGTCACTTTTGCCGCATCTACTGCAAAATAGTGGGATGCCATACCGGTTGTCTGAAATCCCATAACCTTCAGCTCTTCACAGAGATTATATTTGCCATGGCGGCATGGATAACATTTCCCGCAGACAACCTGAGGCTGAATTGTCACCTTCTGTCCCTCGGTTAAACCGGTCACTCCGCTTCCAACCTTCACCACTTCGCCGGACACCTCGTGTCCCTGGGTTACCGGATAGCTGGTAAACGGATGCTCACCGTGGTATACATGGATATCAGAACCGCATACACCGATCTTGATGATCTTAACCAACACATCATTTTCTCCAATTTCCGGTACAGGAATTTCCCGGAATTCGATTACGCCCGGGGCTGTCATTACTTGCTGTAACATCGCACATTCTCCTTTTCTTTAACTCGTTTTCTCATCGTTCAAACTTTTATAAAGTGTTTTATCAAAGTAATTACATTATCGCACCTTTGCTCCTCATTTGTCAATAATTTTATATGTTTTTACGGAGAATTTTGCTGCTAATCACAGGGCTTGGCGTTTCACCAGCGGGAGGCTGTGAACCGCAACATCATTTTAGCAGTTCAGGTAAGACACCAGAGGCCGCCGGCAAAACTCCAGAAACTGTTTCTGTTTTAAATATCTAACAAAGTGTTTTAAAATACGCATCCAAAAATGTCATGGCAATTCCAACAGCTGAAGCCTCTTTTTCATAACTGCATTTTCTAAGATAAAGGATATCATTATCAAATTTATTATAAATCAGCACTCTCCGGCCCAGTTCCGACATATAATTTTTCAGATAGCCGCCCACATAACCGCCCAGCACAATATCACAGTCAAATGCCATCCTCAGATTAGTGATCACAACGGCCAGATCATCCAGATACCGGTTCCAAATATTCACGGCTCCCGGCTCTTTCTGTTCCACAAGCTTAAAAAAGTCAGCCGGATCTGCCTCTTCCCCCACATAGGAGGTCAGCACTTTTGCAGAACAATAAGCATCCGTACAACCGCATTTCCCACAATAGCAGACCTTTCCCTCAGGATGGATCATCATATGTCCAAATTCCGCGCTTCTGAAATTATCCCCCGCATAGATGGAATTGTTCATGTAAATGGAACCGCCCACCGTATTGCTCAATGAAAGGTAAACAGCATTTTGATCCGCTCCCTGAAATTCTGCGATAGCTGCGCTGTTAGCATCATTTTCAAAATGTACCGGATAGGGGATCAAACGGCTGATGGAATCCAGGTTGATATCGCTCACATTTAGAATGTGGGACCGTATGAGTTTATGGTTTTCTTTGTCAATGATGCCGGGCAGAGATATTCCAACCCCCAGAATCTTCTGCCTGTCCACCCGGTTTTCATCTAAAAAACGGTCCAGCCCCTGAGCCGCGTCTTCATAATATCCCGGCAGGTTTTCATATCTGAGACGGCTTCGTTTCTGGCAGACGGCCTCGCCTTTTAAATTGATCATAACATAGCTGATATGGTTTGCCGTAATGTCGATACCTGCCGCATATTTGATATCGCTGACAACGGACAATGCCTTCGCTTTTCGTCCGCCGGTGGATTCATATTCCCCCACCTCTTCCACAATCCCGGCATCCATCAGTTCTTTTACGTTCTGAAGAATTGTCGGCATGCTGATTCCCAATTCCGAAGCCAGTTCCGGCCTGGATATCTGCCTTCTGCGGAGTATGTGGCGGGCGATCTTTGTTTTGTTTTGACGTTTCTTTTCGATTGGTTTTTCATTCATTTTCATGGTTGGGAACGGCTCACTTTCATAAAAGCTTTCATAAAAGTAATCATACAATTTTTATTCAGCTATTACAACTATATTTAAAACATTTACGAAATCTAATTGTACTATCGATAATTATCCCTATATTTTTACTAAAATAAGGAACAGTATTGTATATTTATTTTGCGTTTTTTTTGCAAAATATATTATAATTATTTGACTTATTTTCGCCTTTTAGGGTATAATATAAATATAGTTTTGCATCTTTTTTGCAGAATGGAGGAATTATATGCTATTAGAGTTTAAAGCTTCAAATTATAAATCATTTAAGGAGGAATTGATTTTCTCACTCATTCCGGCTCCAAAACAAAAGGGGCTGGATTACAGTGTGCTTCATGAAAGCATTGGTAAGAAAACCTATAAAAGCCTGTGTTCTGCTGTCATATACGGCTCCAATGCATCCGGAAAGACGAATATTATTGGCGCTATGGATACCTTTAAATCAATTGTACTTAGAGGTAATCTTCGAAATGAAGATGATAAAAATAATCCCAATGCAGCCGCAGACGCATTAGAACTGATTCCCAACAACTCGCTTCAGGCCGTCGCACCTGTTTGTTTTACAATTAAGTTTATAGCAGACAAATTCTTGGTAGAGTATTCTTTTTCTGCTGATTTGGGAAAGTTTTTAGATGTTGAGTATCCACGCAGGATTTTAACAGAAATCCTTACCATTAATGGCTCTATGGTTTTCTCAAGAAATGAATGTTTAGAATTTGGTTCATTAGACGTAATTCAAAACTTATTGGTAAATGCTTTTGAACAGAATGCTGAAGGAGCAATCGCCTTATCAAAAAGTAATTTATACGCAGAAGAGCTATTTTTGATGAATGGGTTTAAGGCAATGTTCAGCTCCAAACTCGTTGCATTGATCAGCAATTGGCTTGAAAAAAAGTTTATGATAATTTACAGAGCAGATTCTATGCTTATAACCCGGAAATTCAGTGACCCTAAAAAGAAATCCGTATACGTGGAAAAAACACTCAATGAGGCTGCTGATTATTTTGGAATTAATTCCAATGCTATAGGTTATGTCATTGAAGGTGAAAGTAATGAAGCCAGGCTATGTTCTATATTTAAAGAGATTGGTAATGGTACGGCCATCCCCGCTGAATTATTTGAATCCTATGGTACAATACGTTTTATAAATATATTTCCTCTTGTAGTTAATGCCATGTTAAACGGCGGCACTTTGGTGGTTGATGAATTCGATGCATCTATTCACCCTATGGCTTTAATGAATATTATAAATATCTTTCACAATGACGAAATCAATATTCATAATGCACAATTAATCTTCAACACCCACAATCCCATTTTTTTGAATGGAAATATTTTTCGGCGCGATGAAATCAAATTTGTGGAGAGAGATGATGATTCTCACTTCAGCAGTCACTATTCACTCTCCGATTTTGGAACAGCAGGAAAAGCCGGTGTTCGGAAAAATGAAGATTACATGAAGAATTATTTTATTGACCGGTATGGCGCCATTAAAGATATAGATTTTACACCTATTTTTGAAGAACTGATGTGTAACAGAAAAGAGGTGTAATATATGCGTAAAGAAAAAAGAACGTATTACTTTTCCGTAGAAGGTGAAACCGAAAAAATGTACTTGGACTGGCTGCAAAGTGTTATTAACACTGAACCAGAAGCCAAATATATAGTTAAACTGGATAGTAAAATACAAAAAGATCCCCTAGCCCGGGCCAAACGCCTTACAATTCTTGGGAATACAGAAATTACCCATGTATTCGATAGGGAGAGTGAAGAATCCTCTCATGTAAAACAGTTTCAAATAACATTAGACCAGATGAAAGCCGCTCAAAATATCGGAAAAAGCATAAAATACAGGCTTGGTTACAGCAACTTTACATTTGAGCTCTGGATTATTTTACATAAGGCGGACTGCAACAGACCATTAACACATCGTAGTCATTACCTTGTCCCATTGAATCGGGCCTATGGAGAAAAATTTGAAAATCTTGAGCAGTATAAGCAGACAGATAACTTTAAACGTGTGCTTGGGAAACTTAATCTTGACAATGTTCGTCAAGCGATCCGTCGGGCTAAAGTTATTATGAGACGAAATGAAGAATCCGGTTATATACCGCAGCAATATAAGGGATATAAATATTTCAAACAGAATCCTTCACTTTCTGTTTGGGAAATAGTAGAAAAAATTTTACTGGACTGTGATATACTTTAAAAGCTGTCATATCACACTGTTTAAAAACATTTGCTGTTAAGTCAGCCCCAGTTCTTTGTTTAAAAGGCACTGGGGCTGATTATCATTATTAACTTCTATTCCTTCCCGCTCCAGCAATAAGTACAAAGCTTCTCCGGCGGCAGCCCAATGGATTTTACCAAGTCATCCAGCCGGTGGAACCGAAGCGACGTAAAATTCAGCCGGCGTCTGATTTCCTCCACCATCTCCTGGTAATTCCGGCTGTCCGGGTCAGCATAATCTGCAAGGACCTCATGGGACACCATATCCCCCTCCCGGCTCTGGATGATCCGGCGGGTGATCAGATCTAAATCAGAATTGGATCTGGAGAAATTCAGGTATTTACAGCCAAACAACAGCGGTGGGCAGGCAGGACGGATATGAACCTCTTTTGCTCCGCTTTCATATAAAAATTCCGTGGTTTCTCCAAGCTGGGTTCCGCGCACGATGGAATCGTCAATCAAAAGCAGGCTTTTATCTCGGATCAGCGCATCGATGGGGATCAGCTTCATCTTTGCAATCAGATTTCTCTGGCTCTGGTTCTGCGGCATAAAGGAACGGGGCCAGGTCGGGGTATATTTGATAAATGGTCTTGCAAATGGAATGCCGGATTCATTGGCATAGCCGATGGCATGGGCGATTCCGGAATCAGGCACACCAGCCACGATATCCGGGTACACACTCTCCCCTGATTCCTTTTTCAGATTCTCCGTCTTATGTCCCGGACAGCCCGCACAGCCTCCATTGGCTCCGCAGCCCAAATCCCGCTCTGCCAGAATCCGCCCGCAGCGGTAACGCATCTCCTCCACGTTAATCCCCTCATAGGTGGATGTCGGGTATCCGTAATATACCCATAAAAATGAGCACATCTTCATCTCTGTTCTCGGCCGGCTCAGATTCTGGATTCCTGTGGGTTTGACTAACACAATTTCACCGGGACCGAGCTCTGCGTAATCGCGGTAGCCCAGATTGATATAAGCAAAGCTTTCAAAGGATACACAGCAGGCATTCTCCTTGCGCCCTATCATCACAGGCGTGCGTCCATAACGGTCCCTGGATGCGTAAATTCCCTCCGGCGCCAGAATCAGGATACTCATGGAACCCTCGATCATTTCCTGGGCATAGAGCAGCCCTTCTACAATGCTTTCCTTCTGATTTATAATAGCGGCGGTGAGCTCCGTAGCGTTGATACGGCCTCCGCTCATTTCCATAAAGTGGATGTGTCCGTTTTCAAATGCACGACGGATCAGATCCGTCTCATTGTTGATCTTTCCAACCGTCACAATCGCATAGCTGCCCAGATGAGACTGGATTAACAGCGGCTGCGGTTCGTTGTCCGAAATGGAGCCGATGCCGGAATTGCCTTTCAGCTCCTCCACATCCCGTTCGAACTTTGTGCGGAACGGAGAATTCTCAATATTGTGGATGCTTCTTTGAAAGCCGTCCCTTCCATATACCGCCATCCCTCCCCTGCGGGTTCCCAGATGAGAGTGGTAGTCTGTCCCGAAAAACAAATCCATCACACAATCTTCTCTTGATGTTACACCGAAAAATCCACCCATGATATTATTTCCTCCAAATGGTATTGTCACTTAAAATTATCATACAGAGTAAGTGTACCATATATCATATAGGTAATACAACGTGTTTGATTTATTAAAAATTCTTATAAATGATATATTGTAACAGTTCAGGCGGCCGTTACCGAATCAATATCCGCCGCCTTCTGCCTCATCCATTTTTTCATGTTCTTCCTGTTTTGCCAGTTTTACAATCCGGCTGGTACCCAGGCGTCCGGCTCCCAGCTCCATAAACTTTTCAGCATCTTCAAAGGAACTGATTCCTCCTGCCGCCTTGATCTTCACCCCAGGTCCCACGTGTTCAGCGAATAATTTGATATCCTCAAACACAGCCCCGGCAGTTGAAAATCCGGTTGACGTTTTGATAAAATCCGCCCCGGCATCCGTAACCACCCTGCACATGCGTATTTTCTCATCATCCGTCAAAAGGCATGTCTCGATAATTACCTTGAGCACCTTACCGCCGCAAGCTTCCTTTACCGCTTTAATCTCTGCCTCCACCCGGTCATATCGTCCCGCTTTGACATCTCCGATGTTTATCACCATGTCGATCTCATCGGCTCCGTTTTTTATGGCATCGGCGGCTTCGAACACCTTGACAGCCGTCGTATTATAACCGTTTGGGAAGCCGATCACTGTACAAATCCTCACATCATCCTTCACATATTCTTTTGCCTCTTTTACAAATGATGGCGGAATACACACCGATGCCGTATGATAAGCGGCCCCGTCATCACAAATCTGTCTGATTTCATCCCATATGGCGGTCTGGGCCAGCAATGTGTGATCCACCGCCTGAATAATTTTTTCCCGGTTCATTGAATTAATACCTTCCTTTCTGTCCTGCTTCATCCTCCCAGGCACATCTTTTACTTCATCCACCCGCCTAAAGACTGATTCATATAATGGACCTGGAACTCCGTCACGCTATAATCCTGAATCCCATTCCGTTTAAATGGTTCATTTGACAGATATTCCTCAATCTCTTCTATGGAATCCGACTTCATGATAAAGATTCCCCCGCTCATGTCTTCTTTTAAGCCTGATAACAGTATCATGCCGCCATCCATCGCTTTCTGGGTATATGCCATGTGGATTTTCATAATCTCCTCATTCATTTTTCCGGCATCCAGTATGGTTCCTTCGATCATAAAAAATTTCATTGTATTCACCTCGGGTTTTGATAGGTTGCTGTTTAACCGTTTGCCGGGTTTTGTTCAGCTGTTTCCGTGTCCATCACAAATCCTCTGAACTCTCCAGGTCAACGATTAAGGTCGTTACCTCCGTTTCTTAGTATCTCTATATTTCTCTCAGGAATACGCCCAACAGCCACTCCACAATCCCCCGCTGGGCCTTCTCCGTATAATAAAATACATCGTATTCATTGCCCTTCTCGCTTATACGGGTTTCGGCCACGATTCCGAACGCTTCTCCGCCTTCCGTCAGTTTCTTGCGTTTCATCCCATTATAAAACCGGTCTTCAAAACATCCGTCTTCTGTCAGCTTCTGTTCTACCGATTTAATCGTCAGCCGTTTCATGGCATCCTCATCCCGCAGATCGTTGATCTGGCCGATAAAATCGCTGAGAGACACCCGCTGCGAATAATGGATCTGTTCCGCAAGTTCCCGGGTCATAACGAAGTCTGTTTTTGACCCTTTGCTTTTTTTCTTATTGGCCTTAACCGGTTCGGCAGGCGCCTGTTCCTGCTGCAGCGGAGCCTGGCTTCCGCTTTCCCAGGCTTCCATCACATGATCTATGGTCCAATCCTCAAATTCGCTGCCGTCACTGCTAAAAAACAGATCGTCTTCTCCAAAATATCCGCTGTCATAGGATTCAAAACTTTCCGGTTTTTCCTTAGAAGAACTGCCCGGAGCATATTCCGCCTTACTTTCAGGTGATATTTTGCTGATCTCATAGAGTTTCCCGGCTTCTGCTTTTATGCACTCTAAAAACCTCTGGCCGTATTTGGTATATTTGAATTCACCTACTCCGGTTATCGTAAGCATCTCCGCCTTTGACTGGGGTTTGACCACGCACATATGGGTCAGTGTCTTATCAGAGAACACGATATAAGGGGGCACTTTTTCCTCCCTTGCAATCTCAAACCGCAGTGTGCGCAGCTTTTCGAACAATGCTTCCTCGCCTTCGGTGAATTCCGCTTCCGTAAAGCCGGCCGCGGCCCCTTTCCGGCTCTTCTTTCCTTTTTCCGGCTTCGTTTTCGCCGGGTGCTCCTGTTCTTTTGCCATCTTCATGACAACCGCCTCATCCTCTTCCAGCACAGCCCTGGATTTACCCGTCAGCTTCACTATGGAATATTCATCATTTGTCACGGCTAAATACTCATTCAGCTGAAGATGGTTCATCACCTGTCTCAGCTTATAGGTGGGCACCTTGGCTAACTGGGCATAGTATGGGTTTCCATCCATCCGGTACTGCCTGATTTTCGCCGTATTGGCCCCGTGCACGGTGTCGATGATCACATTGGCGCCATATCTCTGCCTGCTGATTTCCACACAGCCGATAATCGCCTTTGCGATTTCAGTCACATCCACAGTTTCAAACTGATTAAGGCAGTTGGAACAGTTTCCACAGTAATTTTCCCCATATTCACCAAAATACCGCAGTATATAGTCCCTCAGGCACTCATTGGTAAAACAGTAAAATGTCATCTTCCTGAGCCGTTCCCTGTCCCTCTCCTGAACAACCGCCCGGGTCATCAAATCAAGTTCCTGATTGTCCTGGTTGTTATCGATAAAGAACTGGTTCATCACCACATCCTGTCCTCCATATAGCAGGATGCACTCCGCCGGTTCGCCGTCACGCCCCGCACGCCCTGCTTCCTGGTAGTAGGACTCCATATTCTTAGGCATATTATAATGTACCACAAACCTGACGTTGGATTTATCGATTCCCATTCCAAATGCATTTGTGGCCACGATAATCTGGGCCCGGTCATAGATAAAATCTTCCTGGTTTTCCCGCCTCTCCCGGTCACCCAGGCCCGCATGATACCTGGTTACGGAAAATCCATCCCCTGCCAGTTTTGTGCAGACTTCTTCCACAACTTTTCTAGTCAGACAGTATACAATTCCGCTTTCTCCCTTATGCCGTTCCAGATAATTTATCAGGCAGGCGTATTTATCCTTGGGCGACTGGACGCCGAAAAAGAGATTGGCCCGGTCAAAACCGGTAGTCATCACCTGCGGCTGGCGCAGCATCAGGATATCGATAATATCATCCCGTACCTCCGCCGTGGCGGTAGCCGTGAATGCGCTCACAACCGGCCTCACCGGAAGCTGGTTGATGAAATCCACAATCTTTAAATAGCTTGGCCTAAAGTCCTGTCCCCACTGGGACACACAATGGGCTTCATCAACGGCCACCATGGAAATCTTCACATTATCATCCAGGGCAAACCGCAGAAACTCATCCGTCATCAGCCGCTCCGGAGCGACATAGATAATCGGATATCTGCCCTCTCTCGCCAGCTGCAGGACTTTATAATACTGGGACGCGGTCAGGGAGCTGTTTAAAAATGCCGCCAAAATTCCAACCTGGTTTAAGTTGCTGACCTGATCCTTCATCAGTGAGATCAGAGGCGAAATCACCAGCGTAATTCCGTCCATCATCAAAGCCGGAATCTGATAGCAAAGGGACTTTCCTGCCCCCGTAGGCATAATTCCCAGCACATCTCTTCCCTCTAAAATGCTGTTGATAAGCAGTTCCTGGCCATCACGGAACTGGTCGTAACCAAAGTATTGTTTTAATATTTCATATTGGGTCATAATTTTCCTTTGTCTTCTCCATAAAATATTATTTTCAACCATATATCTGCCCGAACCGGTCTAACCTTTCATTCGGACATTTAAAAACGCGCCTGCTGTAATAAATACCGGCATTTTCCTGAATAGTGCGTAAAATGGGATATAATTCTGGAAATGAAATACAGACAGGCAGTGGGGACGCTTTTATATTAAAACGGCACACACTGAGAAAAAACTACTAATCTTTTGATTTCTTATTCTATCATATCTGAACAGGAAAGTCACTGACAAAATCCGTTTTTTTACGTGGTTTTTTACGCGGGTTGAAAAACTCCGCTTGTTCCGTCGAAAGCTGTTCCTGTGGCTAAATATATAAAAAAGAGGCCGTGAACTATCTAGGTCCACGGCCAGTGAATAAAATGGGGTTAATAGGGATGGTAATTCTACATC